>DATHCE010000270.1:0-6656 GCA_035319685.1 Bryobacteraceae bacterium | reverse complement strand
GACGAATCCCCAATCCAGATGCAGCGCGTCGCTCAAGAACTGGAGCTCGTCGCGATGAAACCCGTAGCGATCATTGGTAAGTACGTGGACCAGCGCGACTGCGGCCGCAATCGCCAGCAGCACTAGGGTATCGGCCCTGCTGTTTTGGCCTGGGTTCCGGTTCGCCACTATTGTGTTTACGCCGTCCGGCAAGTCGCGGTTCCGGCTTTTCTCCATGTCAGAAAGAAAATCGGAAGAACCCGGCCGGGTGCTACGTTTAAAAGGAGTAGACCATGGTTCTCGAAGGAAACGACCGCGAAGTCATCGCCGCCTGCCGGCGGGGCGAGCGCGATGCGTTTCGCGCGCTTTTCGAGACCTATCAGGACCGCGTTTACTCGATCGCTTTGCGCTATTCGGGGGACCGGGCCACGGCACTCGATATCGCCCAGGATGTTTTCTTGAAGCTTCTGTCGGGCATTCATAGATTTAAAGGCGGGCAGGCATTTCAGGGCGAAGCGGGGTTCGACGCGTGGCTGTACCGCGTGGTGGTGAATTGTTGTCTGGACCGGCAGCGGCGATCGAGGATGCTGATGTTCGTCGAGGATTTTTTCGATTCGCTGCGAGGGTCCGATTGCACGGTGCTTCAAGACCTGATGCGCGAGGAGATGCAACAGCATGTTCAAGGCGCGGTGGCGAAGTTGTCGCCCGAGCATCGGCTGGTGGTGGTGCTCCGGTACACCGAAGGACTTTCCTACGATGAGATCGCCGCAGCGCTCGGCTGTTCGCCGGGCACGGTAGCGTCGCGGTTGAATCGCGCGCATAAAATTCTCGAGCGCCGTCTCAGAGGAATCAAGTATGCCTGAACTCAAGGAAATCGCGTTGGAACTGGTATTGGACCGGCATCTGGGGCAGGTTCGCGCCCCGGAGGAGTTGTCGAAGCGCGTTCAAACGGGGACCCGTCCGGAACGGTCGCGCCCGGTTTCCCGCCGTCTGGGGTGGGCGATGGCCGCCGCGATGATGGCCGGAGGCGCGGCGTGGACTCTTCATTCGCGTCCGGATGCCGGAATTCGATCGTCCAGCGCGGTGCAGATCCGCGGGTGGATTCAGGCTCGCACCGGTCTCGATGTTCCGCTTCGCGAGGCGGCATCGGTCAAGTTGGTCGGCGCGCACCTGACCTCGCACGTGACTAACGGCGGACCTGCGGCGGAAATCGACTTTCACGGCGGAACGCTGACGGTGACCAATTCATCCGGCAATGTGGATAATCATGTTTCCGTGGTCGACGAATCGCGTTCCGGCGCGAAAGCGATCTCATGGACGATGCACGGCCAATCTTACAGCCTCGCTTGTGACGATCAGGATCAGGCGCGCGCGGCATGCCTGCTGTGCCATAGCTGATTCAATCGCTGGTCGGAGTTGGAAGATGGGTTCTGTGGACGAAAACATCTTCGTGGGCAACCACTCCCCGGTCCACGGTCACTTGCGCAACCCATACGGAATCGTGCTTATCGGCCTGGACCCACAACGAATAATGGCCGGGACGGAGATTTTCGATGTGATAATGGCCGCTTGCGTCGGATTCGGCGTGTGCGAACGCGCCGGTCACCTGCAGGTGGGCTTCGATCACGGCTCCCGCCACGGGTCCCATTTCATCTGTGATCAATCCGCCGATCGAACCGGTGTCCGATGCGGTGTCAGGCTGGATCATCGCCAGCGGAATGGCCGCCACTAACAAAAGCAGCAGACCCAATAAGGCGAATTTCATCCATTTCGGCATGGGATTAGACCTCCTTGTCGAGATTCGACACACGACCGCTCTCTGCGTCAGAAGAGCCGTCGGCCTGCGCGAAATCGGCGCAAATTCACCCAATTTACGTAGCCGCGACGACTACCTGGGGAAAGGCAAACGAAGCAACTAGCGGATTCACCAGCGACCGAAAATCGGCGAAGTTCATGTGGATCACATCGCGATGCGTTCCGGCGTTGAACGCGATGAATTCCGAATCCGCCACGCTTTCCTCGACTAAGACAGGCATTTCCACCAGATTGCCGAATGGCGGCATCGCGCCCAATTCGCAATCCGGGAACAATTCGGCAAGTTCGGCTTCGCTCGCCAGGCGAATCTCGCGCAAACCCAACAGGCGCAGCACTTCACCGAAGTTCACCACATAATCGGCCGGCAAAAGCAGCATGCCATAGCCGTTATCCCCGTGATAAACCACGATTTTCGCCATCCGGTGCGCCGGCATCTTCTCCGCTGCCGCGACCTCCCTCGCGGTCCAGGCGGGGGGATGGATCGAGTGCGAATACTGAATCTGATTTCGTTCGAGAACCGTAAAACACCGGTCGAGCGTCATAACGCAACCCCCCTTTGAGAAAATACTTCCTGCATCCCAAGCGCCAGTGCGGGCGGCGGATTTGGTACGGAGGGTGCACGTTCTTATAAGGAAACCGACCAACTCCAGTGCCGCAAGCCGCCGATTGATTTTTTTGAAGCGCGGTCGCACAAATTCTCCTCAAGCGGCCTAGGGCACGATCATAACGACCATTGAAAGGAGATGTTCGTCATGGCCGACGTCAAAGTTACTAAATCAACTATTCCGGAGAAGGGCTTGGTTCCAATTCCGGATTTCGATTTGAGTCTGGACACGCCGCTGTTTCGTGCAGGCGTGTTTGGCAAGTATCCGTTTGCATGGATGAAGCTCCTCAGTGAGGAACTTGATCGCTTCATGACCAAGGGCACCGGCGAAGCCGTCTGGCGGCCCGTGATCGAGGTAAGCGAGGACAAGGATCGGCTGCTAGTGAGAGCCGAACTTCCAGGTTTGAAGAAGGAAGAAGTGAAAGTGTCCGTTGCCGACGACGTGCTGGTGATCGAAGGCGAGCGGAAGCTCGAGAAGGAAGAAAAGCGTGAAGGATACTTCCGATCCGAGCGAAGCTACGGAAAATTTTACCGCGCAATTCCGCTACCGGAAGGAGCGACGGCCGACAAAACTACGGCGAAGTTTGCCGACGGAGTGTTGGAAGTCGCGATCCCGATTCCGGAGATGAAGACGAAGATGAAGGAAATTCCCATCTCGGAAGGTGCGGCTAAGACTGCCGTTACGCATTAGACACCGCGTTTGCGCGCGGGGCTTTCGGGGGCCTTTCCGTTGTGAAAACAAAAGGGGAGGTGCCGGGTTGCGCGCGCCAGCTCCCGGCCCCGTAAATTGCAGGACGTCTCCTCATTTGCGGGGCTGGAGGGCTGAAGAGTAATTTTAGTGCATTCAGTTGTGCGCGTAAGATTTTACGCGACTGGCGCGCACCAACTCGAGACGTGTCTCGTCGAGACGCTCGGTCGCGACCGCCAACAATCGTCTCATGAACCTGTATCCGAACTCGGGGTCCTGACGGAACGCGGTACGCAGTTCCGACCCGTCGAAGGCAAGAGCGTCGACCGGGGTCCGCGCGCGAGCCGCAAAGTGTGGTCTCGATTCACCCAAAGTCTTCGACTCGTCAAACAAAGACGACCAGCCGAATGCTTGGCCGGGGAGGACTTTTTCAACAGGCAAGGGCTCACCCGAGCCGTTCAATTCGAGTTCCACTTCGCCCGAAATCACGAAATAGAACCAGGTTCCGCGTTCACCTTCGCGGAAAATCGTTTCCCCCGGCAGGAATTGAATCCTGTGCGCGAGCGCGGCAAGCATGGCCACATGATGCGCCCCGAGATCCGCGACCAGGGCGGGATCGAGCATGGCTTTGCGAAGTTGGTCGGAAGTGATCATGAAATACACCTCGCCATTCGCCGGCTAAGGATGCAATTCGCATGCCATCGATTAAGTCCTTAAAATGGAGCGCTGATGCGCGGATGATGAGGGATTTCATCCAGTGCTTCTGCGTGATTTCACGCGCAAGACAAGTGTTTCTCACGACAAATCCGCGGCAATGAAGATATCCCCTTGGCTGCCGGATAGACAGATGGGGCGCCCAGCGTTTATGCTGGGGTGAAGATCCTAAGGCGTTACTCCGATTCTGAAATACGGGGGGGCCTGAGCGTTGCGACAGATTTTTTTACGTGTTCCACGGCGCGCGTTTCTCTGCGTTCTGTTGAGCGCGGCGGTCGCTTGCGCCGCAGATTCGCGTAAAGCCCAGCGCGAATACGAGCAGGGGCTCCGCTACGAACAAGCGGCGCAATGGGCGCAGGCGCTCGATTCGTTCAGCGCCTCGATCGCCGCGGAGGAAAACGCTCCAGCGTTTGTTCACCGCGCGAAAGTGCAAGTATCGCTGAATGCTCCCGCCAAGGCCGTCGAGGATTTGGGTAACGCAATCCGGCTGGCGCCCAACGACCCGGAAGCGCCGCGCCTGCGCGGGGAGATTTACCAGAAACTCGGCCAGCAACAGAACGCCATCGACGATCTGACGCGCGCCATCGACCTGGGCTCGGCGGTCTCTGCCGTCTATGCCGAGCGCGCGGCGTCGCATGAAGCGCTGGGCCACCACGCGCTCGCAATCGACGATTATTCGAAAGCGATTCGCATGAGGCTCGACGATCCGGAGCCCTGGAAGGGAAGGGGACTGGCATTGACGGCGGCGGGGCGTTTCCGGGACGCGATCGACGATTTTGATGAAGCGATTCGCCTGAAACCCGACCCGAGCGCGCCGTATCTCGATCGCGGATTCGCCTACGGGCAGGCCGGCGACTTCGAGCGCGCCATCGACGATTTCGACCGGGTGCTGCGCCTGGATCGCGATAATGTTCGCGCGCTCATGCTGCGGGGCGCTGCCTGGTCGAAACTAAACCAGAACGACAAATCCATCGACGATTTTACGTCCGCGCTGCGGCTCAAACCCAAGGACGCGGACCTGTATTTGTCGCGCGCGGTGGTCTACACAGCCGTGGGCGAACATCAGAAGGCGCTGGCGGATCGCGAGGAGGCGGTGCGGCTCCGGCCGGATTACGCGGTCGCGCTCATCGCGCGCGGCGGATCCTATCATGAGCTCGGCATGCACGAGCAGGGGCTTGCGGATCGGACCGAGGCCATTCGTTTGCAGCCCGGAAACCCTGTTGCCTGGTGCGCGCGAGGGAGCGCGTATTTCCTGCTGAAGCGGTATTCGGAGGCGGTTGCCGATCTCAAAGAAGCGGTCCGGCTGCAACCCGATTACGGCGAAGCCAAGATGGTTCTGGCGAAAGCCGAGGCTGCGCTGTCGACCGAGGCCGCGATTCCGGCGCCGCCGCCCAAACGGACTCCTGCGCCGGTTGCCAGTGCGCCAGTTGCCGCTCCTCCGGCGCCGGTGATTCCCCCCGCTCCTCCGGCACCGGTGATTCCCCCCGCTCCGGTCAAGGCGGTCAAGCTGCCCGTCAAAGAGGAAAGCCCAGCAGAGATTAAGGCAGAGGTCAAGGAGGAGATCAAGGAGGAGATCAAGCCGCCCGTCAAGACACCGGCCAAGACACCTGTCGAGACGGAAGCCGCGCTTCCGGCGAAACGCGATACCAAGTCCGCGACCGATCACAATCAGCGCGGCCGCGAGCTTCTTAAAGCAGGAAAATTAAGAGAGTCGATTGACGAGCTGAGCCAAGCGATTCGCGCTGATCCCGGCTTTGCGCCGGCCTACAACGCTCGCGGGTTCGCGTATTATCTGTCGCATGACCCGCGAAAAGCGCTCGCGGATTTGGATGAGGCCATCCGGGTGAATCCGAAATACGCGAATGCGTATCAGAATCGCAGCCTGGCGCGCAAAGCGTTGGGAGATACGTCGGGCAGCGCAGCCGATGCGGCCAAAGCCCGCGAGTTGTTGCGCTAAAGCCCGGGCGAGTTATTCCCTGAAAGGAACCAATTCCTTCCGGCCCAGCTCCTCGGCCAGAATGATCGCTTCCGCCATTTCTTTCATGGGACGGCGGAGGCGGCGGCTTTCGTTGCGCATCCGCAGATAGGCTTCTTCTTCGGTCAGGTTCTGGCGGCGCTGCAGGATTCCCTTGGCGCGCTCGACCATCTTGCGGGTCTCGAGCTGCCGCCGCATCTCGGCCGTCTCTTCGGCCAGCCGGGCGTTTTCCTCTTCGAGCAGGCTCTTGGCGATCGCGCCGCCCATCTGCTCGCCAATGAAGGAAATCACCGCGATCTCGTCGGAGGAATGCTCATGCCGTTCGCGATGATGAATATTGACCACGCCGATCGCCTTGCCGCGATTCACCAGCGCCACGGAAAGAAACGCTTCGTAGGTGTCTTCGATGATGGTCGGGAAAATTTTGAAGCGCGGATGCGACATCGCGTTGGAGGCGAGCGCGATGGGCTCCTGATGCTCGGCGACCCAGCCGGTGAGTCCCTCACCCATTTTTACGCGCAGGTTTCCGAGTTCGGCGATGCGCGGCACCAAGGATGCGCGCAGCACAAACTCGCCGGTCGCTTCTTCCACCAGGAACACCAGGCACGCGTCGCAGCCCGTCACTTGAGCTGCGAGGCCCAGTACTTCGCCCAGCATCTCATCCAGCGAGACTTCGGAACTGACAATGCGGCTGACTCGCCGCAATAGGGAAGCGTCCGTCGCCATTAAATCCTGCTTCATCATGCTAACGAGCGTAAAACTCAACCCGTCCTTCGGTCCAATCAAAACTTCTTATGGGACGGATTCAGCGCATCCCGGGTTCCAGCCATTGAGAAAAATTCTATCATGCTCGCGTGCAGGTATAATCTATCCAGTATGCG
>DATHCE010000269.1:0-3588 GCA_035319685.1 Bryobacteraceae bacterium | reverse complement strand
CGATGCGCACCGCAACAGTCCGGATCCGGAGTTGATGGCGCGAAGGCTGCGGCAGTTGGGGATCGTGTTCCACCGGTTGGGCCGCGCCGAGGAATCGACGGCGAGGCTGCGCGAGGCCGCCGCGCTGTACGAGAAAACCCTGGGCGAGACGCACGCCGATACCGGCCGGGCGCTGGCTGAGCTGGGCGCGGCGTATCGCGCGCAGGAAAAATACGCGGAGTCGGAAGAATGTTTCAGGCGCGCGCTGCACATCCACGGGCAGCGCTTCGGCCGCCAGTCCCGCGAAGCGCTGCGGGATCTGTCGGAGCTGGCGCGAACGCTCAGCGAGGCCGGCGATCTGAAGGGCGCCATCGCTGAATACGAGCGCACGCTGACGCTGCAGGAAAACATGATCGGCGGCAGATTCGAGGAGCTGGCGGAGATGCAGTTGACGCTCGCCGGATTGTGCGCCGACGTCGCCAACTACGGGCGCGCGCGGGAGCTGCTGACGCACGCCGTGGGCGGGCTGAAGTCGACCGGAGGTTCGCGGCTGGCGATCGCGCACGAAGCGCTGGCGCACGTGCAGGAGTCGCTCGGTCATCTGGCGCTCGCTCTGACGGAGCTGGAGCGCGCAGCGCCGGTATGGGAATCGTGCGGGCGGATGAAAGAACTCAGGGCCAACGCGGAGCATCGCGCGGCGATCGTCGCGCGGATGCCGAGAGAAGAAGAAACAGCAGCACCGCCGGCACCAACAGAAGAAAAAGAATCAGTACCCCGCTAACGCCTTCGCCACTTCCTCGAGAGCGGCGGCGGAGGGGACGCTGCCTTGAGCGAGCGCGGGGTTGCCTCCGCCTCGTCCACCGGCGGCAGTGACGGCCGCTTTGACGCGATCGCCGGCGCGGATTCCCGCGTCGGGCGAGGCGGCCAGAAGAATCGACGGCGGATTCTCGCACACGGCCAGGAAAATCGCTTTGGAGCCGGCGGTGAAGGCTTGCGCGCGGGCTCGCATGACTTCATCGATGGGGCCGCGCTGGGTGATGCGGCGTACGCCTTCGGCATCGGGCACGGCGGCGGCGTAGAGTTCCCGGCCTTCGCGCTGGGCGAGCTCGGCGGCCGTTTTCTGCGCCGATTTTTCGAGCGACTTCGACTTTTCGATCAACGCGGCGATCTGCGCGGGCGCTTCTTCAAACGGCACCGAGACGAGTCTGCTGATTTCCGAAAGCGTGCGAAAATCCTGGCGGGCATGAGCGTAGGCGCGCGATCCGCAGACGAAATCGAGGCGCGTGTTGCCGCGGATTTTTTCGAGCTTGCGCAGAAAAAGAGGCCCGATCTCGGCCGTCGTTTTCAAATGCGTCCCGCCGCAGGCGCTGCGATCGAGACCGGCGATGGAGACGATGCGCAAGGTGCCGGCTCGGTCGGATGGTTTGCGGAGGCCGAGACCGGCGGTGGAATCTTCAAAGCTGACGGTGACCGGCCGCGCTTCGGCGATGATCCCGGCGCAGCGGTCTTCCACGCGATCGAGACGCGATGGCGATAGTTCGTCAACTCCGATTTCGATATTGGAGCTGACGGCTCCCATGTGGAAACTGAGCGTGGGGATGCCGAACAGCTCGAGCAGAACGGCGGAGAGCAGATGCTGGCCGGTGTGCTGCTGCATGTGATCGAAGCGGCGGGTCCAGTCGATTTGCCCTTCTACGTCGGCTTCGCCCAAGGGAGATTCGAGCAGGTGGGCGATGCGATCCTCTTCATCGATCACTTCACGGACCGCGACGCCGGAGAGTGTTCCCACATCGAAGGGCTGGCCGCCGGAGCTGGGATAAAAAGCGGTGCGATCGAGATAGACGCGGCGCCCTTCCTCGGCGGTATCGACCACGCGTCCTCGAAATTCACGCAGATAGGAATCGTGATAATAAAGACGGTCGGTCATTATTGTCCGGGAGCGGGCGACGTGATTTCGAATTTCGCGCGGAGGAACTGCCAGTCGGGAAGCTCGTAAATGCGTAGCTTGGTTGGGACGACGGCGGAGACGTCCTTATTCTCCTTCGGCCCGAGATCCGGGACTTTAACGTCGAATTCGGCGATGGGCGGCTCGTCGGGTTTGGCGGCGCTGGTGGTGAGGATGATTTTCAAGCCGAGGTCGCCGACGTCGGCGTCGGAATGATTGACGACGCCGAAGGTGATCTTCAATTTTCCGGCGCCGGATTCGGCCATGCGGAAGCCGACCAGCTCGATATACTTCGCGAGCGGATGCTTATTGGTGGCGACGGAGACGCCGGGAGGCGGCGCGGCACCGGAGGACTTGGCGGGTGGGGTCTCGGAAGAGCAGGCGCAGAGGGCGAGGAGAAGACAAATCAGCGTGATCCGCACAATGATTAGGATATAACGGTGCATCCGGTATTGCACGGAAACATGGTGCGTATTACTCTATGCTCATGCACACCATTTCGCTGAAGCTGCCGGACGAACTTCTGGCTCAGCTCAATCGTGAAGCGAAGGCGCGACGGGTGACGAAGTCGAGGCTGGTGCGGGAGAGCCTGGAAAAGGCGCTGCGCAAGCCATCGGCAGGCGGCGCGGGGTCGTGCTATGAGCTGGCGCGCGATCTGGCCGGCAGCTTGAAGGGGCTGCCTGAAGACCTCGCCGAGAATCCGAAATATATGGACGGCTTTGGCCAGTGAGGAAGAGGATTGCGCTGCTCGACACCGGTCCGTTGGTCAGCTTTCTCGCATCCGGGTTGAGGCATCATGCGTGGGCGGTGGAGCAGTGGAAAAGGCTGCGGCCTCCGCTGCTGACGTGCGAGCCGGTGCTGACCGAAGCGGCGTTTCTGCTGAAGCGGGAGGGCCGGGACGCCGATGCGATTTTCGAGTTGCTGGAGCGGGGAGTGATCCGGATCGCGCTGGGGGTGCAGAAAGAGCAGGCGAATCTGCGGGCGCTGATGCGCCGGTATCGCAACCGGCCGATGTCGCTGGCGGATGCGTGTCTGGTGCGCTTGTCGGAGATTCACGAAGACGCGGAAATGTTCACGCTCGACTGGGATTTTCGGATTTACCGGCGGCATGGGAATCGGGTGATTCCGGTGCGGATGCCGGATTAAGAACGGCGCCGCCCGCTTCACGCGATAATGTGGCAAGGCGTGTTCGGCACCATTCGGGAACAGATCGACACCGTTTTCCGGCGCGATCCGGCGGCGCGGAGCGTTGTCGAGATTATCCTGTGCTATCCGGGGTTTCATGCCATGCTGCTGCATCGGGCGGCGCACCGGCTGTATCGCGCGGGATGGTTCACGCCGGCGCGGCTGGTTTCGCAATTCTCACGCGCGATGACGGGAATCGAGATTCATCCGGGCGCGACCATCGGGCGGCGCTGCTTCATCGATCACGGGATGGGCGTGGTGATCGGCGAGACCAGCGAGATCGGCGACGACGTGCTGATGTACCAGGGCGTCACGCTCGGCGGCACGGGCAAAGAGCACGGCAAGCGGCACCCGACCATCGGCAACGGCGTGGTGATCGGCACGGGCGCCAAAATCCTGGGCAACATTCGCATTGGCGATTACGCGAAAGTGGGAGCAGGCTCCGTGGTGATCCACCCCGTGCCCGATCATTCGACCGT
>DATHCE010000268.1:0-6824 GCA_035319685.1 Bryobacteraceae bacterium | reverse complement strand
AATCGATGGCTTTGAAGAGCTGGTCGTTCGCGCCCACTTCGAACATCCGGTGGCCGTCGGAAAAGTGGCCCTTGGGAGTGTTGGCGTTGGCCGCGGCCAGCGTGCCGCGCACCTGTTCGAGCCCGATGCCGTACTTGTTGAGCGCGAGCGGGTTCAGTTCTACGCGGACGCTGGGCAGCGCGCTGCCGTACACGAAGACCTGGCCCACGCCCTTAATCTGTGAAAATTTCTGCGCCATGATGGTGGACGCGGCGTCGTACATCGGGCCTTTGTCGAGCACGGCGGAAGTCAGCGCGACCTGGAAAATGGGCGCATCGGCGGGATTTACCAGGCGATAGGACGGGTTGGTGGGCAGATTCGCCGGAAGATAGCCGGCGGCCGCGTTGATGGCGGCCTGCACGTCGCGCGCGGCGGCGTTGATATCGCGATTCAACTCGAACTGGAGAGTAATGCTGGTTCCGCCGAGCGTCGAGGCCGAGGTCATCTCGCTCACCGAGGCGATGCGGCCGAACTGGCGCTCGAGCGGCGTCGCCACCGAGGACGCCATGGTCTCCGGGCTGGCGCCGGGAAGCTGCGCGCTGACCGAGATCGTCGGAAAATCCACCTGAGGCAGCGGCGATACGGGTAGCACGGTGTAGGCCACCGCTCCGGCCATCGCGACCGCCAGGGTGAGAAGCGTAGTGGCTACCGGGCGGTGAATGAACGGCTCGGAAATGTTCATTCTCAATCTCCGTGAGCCAGGTCCGGTGCCAGGGCGCCGCTCTCGCGCACCTCGGCGCCGCCGAGACGCCTCGCCAGACGCTCGAACCACAGGTAAATCACCGGCGTCGTGTAGAGGGTCAGAGCCTGGCTGAAGATCAATCCGCCGACCATGGTGATTCCGAGCGGGCGGCGCAGCTCGCTTCCGACGCCGGTTCCGAGCGCGAGCGGCAAACCGCCGAGCAGCGCGGCCATGGTGGTCATCAGAATGGGGCGGAAGCGCAGGAGACAGGCCTGATAAATCGCCTGCTCCGGCGGCATGCCTTCGTTACGCTCGGCGTCCAGCGCGAAATCGATCATCATGATGCCGTTCTTCTTCACGATGCCGATCAAAAGAATGATGCCGATGAGCGCGATCACACTGAAATCGTTGCGGCAAATGAACAGCGCGGCGAGCGCGCCGACGCCGGCCGAGGGCAGCGTCGACAGAATGGTGATGGGATGAATATAGCTCTCATACAGGACGCCCAGCACGATATAAACCGTGATCAGCGCGGCCAGAATCAGTACGGGCTCATTGGCGAGCGACGCCTGAAACGCCTCCGCCGAGCCTTGAAACGCGGCCTGAATGCTCGCCGGCATGTTGAGTTCCTGTTCGGCGCGATTGATGTCGTCCACGGCCTGTCCGAGCGAGGCGTCGCGCGCGAGGTTGAACGAGAAAGTCACCACCGGAAATTGTCCCTGGTGATTGACCGTGATGGGCACCGACATCAATTCGGCATGCGTGAACGCGCTGATCGGAACCTGGCTGCCATTGGCGGTGAACACCAGCGAAGAGGCCACGGGCCCGCCGCTGAATGCGGAGGTTGCCGTGTTTCCGCCAATCACGGTGGCGGTGGTTCCGGCCGTTGCGGCGGCTACCGAGGCGCTGGATGGTCCGAAGCCGGCGACGTTGGTCGATCCTCCCGAAACCACGCCCGTTCCGCCCGGCGACGAGGTCGCCGCCGAACGGATAAACAGGTCGCCGAGGTTCGCCGGAGTGGTCTCGAATCCCGGCTTCACTTCGAGCACGACGTGATACTGATTCAACTGCGTGAAGATGGTGGAGACCTGGCGCTGGCCGTAAGCGTCGTAGAGCGTGTTGTCGATGGTGGAGGGCGTGATGCCGAGCCGCGACGCGGTATCGCGATCGAATACCAGCCGCACGCGCAGTCCGTTGACCTCCTGGTCGGTGGCGACGTCGCGCAGCTCGGGAATCTGCTGAAGTTTTTCCACCATCTTGGGCACGAACGCGTTCAACTCATCGGCGCTCGCATCCTCGAGCGTGAACTGATACTGCGTGCGGCTGACGCGATCCTCGACCGTCAGATCCTGCACCGGCTGCATGTACAGCGTGATCCCGGCGACCTTCGCCAGCTCGGGTTGCAGCCGCCGGATCACGTCGCTCGCGCTGATTTTTCGCTCGGCGAGCGGCTTGAGATTGATCTGGATGCGGCCGTTGTTCATGGTCGTGTTGGTTCCATCGACGCCGATGAAGGACGACAAACTTTCGACCGAGGGATCCTTCAGAATCACTTTGGCGAGCGCCTGCTGGCGTTCGGACATCGCGGGGAAGGAAACGGTCTGCTCGGCTTCCGAGATGCCCTGAATCACGCCGGTGTCCTGAACCGGGAAAAATCCCTTGGGAATTTCGATGAAAAGAATGAAGGTCGCGGCGAGGGTGGCCAGCGCAACCAACAGCGTGGCGGTCTGATGCCGGAGCACCCAGCGCAGCGTCTTCCCATACAGCGCGATGACCGAATGGAAGGCGTGTTCGGAAGCGCGATAAAAGCGGCCTTGCTCGCGCTCAGGCCTGTGTTTGAGAATTTTTGCGCACATCATCGGCGTGAGGGTCAGCGAAACCACCGCGGAAACCATAATGGTGACGGCGAGGGTTACCGCGAACTCGCGGAACAGGCGCCCGACGATATCGCCCATGAACAGGAGCGGGATCAGCACGGCGATGAGCGAAACCGTCAGCGAGACGATGGTGAATCCGATCTGCTCGCTTCCGATGAGGGCGGCGTCGAGGGGTCTTTTGCCTTCCTCGATATAACGCGAAATGTTTTCGATCATCACGATCGCGTCGTCCACCACGAAGCCGGTGGAAATGGTCAGCGCCATCAACGAAAGATTGTTGAGGCTGTAGCCCAGCAGGTACATGACGCCGAAGGTTCCGACCAGCGATAGTGGAACGGCGACGCTCGGAATGACGGTCGCCGACAGATTGCGCAGGAACAGGAAGATCACCAAAACCACCAGGCCGATGGTGAGCATCAGCTCGAATTGCACGTCTTCGACCGAAGCTCGAATCGTGACCGTGCGGTCGGTGAGAATTTTTACCGCCACCGAGGCCGGCATGGACGTTTCCAGTTGCGGCAGCAGCGCCTTCACGCGATCGACCACCTGGATGATATTCGCGCCGGGCTGGCGCTGGATGTTGACGATCACCGCCGGAGTTTCGTTCATCCACGCGGCCTGGTGGACGTTTTCCGTGTCGTCGATGATGTTGGCGACGTCGCTGATGCGGACCGGCGCGTTGTTGCGATAGGCGATGATCAGCGACCGGTAATCGTCGCTCGACAGCAATTGATCGTTGGCGCCGATCTGGTAGGCCTGGTGCGGCCCGTCGAAATTTCCCTTGGCTTGATTCACGTTGGCCGCGGTGATCGCGTTGCGCAGGTCCTCCAGATTCAAGCCGTAGGAGGCCAGCTCGGTGGGGTTGGCCTGAATCCGCACCGCGGGTTTCTGGCCGCCGCTGATGGTTACCAGGCCTACGCCCGGCAACTGCGAAATTTTGGGCGCGAGGCGCGTATCGGCGAGATCCTCCACCGAGCGCAAGGGCAGCGCATCGGAATACAACGCGAAAGTCAGGATTGGCGTGTCGGCCGGATTCACTTTCGCATAAATCGGAGGCATCGGCAGGTCCGCCGGCAGATACGTCCCGGACGAATTGATCGATCGCTGTACTTCCTGTTCGGCGACGTCGATGTTCAGGCTCAGATTGAATTCGAGGGTGATGACCGAGCAGCCATCCGAACTGGTCGACGTCATCTGCTGCAAACCGGGCACCTCGCCGAGCTGGCGTTCGAGCGGCGCGGTGACCGACGACGCCATCACGTCGGGACTTGCGCCGGGATAGAACGTGATGATCTGAATGGTGGGGTAGTCCACTTCCGGCAGCGCCGACACCGGCAGTTGCTGGTAGGCGACGCTGCCGACCAAAAGAATGCCGACCATCAGCAACGACGTCGCCACCGGACGGACAATGAATGTCCGCGAGGGATTCATGACACTTTCTTGCTGCGTCCCGGCTTGGAGTCAGCGGAATTCTGCGCACCCGGATTGCGCGGCGCTTCGCCGGGTACCTGCGCGTTCACGCGGCTTCCTTCCTGGAGCTTGTCGACGCCGACCATCACCACTTCGTCGCCTTCCTCGACGCCGCTCAGCATTTCGGTCTGATCGCCTTCGGAAACGCCCGTCGTTACCTGCCGGATGGTCACCGTGGAATCAGGTTTCACCAGCCAGACGTACGTATTTTGCGAATTGCGCTGGATGACTGCCGTCGGCGCCAGGATCACGTTGCGCTTCTGGTCCACCAGCAGACGGGCGTTGACGAACTGGCTCGGGAACAGCTTGAAGGCCTTGTTGTCGAACACCGCGCGGAGCTTCAACGTGCCGGTGGTCGGATCGATTTGATTGTCGATGGTCTCAAGCGTGCCTTGCGCCAGCTTGTTCTTGAGCTCGCGGTCCCACGCCTCCACCGGCAGTTTCCCTCCGGCGTGCACCTTGTCGAGCACCGGCGGAAGTTGATCCTCGGCGATGGTGAAAATCACGCTGATCGGATCGATCTGGGTGATCACCAGCAGCCCGCTGGCGGCTCCGGCTTGGACAATGTTGCCGGGATCCACCAGCCGCAGCCCGATCAATCCGGTGATCGGCGACGTGATGTGGCAGTACACCAGATCCAGTTTCGCGTTATCGATGGCGGCCTGATCGGTCTTGATGGTGCCTTCGTATTGCGTGACCAGCGCGTCCTGCGTGGCGTATTGCTGCTCGGGAACCGCTTCCTGCGCAAGCAGGATTTTGTAACGTTCCAGGTCGACGCGCGCGTTTTTGAGCAGCGCCTGATCGTGAACCAACTGTCCTTCGGCCTGATCGAGCATCACCTGGTAGGGGCGCGGATCGATCTCCAGCAGAAGATCGCCCTCTTTCACCAGTTGACCTTCTTTAAACATCACCTTCATGAGCTGCCCGGTGACGCGGCTTTGCACCGTAACGGTATAAATCGGAGTCACCGCGCCGAGGCCGGTGTCATAAATGCTGATGTTTCCCCGCTTGACTCGCGCCGCAACGACGGGCGTCGCTCCGCCGCTTTTGGCGCGGCCTTTCGCCATGGATGGCGGAGGCGCGTTGCCCGGCGCGAGGTTCTTCAACTGCGGCCAGAAGCGATATGCCGCGAATGCGGCAACGGCGACGATCAGTACCCACACCCAACGCCGCCAGCGCGCAGGCGGGGGCGCTTTCTGGAGGGGCGGAGGGGCTTTCTGCGGGGGCGGGGACGGCGCTTTCTGCACTTCCTCCGGAGCGGAAGGCCGCGGAGATTCGAGCGCCGTAGGGATGGGATCCATAGACAATCCCTCTCTTCCACAGATGCTCTCAGGATGGCATTAGTTACGCGCTAAGGACCACACCATCCGGCAAAAGCATTTTTATTCCGTTCGGCATAGGGTCACAATTCGGGATAATGCGGCATCCATTGAGTGGCGAGAATGGCTTCACGCAACGTCTCGGGAGCCATCGGGGGAGCCACGCCGGCCTTCTGCGCTTCCAAGCCCACCGCGAATGCGATATCCGTCGAAATCTTGCGAAGATCCTTGAGCGCGGGCAGAAGCGGACCATCGGGACGCTTCAGCGCGGGCGAGTTTTGGCCCAGCGCCCGCGCCGCGGCGAGCAACATTCCATCGGTGACGCGCCGCGCACGCGACGCCACCACGCCCAATCCGAGCGCGGGAAAAACATAAACGTTGTTACACTGCGCGACCGTGATTTTTCTGCCGCCGAACTCCACCGGCGCCGACGGCGACCCGGTGGCCACCAGCGCCTGCCCGTTGGTCCAGCGGATCAGGTCTTCGGCCGTAGCTTCGCTGCGCTCGGTGGGATTGGAGAGCGGCAGAATGATGGGCCGCGGCGTTTTGCGCGCCATCTCGCGCACGATCGGCTCGGTGAACGCGCCGCGCGTGGTCGACAGGCCGATCAGAATGGTCGCGTCGATGGTGCGGATCACATCCTCGAAACTCCCCGGCGCCGGGCGTGCATAGACGCGCTGCTCGGGCGTGAGATCGGTGCGCCCGTCGTGGAGTAGTCCGCCCCGGTTGAGGATCCAGAAATGGTGGGGAGCCTCCCGCGCGCTCACGCCGTCCTCGATCATGGCGGCGCGCAGATAATCGGCGACGCCGATGCTCGCCGAGCCCGCGCCGAGAAACACCACCCGCTGATCGCGCATGCGGCCGCCGGCGGATTCGACCGCCGCGAGGATCGCGCCCAGCGCCACGGCCCCGGTGCCCTGAATATCGTCGTTGAACGTCAGCAGTTGATCGCGATAACGCTCGAGAATGGAGCGCGCGTGCAGAGATGAAAAATCCTCCCATTGCAGGCAGGCGCTCGGCAATTCCTGCTTCACGGCCTGCACGAACAGATCGATGAAATCGTGGTACCGGTCGCCGCTGACGCGGTGATGATGCCAGCCGAGGTACGCCGGGTCCCGCAACACGTCCTCGTTGTTGGTGCCGGCGTCGAGAATGATCGGCAGGGTTCGCGCCGGATGAATCCCGCCGATCAGGGTATACAGCGACAGCTTGCCGATGGGAATCCCGAGCCCGCCGACGCCCTGATCGCCGATGCCCAAAATGCGCTCGCCATCGGTGACGACGATCACGTCGATCTCGGCGTTCTCGCGATTGCGCAGCATCTGCGGGATCGAATCGCGCAGCGGATAGGGAATGAACAGACCGCGCGGACGGCGATAGATCTGGCTGAAATGGCGGCACGCCTCGGCCACCACCGGCGTGTACACCACCGGCATC
>DATHCE010000267.1:0-9090 GCA_035319685.1 Bryobacteraceae bacterium | reverse complement strand
AACTTGACCTTGGGATTATGCTTGGCCAGCGTCTTGGTGATGGCCGCCGTCAGCGTAGTCTTGCCGTGATCGATATGCCCGATCGTCCCCACATTCACATGCGGCTTACTGCGATCAAATTTTTCCTTCGCCATGGTTTTTTCTCTATCGATTTCTGCCGGGCCGCGATCCCCTCGCGGCTCCTCAAGAATTGTGTCTCGTGTTATCCGCCCGAGGCGCCTCAAGAAATTCTGGAGCCGTTGACCAGGATTGAACTGGTGACCTCGTCCTTACCAAGGACGCGCTCTACCAACTGAGCTACAACGGCCCTTCAAACTCTTCGCCGAACCCCCAGCGGAACTGGTGACCTTCCGCCTCGGACGCTCTACCAACTGAGCTACAACGGCCAAACTCGAAATGGTGGACAGGGAAGGATTCGAACCTTCGTACGCCGCAAGGGCGGACAGATTTACAGTCTGTTGGCTTTAACCACTCACCCACCTGTCCAACTCGCCACGCGCTCCCGCCACAGCCACCGTCTCTAGAAGGGAAATCGATTCGCGAACGCACATCCGCCCGCGCCAGGACACACAAGGCGTAAGCAATAGTATACCCCAACCCGCGCCGAAGATGAAAAATCGGCCACAAGCTGCATGGAGAAGGGCGTCTTCAACGGCTCTCCGCGCACCACACGAACTCGGCGATGCGCGCTGCGAGTTGGAACCGCAAACCGGGTGGCAGGTCATGCCCCATTCCCTCGATCAGGACGAGTTCTGCGCCGGGAATGGCTTCCGCCGTCGCTCGCCCGCCGCTCGCATCGCACATGCGGTCAGCAAGGCCGTGGATCACGAGAGTAGGCACCTCAAGATGTCTTAGGCGTTCGGTCCGGTTGCCGGAGGCTACCGTTGCGACCGCCTGACGCGCGACGCCGATCGGATCGTGGGAGCGGTCATAGGCGCGGCGCGCTCGCGCGGCGATTTCGTTCTCGTCGCTTGGATATCCGGGCGAGCCGACGGCGCGCGCAGCCCGGAGCCTTTGCTCAATGACTTCGTCGCGGGTGACGGCAGGTGGGCCGCCGAAGACTTCCCGGAGAACTTCGGGCGAGGGCTGCCCAACCGACATGTTCCCCGTTGTCGACATCATCGAGGTGAGAGAGCGGACACGATCCGGATGCTCGATGGCCATCGTTTGCGCAACAGCGCCTCCCATGGAAGCGCCGACGACATGCGCCTTTTCAAAGCCGAGCACGTCCAGCAAACCCACCGCGTCGGCGGCCATATCCGACAACGTGTAGGATACCGACGACAGGTCGCCAGCCAGCGCCGCGGGCAGATTCGGAGGCGGGGCATCCGTCAGGTGCGTCGAGAGCCCGGCGTCGCGATTGTCGAAACGAATGACTTGCAGGCCGCTGTCGACAAGGGCATCGCAAAACGCGTCCGGCCAATGAATGGATTGCCCGGCGAGCCCCATGATCAGCAGGACGACGGGCGCATCGGGATTCCCTAGCCGCTGGTAGGCAATGTCGATCCCGGCTGGCCCGACCTTCGATGCCTTCTCGTCCACGATAGAAGCATCGAATCCATTCTCCAACTCTGACATACCGATCCCCTTTTCTTGGCTGTTGCTTCGCGGAGCAGTAATGCTTCCCTTGCTGATGCTACTCGAATCGAGGATCGAAAATCCAGTCTTTTTGCCGTAATTTGATCTCTCTATCTTGCCTTTTTTCAATGTGTTAGATTACCATCCGGAAGTTTGCTACCTTAGAAACAGAGGGGCGCATCGACCGTATGATCGATCTGGTGTGACTCGCGGCATGCGTTCTGCACGAAGCCGGCGGGATCCGATGCTTGCTATCATGGGTCACGTGAGGTCGCTGAAGAGTCCGCTAAAGTTAGCGATCTTAGCGGTCGTCAATGTGCGGTAACTCATTGATAAGCTGGCGTAGCTCAGTTGGTAGAGCATCTGATTTGTAATCAGACGGTCGGGGGTTCAATTCCCTCCGCCAGCTCCATTTTTGGAAATCACGCCTAACGCCTTAGGCCGCGTCCCGGCAGGAAGCGCCGTACATTTGCCGTTCAGGCAGAAGCCGCTTTTTGGCGCTCTTTTACGGCTTTCTCGATGCCCGGAATGGACTTGGCCAAATCCTGAGCGTTCATCACCGGGCAGAATGTCACCCTGGCGTTGAACGCCAGGAAAAACGGCTCGGCAATGCCCGGGATCTGAGAAGTATCTTTCAAGTCAAAGACGACGAATCCGCCACGTTCCCCGCCCGCGATTGCCCCGAAGTATGCTGCTTCAGGCTTCAAGGCCTCAAGACTCTTTTGAAATGAGGGCCCGAACGCTCCGGCGATGGCCGCACTGTTTCCGGCTTCGACAGGGATTGAGATTTGCATCATCATTCGCATGACTGATCGCCCTCCATAGGCGCACGGCAATCCTATCACGAAGTTTGACGGCGCGCTACGGTTCTCCCCCTGTGGTCCGCGATTCCTCCGGATCTCCCGAGTTGTTCCGGATCGCTTCTGGTGAGTGAATTCGCGCGCCGAAGCTTACTTGGTTTCGGCCGGTGTCGCCGTCGCGGGTCCCTCGCCGACGATCTCCAGCACCGCCTCCTCATCCTTGGCGCCGTCGTAATGGATCTGCTGGGCGAAGTGCGTCACGAAACTGCCGGCCTTGACCGGGACCGTGCTATCCGGATCGTATTTCGAGCCGGTGCCCACCCACCAGGTTCCCGAGAGCACCAGGATGTACCGGTCATTCGGATGGAAGTGCGGCCGGCTCATGTTGTGCGGGTGCCATTTGACGAGCGTGACGTAAATGCCGGGCTTGCTGGGATCTCCGGCAAGTACCGCGTTGTCTGAACCGCGGCCTTTCACCCACTTGATCTGGTCGGGTGGTGTAATCATGGCCACGTTCGGGTCGACGTCCGCCGCTTTGACCGATCCGAGCCACGGCAACATAGCCGCGGCCAATGCAAGGCAGCCGAGGCGCTGAACAACAACGAATCGAGACATGTTTTCCTCCTGGAGAGCGCGTGCGCTCACTTCACGACCTGGCTCGCCGCCACTTTTTCTTCCTCGCGGGCGATGCTGAGCATATGCTCCAGCGCGAAGTTGCCTTCGTGGCAGGCGAACTCGTACATCATCTCATGACTCTGCGTCATGGGAAGCTCGGCCGTCCACGGTTTGGTGAACGCCGTCGGATCGTCCACGGTGAACTGATACAACAGCGTCTCCGCGTCGACCCGCGTGAATCGTTCGATCAGATGGAGATTCTCATCCGAACCCCGGAAATGCGTTTTGTCCGTGAAATTCGTGGTATCCACCACCAGCGTGTCGTTCTCCCAATGCCCGCGCGAATCCCCCAGCCACTGCCGGACGCTCGAATCGAGGTGCGGGCGTCCATCGAGCGGAATGATGCGAACGTCGTGAATCATTTCGATCGTCATCATCACATACTCCGGCGTCTGCACGATTTCGATGTTGTTGTTATATGGCCCCGGAAGCATCGGCGGGCCCGTGGTAGCGGATAGCAGGCAGCGCTCCTGGAGGCTGCGATTCTGGGCGCTATCGGCGGGATGCTGGCGAGTCTCGGCGCGCTGATCGGCCATTCTCTTTCGAGCTTCCGGCGTCAAAGCCGGAATTCTACCATCCGGCGGATCGGTCACCAGCGACGTTCTCCGGGTCTTCACGACGTTAGTTCCCTGCTCCCACCATATGGCTGGATCCGCCACGGTGTCGCGCGCGTCTGCGCTCTCTGCGTGCCGCGCAACCATGCGTTGTTCATAAGCGGCTTGTTCTTCCGCCGTAAAGAACGCCTTATCTGCCAAATCGCGAGGGCGTTCGAGCGGGGTAACGGTGACATTGTTCCAGGTCCCTTGAAGGTCGGGTTGTCCGGCCGGTGTGCGGGCCGAAGGTTTCGGGAGGGATTGAGGCACGGCCCGAACTGAGGCAAGCGCTGCGATTCCGATCAGCATCGCCGCGGAAAACCGGCGGTTCATGAAACCAGAACGACAAATCACCGTCTGACATTAGACCGAAATCTGAATCCTGTCAAGTCCGTGGCCGGCAAGCGGTGATCGCGATTTCCGGTCCGGTCAGCACTTTAGAACCGCTGCAAAGCCCGGCCGATCACCTCATCCAGCATCTCCGGCGTAGCCCGCGTTCCAAACGGGATCGGCTGACGCGATGGAGAGAGACGCAATGGAGATAAAGGCAGCGGCCAGAACGCGAAAACGCTCGCCGGTTGGGTCTTGAACTGGCGCGTCACCAGCGTGACGGTCCCATCCGGGGCGTCGGCCCGGTGAATCTCGGCAGCCGTGATCTCATAGCCGGCGCCGGCGACATAATGCTCCTGGGCGCCTTCGATCAGCCAGCTTTTTGCCACGCTTCCTACCGGCTTGTTTTCCAGGGTCAGCTCCTGGCAGCCATATTCGACGGCGCCGGCTTCCGCGGCCCGCCTGTAGCGGTAATGCCGCATCTCGCCGGCGATGATCTCCGACTTGAAATCCATCCTGTGGCTGTGGATTCTCGTGTACGGCGACTCAAACCGCTCATCGAACAGATTGATGCATACTGCGTCGCGTTCGAGCATGAGCGTCAACCTGCCCGTGGCGACCGTCCACGGATACTCTGTTGCGTGCCGAAGAATCTGCTCGACCAGCGCTCTTTTTGCGTTCGGTTCCTTCATGTCGCCCTGCTTCTTGCTATCACTTCTATTCCCGAGCCGAATCAACGCCGCGGATTATGAGCGCCATCTCATTGCTTACAAAGGCCTTCGAAAAACTCATGCGATGTGATCGGAAGCTCGCCTGCATCGGAACATTCCGCTTCCCGAATAGCGTCGCCGTGGATGCCGACTGGAATGTTTACGTGACTGACACGATCGCGTGGAAATCCTCGATGCCGAAGGTACGCTCCTCAGCCGGTTTGGTAAAAATGGCGAATGTAAACGAACGTCGTCGCCGCCAACGGCACGATGCCGATTTCTTACAATCGGCCGGTGAATACGTGCACGTTGACGTGCCGCGGCACGCAGCATCCCAAAAGCGGCGGCGCCGCCGGCGCCAGCAACCTCCGCCGTGAAGATGCAGACGATCAAAGCCCGCAAATAAGCGGTCCGCCGCCCGATGAGACGCCCATCAAACGGTGCGTGGATTGCTCAACGCTATATGGAGCTGTCCGCCATGAGAGTGCAAGACGTCATGACGAAGCCCGCGAAGTATTGCACTTCCGGCATGAATCTGGCCCAAGCCGCCGAATTGTTGTGGACCGCGGGCTGCGGCGCATTGCCGGTGGTCGACGATCATCAGGATGTCATCGGAATCCTTACGGACCGTGACATTTGCATCCGTCTCGGCACCAACAATTGCCGGCCATCGGAAGTGACGGTGGCCGAAGCGATGACGCGCCGCGTCGCGGTATGCCACCCGGATGACGACATTCATTCCGCCCTCGGGACGATGCGGCGCCGCAAGGTGCGCCGGCTGCCCGTGGTCTCCTCCGGCGGAAAACTCCAAGGGATCCTGTGCTTGAGCGAGCTTCTCCTGCACGCGCGCCACGACGACGGCTCACGCCCGGAGTTGTCTTACGAGGACGTGGTAGGCGCGCTCATCGGGATCGAATTGCACCGTCATCCGAAAGGCGAATGCGCGTGACCGCGCGCAGATTTGGCTCACCGGTTTGTGCAACCAGGCACAATCACCTCCCCTTTTTCCCGCGCAGCGCCTCGAAGGAAGAAATGATGTCGAGCAACTCCGAAGTAATGATTTCCTGGCGAAGCTGACGTGAATCGGTATTCAGAACGCGCAGACGTTCCTCGATATTCTTCTCGGCCACTTGCATCGACGCAAGACGGCTGGCGTTCTCGCTCGCCAGCGATTCGGCGAACGCACGGTACAGGGAAGCAAACAGGTATTCGTGAATCAGCAATTGAAACAGCCGCCGCTCGTCGAGCGTGAACATCGGAATCACCTTCGACGGCCACGGTTTCGCTCGTAGCCCCTGGATCCATTGGGCGTCCACAGGAAGAAGCTGGACGCCGCGCACGCGATACCATGCGCCGGAGACCGGCCGCGCATAAAACAGCGTGACCATTTCCACATTCCGGTTCGAATGCCACTCCTCGATTTTCTGCAACACCTGCTCGACCGCCGCGCCGATGCCCGAGGTGGACGCCGGGACCGCGACGGTCTGTTCCACGCGCCGTCCTTCTTCTTCAAGCTGCGCAGCGGCGCGGACGCCCACGGCTACGATGACTTGATCGTCATGCCGCGCGGCGAGTTTTTTGAGCGCGAGCGAGGCGTGCTCTACTACCTGATCGTTCAACTGCCCGCACATGCCCTGATCGGAACCGTACACGATCGCACCCAGCTTTCGCCCGGCGGCATAACGCGGCGGAATGGCGTGCGGAGGCATGTGGTGCAGGGCGACTTGCAGGCCCATTTCCACGGTCCGGTTGTAAGCCGCCACCGCGTGGGCCGCGCGTTCGTACTGGCGGATGTTCACGCCCGCGAGCGCCTTCATGGTCTTGACCACCGAGTACAGCTCGGTGGTGACCGAGATCGCCCGTCTTAGAGTTTCGGCGGTTTCCATGCCGTGACCGCTTCCTCGGCGAGCTTCAGGATTTCCACGCGGTTGGACTCGCTGAGCCTTTGGCCGGCTTCGATCGATGCCGCCACTTGCGGCAGGCGCGCGACGAACAGTTCGCGGATGCGCGCCGATGCGTCCACCACGCGCTCCGGCGCGAGCTGGTCAAACCAACCCGCCGTCGCCGCCACCAGAATAGCCACCTGTTCGGCCGCCGGAATCGGGTCGAATTGCGGCTGCTTCAGCGCCTCGCGTATCGCCCGGCCGCGCGCCAGGGTCTGTTTCGTGCGCTCGTCCAGACGCGATCCGAATCGTGAGAATACTTCCAATTCCTCGAACTGCGAATAGAACAGCCGCAGGTCGCCCGCGACCGCGCGATACGCCGGGAGCTGCGCCTTGCCGCCGACGCGCGACACCGATTTGCCGACATCGATCGCCGGCAGGATGCCTTTCTGAAACAGATCCGGCGTCACGTAAATCTGGCCGTCGGTGATGGAAATCAGATTCGTCGGGATGTACGCGGAGATGTTCTGCCCCTCGGTCTGCACCACCGGCAACGCGGTCAGCGAGCCTCCGCCCAGTTCTTCTCTGAGGTGCGTCGAACGCTCCAGCAGCCGCGAATGGATGTAAAAAATGTCTCCCGGAAAACTCTCGCGCCCCGGCGGACGCCGCAACAGCAGCGACAGTTCGCGGTACGCGTTGGCGTGCGCCGTCAGATCGTCGAATACCAGCAGCGCGTCGCGCCCTTGACGCATGAAATACTCGCCCATCGCCATCGCCGCGTAGGGAGCCGCAAACTGCAAGCCGGCCGGCGCATCGCCCGCCGCGACCACGACAATCGAATATTCCATCGCGCGGTGCAGCCCCAAATCCGCGATCACATTCGCCACCGTCGAGTTTCTCTGGCCGATCGCGCAGTAAATGCAAATGACCCCCTTGTCTTTCTGATTCAGAATGCAGTCGACGGCAATCGCGGTCTTCCCGGTTTGCCGGTCGCCGAGAATCAACTGGCGCTGGCCGCGTCCCACCGGAATCAGGGCGTCAATCGCTTTGGTCCCGGTCGCCAGAGGAACGCTGACCGGCGCGCGATCCATGATCGGCGGGGCTTCCGACTCGATCGGCACGCGCAGCGTCGTGAGCACCGGACCCGCGTTGTCGAGCGGACGGCCCAGCGGATCGACCACCCGCCCCAGCAGCGCCTCGCCCACCGGCGTATCGAGCACCCGGTTCGTTCTTCGCACTTCCGAGCCCGATTCGAGACCTTCCGGACTGTCCAGCAGAACGATCCCGATATCCTCCGGGTCCAGGTTGAGCGCCATCCCCAGCCGGTCTTTTTCAAACAGCACCAGCTCCTCCGATTTGACGTTGGGCAGCCCCTGAACGCGCGCGATTCCCTGCCCGACAAACGTGACTACGCCGAATTCCTCAAACGACGGCTCGAGCACGCTCTCTCGCGTGACGCGCTCCACCACCTCCAGCGTGTCATCGAGAATCGCCTTGAGCGAAGCGTCCGGCATACCCTTATGTGGCGTGATGTTCGAGCGCCTTCCGCAGATTGTCTTCGAGAGACTCGATGTAACTCTCCGAGTTCCATCCGATTCGCAATCCATTCGAGCGAAGCTCCAGGCCCCAGGCGAGGTTCGGCGCGTGCTCGATGTGCAGCCGCACCCGGTCTCCGAAACGATGGTGCAGGCTGTCCTCGATCTGATGCCGGGTCGCGTCCGGAATCTCCGATGCGCTGAGCAGGACCACGTCGTCGGCTAAGCTGTGCGGGTCGAGCGTCTGAAGTTTCGCGAGAAATGCCTGGAGGGCGCATTGCTCCACGTCGGAACAAGCCAGATCCGCCAGCGCGCGCCGCGTGATCGCCAGGATTCCCGCCGCAGCGCGCCGTTGAATCTCGTCGAGTAGCGCGGTTTTTTCGTGCTCCAGATCCGCATGCCACTTGGTTTCGAGCGCGCGCACCGAATCGCGCGCTTTCTGAAGCATCGCGTCATGTTCGCGATCGGCTTCGCGTTTCGCATCCGCAATCATCTGCTCGCGCTCGCTGGCGACCCGTTCGGCCTGGACGCGCATCTGTTCCCGCTGGCGCTCGGCTTCCTGATTTTTCCGTTCGGCCTCGGCCAAGCGCGCCTCGATTCGTTTTTCGCGCGCGTCGATCGCCTCCACCAGCCGGCCGTAAAGAAAATGCTTCAACAGCGCCACCAATACCAGGAAGTTGACGATCTGCGCGACGACGGTGAACCAGTCAATCAGCATGGCTATTTCGGTGCGGCGTTGCTCGCCAGGAAGTTCCAGAACGGATTCGCAAAAATTAAAATGATGGAGATCACGAAGCAGTAAATCGCGATCGATTCGATCATCGCCAGCCCGATGAACAGGGTCCGGCTGATGGTGCCGGCTTCGTCGGGCTGCTGCGCGATCGAGCCGAGCGCCTGCGAAACCGCCCGCGCCTCGCCGAGCGCGGGCCCAATGGAGCCGATCGCCATGCACAGCGCCGCCGCGGCGATGGAGACGATCGCGATCA
>DATHCE010000266.1:0-20459 GCA_035319685.1 Bryobacteraceae bacterium | reverse complement strand
CAGAATCACTTCCTTCACCTCGCCCTGCGCAATCCGGTCGAGCAATCCTTTGATCTTCAACTGCTCCGGCCCGACGCCGCGCAGCGGAGAAATGGCGCCGTTCAACACGTGGTACAAACCGTCAAACGTGCGCGTCGTTTCAATCGGCAGGATGTTGTGCGGTTCCTCGACCACGCAAATCTGCGAGCGGTCCCGATGCGGATCGCGGCAATACGGGCATAGTTCCGCGTCGCTGATGTTGTTGCACTCGGCGCAGATGCCGAGGTGGTCTTTCACGTCCGTCAGCGCCTGCGCGAGCCTCGCCGCGTTATCCCGCGGCGATCGCAGCACGTGAAACGCGAGCCTCTGCGCGGATTTCTGCCCGATGCCGGGAAGTCTCTTGAACTCGTCGATCAACCGTTGCAGCGGTTCCGCGAAGTCTGGCATAAAAGGTCTGCATCACAGCAAGCCGGGCGGCAGCCCCAACCCGCCCATCAACCCGCCGACCTTCTTCTGCGTCTCTTCGTCAACCTTCTTGGCCGCTTCATTGCAGGCGGCCATCACCAGGTCCTGAAGCATCTCGACGTCGCCCGCGACTTCGGGATCGATCTTCACTCCCGTGACGCTCTTCTGCCCATCCATTTTCACCGTCACCATGCCGCCGCCGGCGGAGGCTTCCACGCGAATCTGCGCGATCTCCTCCTGCATCTTCTGCTGCATCTTCTGCGCCTGCTGCATCATGGCCTGCATGTTTCCAGGCATCTTCATGAGTTAATTCTCCCTCAAGTTTCTGACCGTACGAACCTGGCTGTCCGGAAACATTTCTTGAAACTTTCGTACTTCCGGATGCGCCAGGGCGCGCGCCCTCACTTCGTCCCCTTGTGGGTCCGGCAATGCCGCCGCTTCCGGAACCTGCGCCGCCTCCCCGGTCTTGATCGTCAGCTTAACAGGCCGCCCGAGCACCCTGCGCACCGTCGCCTCAAACTCCGCCTGCTTCAGATACAACGTGTACATCGCAGGAGTGGTGAAAACGATCTCGTTCGCCGACTCGGCGACCTCGGAATGCTCGATCGCATCGGCGAGGTGCATCTGCTTCCCTTCGATCAGCGCGGCGTGTAGACGCGACCTCAAATCGCCGCTCTGCGCAGGCCCCGACGCAGGCGTGGCCGCAGGCATGGTCGCGTGTCTGGTCGACGGTGCGCTCACAGGTCGCGGCCCTCCGCCGCCCGGTTTCGCCGATCCTGATCCCGATCCTGCGAGTGACGCCAGCGCCTCCTCGATCGACTGCAATTTCCCCGCGTGGACCATCCGCAACAACCCGATCTCCAGATGCAATCTCGGCTGAAGCGAGCTTTGCAGATCGCGAAACAAATCGAGAGCCAGTTGCAGATAGCGCGTCAGGTCCTCTTCGCTGAACTGCGCCGCAGTCGCGCCGAGCTTCTGCTGCTCGTTTCGCGATGCCGCCACCAGCCGGGTCTCCCCTTTCGCGATCTTCACCACCAGCAGATTGCGAAAATACCGCGCCAACTCGCGCGAGAAATGTTGCAAGCTGCGCCCGTTCGCCTCTAGCTCCGCCACCACTTCCAGCATTCGCCGCGATTCACCCGCGGCCAGCGCCGTGGCCACCTGGTCGAGCGACTCGATCGAAAACATCCCCAGCAGCCCGCGCACCTCGGCCGCATCCAGCTTGGTCCCGCAGCACGCAATCGCCTGATCGAGCGCCGACAGCGAATCGCGCACGCTCCCTTCGCCGGCCTGCGCGAGCACGCTCAGCACCTCGGCATCCGCCCCAATGCCTTCCTGCGCGATGATCCACTCCATACGCGCGACCAGCTCCGCGAAATCGACAGACCGGAAACTGAACTGCTGGCATCGCGACGCGATGGTCGACGGAATCTTGTGCGCTTCGGTAGTGCACAGGACGAACACGACCCACTCCGGCGGCTCTTCGAGCGTCTTCAACAGCGCGTTGAAGGCTTCGCTGGTGATCTGGTGCGCTTCATCGACGATGAACACTTTATAGCGGTCGCGCGCCGGGCGGAAGCGGACATTTTCCCTCAGCTCCCGCATTTCGTTGATGCCGCGATTGGACGCCGCGTCGATTTCGATCACGTCCATGCTCGACCCCGCGGTAATTTCCACGCAGCTCGCACAGGTTCCGCACGGCGTCGCGGTCGGACCCTGCTCGCAATTGAGGCACCGCGCCAGAATGCGCGCCACCGTCGTTTTTCCGGTTCCTCGCTGGCCCGAAAAAATGTAGCCATGCGCGATGCGATGCTGGGTGATCGCGTTTTCGAGTGTCGTTTTGACGTGCTCCTGGCCGATCAGCTCCGCAAAATTCTGCGGCCGGTATTTGCGGGCAATGACTTGATACATGAAGGCGGGGATTTCGATTCGTTTATCGCGCACAACGCTTCGCTGTGCGCTCTGCCGGAAACTATGCCAGACCCCGGGTGATCCGCGGCACACAGGTTAAACCGCTACCGTTGCTTCCTTCCGGACCTGGCGGGGTTTGCAGCCGCCCATTGCACGAAGCCCGGAGCCTGACAACTTCCCATGTTATCAGATGGTCAAGCCGGCCCATTGAGGCTCGATAATGGTGGATTGATCCGGGCCGTGATCTTCGACCTCGGCGGCGTCATCGTTCCGCTCGATTTCTCCAGCGCCTATGCTGCGATGGAAGCGCTGTGTCCCTATAAGGCCGCGGAAATTCCCAAGCGCATCCGATCGAGCGGCTTGGTCGAAAAATACGAGACCGGACAACTGAATTCCGAATCGTTCGTCGCGCAATTGAGCGCGCTGCTCGACCTTCATGTTACCTGCGAGCAATTCCGCGAGCTCTGGTCGACGCTATTCCTGCCCGATCCTTTGATCCCGGAAGCGCTATTCGCGGATTTATCGCGACGTTATCCGCTGATTCTGCTTTCCAACACCAACGAGATACATTTCGAAAATATCCGCGCGCGATTTCCGTTGCTGCGTCATTTTCAACACCTGGTTCTCTCGTATCAGGTGGGCGCCGCGAAGCCGTCGCGCCGGATTTATGAGGAAGCCATCGCGCGATCCGGTTGCCGCGCGGGGGAATGCTTCTATACCGACGACGTTCCCGCTTATGTCGACGGCGCGAAACAAGCCGGCATCGACGCCGTTCATTTTCTCAACTTCGAACAACTCGAACGTGAATTAAGGGCGCGCGGAATCGTCTGAAAGCCGCAGTCCCGCTTCATCGCGAATCTATTTTTGGTGCGTTTTCAATCTCTTCGAACATTCGGTCGCATCGCGCCCGCGCAATGCTCCCGTAACCTGTAGCCGAGAGGTTGGAGCACTTGCATGGTCACCAGCCCACCGAAGCACGGAAGAGTTCTCGAGACTACACCGTGCCGACGTTACAGCGGCAAGCCTTCGCCGTCACGGGTTAGCGGGCGGTTGGAAGCGCTTCCTTCAAAAAAGGAACAGGAGAAAGAGTAAACTTTACAGCAGGAAACGGGATCGAGCGTCGCCATGTCAAAGACGCGCAATCAAACAGGCGCAACGGTGTTGCTCGCGACCCTCTCGGTCGGCGTCGCCTTCGGCCAGGACACCACCAGCTTGACCCGCGTCGCGACGGACCTGCTCGAACGAACCCGCGCCCGGATCGCCAGGATGACGCGGGGGTTGACGAAATATACCTGTCTCGAGTCGGTCGATCGCGCCTATTATGTCCCACCGGCGCAAAAAATTGGACGAGATACGACCGAGCCGCCGGCCACCTGCAACGGAATCCGTCCCGGCAACACAACCGGTCTAATGCATGCGGCTGACGATCGTTTGCGGCTCCAGGTCGCCGTCGCCGGCGGCACGGAGATTCACTCCTGGCCGGATTCCGCCGCGTTTGATTCGCGCTCCGTTTTTCAGATGGTCGAAACCGGGCCGATCAGCACCGGCTCGTTCGGGTTGTATCTGGTCGACGTATTCGAGAATCCTGGCACGCAATTTTATTTCATGGGCCGAGGCAACGACGCTGGCGGCGAGGTGTTTGTCTACCGTTTCCGCGTGCCGCTCGCGGCCAGCCACAGCGGGGTTCGCGCCCACGGCCAGGCTCGAGCCGAAAACGGATGGGTGACCACGGCCTACGGCGGATCGTTCGACATTTACTCCGCGACAGCCGAGCTTGCGCGCCTGCAATTCGAGACTGACGAGCTTCCCCCGTCCACCGAAATGTGCCGCGCCCGAACCACCATCGACTATCACATGATCCTGATCGGCGATGGCGAGCTCCTGCTGCCCATTCGCAGCGAGCTCGAAACCGTCCGCGCCAACCGCGACGACGATCGCGTGATTACGACGTTCTCCTCTTGCCGCGAATATCTCGCCGCGTCCAGCATCCGGTTCGATGAAGACGATTCGCCGCAAGTGAACTCAGAGGTGGACAACGTCAGGCCGTCCCCTGCTCCAGCCGTGCTGCCGGCCGGGCTTCCGATCGCTCTGGCCTTGACCGAACCGGTGGGGCACCTCGCCGCGGCCGGCGACCGCGTGTACGCGAAAGTCATCAAGGACGTTCGCGATCCGGAAACGCATCGGGTTCTGGTTCCTTCCGGAGCGATCGCGCACGGCCGGATTACGCTGATGCGTCACCGCTTTGTGCCCATGCCGGGCTTCGAAGTTTCCATGTCGTTCGACAAACTCGAAATGAACGGAACCGTTTCCCCGCTGTCTCTGCGCCTCGATCGATCGAAAGAAAAACCTCGCCGCGAAAACGGCCTGCGTGCCGGCCGCCAGGAATTTTCGCTTCCCTCGGACGCCGAAGAAGGCCAGGTCACGGTGGCATTTTCAGCCATCCGGGCGATATACGCGGTCCCGGCGCATTGGGAATCCAGATGGATCACGCGCTGAACCGGCTTGCCGGCAAGCCCTGCCGGTGCGAGTCTGCGTAAAAACAGCGATTTTTGCCCCCGGCATGACTGCCGGGGCTTCCCGTTCATCGACATAGACAAGCCCCGCCAGCGATGGCGGGGTTGAAAGGGCGAGTTTTTCACACAGACTCGTGCCGGCGGGGTTCCGGGCGCTCCGCTCCGGACAATATCACGACGCGATGGCGATGACGTTCTTGATTCCGCCCGCTTTCCCTGAGAGCGGCTCGTCTGCCCGATCGATCGGGAAGCGGTGCGAGATCAAAGTGCGCACCGCGAACGGCCATCGTTCCATGAACCGGCCTAAATCCGAAATGGCTTCGGCGAAATGCCCGACGCTCGCGTTCACGGTGCCGAACACGATCTGATTTTTCAAAACCATATCGCGCATGATCGCGTCGGTATCGACGTCGATCGGCGCCTTCCGGCCCGGCACGCCGGTAAAAATGAAAACGCCGTTGGTGCCGAGCTCTTTGATCACCTCAAAGGCGAGCGACGATGCGCCGATGGCTTCGTATACAACGTCGATGTTCGGAATCTGCGCCGCAAGATCTGCAACGGGGGTGGTTTCGGCAGGCACGAACTTCGCGCCGAAGCTTGTAACCAGACCGGCCAGATCGCTCGCGGCGGGCGTGCGCGAATAGACCGTGGTTGAGAATCCTTCGATCCGCAGCTTCATCGCGCCGAGCAAGCCCACGGGTCCGCCGCCGAGCACCAGCGCGTTGCGGCCATGCGCCGGCGGCTCGCCGGGTTCGGTGGGCAACGCCCACGGCAGACGCTGCTGGACTTGCCAGAGCTGCGAAATTCCCTTTTCCGCGATGGTCAACGGTTCGACCAGCACGCCGACGTCACGCAAAGAACCGGAAACCGGATTGATGTATTGCTCCTCCTCGACCACCAGCTCCGCCATGTAGCCGTGACGCCGATTGATTCCCCGCTCCGTATATTTGCCGGTGTAGCAGAAATCCTGACGCCCCGCGCGGCACGCGATGCAGCCCGGAACGTCGCAGGGACGGCGGACCGTGGGCACCGCGAGGTCGCCCTTCTTCAATCGCGTGACGCTCGCGCCCGTTTCGACCACTTCGCCCAGAGACTCGTGGCCGATCACCAGATAATCCGACCCCGCGGGCGGCGTGCCGTATTCGAACGAAACGATCTCCTTGTCGGTTCCGCAAATGCCGACGTCGAGCATCCGCAACTTCACTCCGGTTGGCGACGTGAGTGGAGGCTCGGGATGATCGATGACGGCGAAGCGGCGCTCGGCGGGAAAAACCGCGACGGCTTTCATTTGGGCGCAACCCTGACCCAATGATATGGGATTGAGTTCACCGGATCGGGCTCGAACCATCCGGTGTTTTCCGGATTCAGGATTTCGAAGTAGTAGACCCATTGCGAGTCGGGAGCCAGATCGGACTTGGGGATGGTGAACGTCAACGAACCCGGCGGCTCTTCGATGGTCTTCCAGACGCGGGCCTCGAGCGCTCGGTAATGCAACCGGACCGTTCGAACATTTTTGACGGGATTGATTTGCAGGGTTAACGTGACCGGTTGATCGGCGGCGACAAACTTTACCGGCACGTGCGCGATCTGCGGACGAGGCGGCGTCTCAAGCGGCGCCGGAATTTCTTTGGCTGGGTCGAGGTTGGTTGACTTGCGGCGCTGTTCGATGGCGAGCTCATCTTTGTGCGACGATTCTTCGTGCGACGATTCTTCGTGCGACGATTCTTCCGGGTTCCAGGCGCTTTCCTTCAACTCCTGTTCGGCCCGGTCGAGTGCCGCGGGATTCTTGAGCTGATCGAACATTTCCACGTAATAGGCCGCGCGCAGACGGTGCGAATGATAGCGGGCCAGCTCGGCGAGGAGCTGAAAATCGGGCATCGCCATTTTTCCCGGTCCCGCTTTTTCCAGTTCCACTGACGCGGTGCTGAGAGCGTCGGCGATCTGGAGCGGGGTCTGCTTGGCCGAAGCGATATTGCCGATGCGGTTGTGAACCGCCTCCGGGATGGTCGCGACGAAATCGTTGGGATCGCCCGGCTTTTCGTCAGCAATCAACGCCGGGTGAATCTCCGGCCCCGGATGAATCTCCGGCCCCGGGTGGATCTCTGGGAAAAGATACGCATCGGGGTCGGCCAGCAGCGCGTTTCGAAGCTGGCTGACGATCTGCTCTGCGATGCCGTACTCGTCGGCCGCGACGGTATGCGGGGGCTTGGTCTTTGGGTCGTAGGCCAGTCGTCCCCACATCCAGTAAAAGAGTTCATGGCCGGCGCCCGGCGGAGGATCGATCTCGAAACCCGGCGGCCACGACTGGGAGGGAATCCGCAGCGCGACGCCCGCGTCTTCGGCGGCGTTCCGCATCGCGGCATCCAGCAATGCGCCGCGCGGATCGAGCGCCACGCGACGGCCCATTTCGTGCAGCGCCTTGAAAACCGTCTCGCGATAAACGGAGGCATCGGCCGATCGCGGGCGCAACTCCACGGTGCGAATCAACGGGCATTCCGCGAGCAGCTTGATGAGAGCGTCGTGCGTGCCGGCGCCGATTTCGAAGGGCTGCCCGGTTTCCCAAAAGCCCACCGTAAAATCGACGGCGTAATCCGCAGCGGTTTGGGAAATGAAGCGCAACATCTGCAGATTTCCGTGCAGGTTCCCGTCGCGTTCTGAAGCCACGTCTTCAGGACCGGTCGAGAAAATCAGGCTGAAATGATTGAGCCGGCTGCGCGCCAGAGTCCGGAAATAATCGCGCCAGAAATCTTCGGAATATTTGCCGAGATCGTTCGCGGCAAACATCCGGACGCCGCGCCACGGAATGGCCGGCGTGGCATGCGTCAGCGCGAGCCTTCCCTTGGACCGGATCTGGTCGGCGGCTTCAAGCAGCCCATACATCAAGCCGCGCAGATCGCCGCCGGTGACGTGGCCGCCGCCGTAACCGTAGGGCTCGATGCGATAGGTATCCGGCTCCTCCAGGTTCAGCTCCACCTTGATTTTCCACTTGAGATGGCGCGAGGCGAGCGCTTCATTGACTTCGGCGAGTCCGAAATCGACCGGGCCGGCGAAAGCCACTGCGGACACCGCCAGCGCGCAAATGAGGAGGGGAATCGAACAGCGCAAAACAGCATTATATCCGACAGGGTCAAGACGGAACGCGCCGCGCGTGCACGATGAATCTCTTTGGCGCGGGTCCGGCGTAATAGAAGGGATAGCACGTGATCAGGGTCAACTCCGGATGGCGGGAGGCGTCCAGAACGCCAACATCACGAAAGCACTCGAAAAAACATTTGAAATGAACCTCCATTTCGAGCCTCGGGCGCAAGTGTTCGAAAGGCGATCCCGTCCCGGCATGATGACGGAAGTTCGGAGCGCTTTCTCCCCCCGAACCGGGATAGTAAGATTGACTGAGGGTTCGTAATCTGGACTTAACGGGCTGCATTATGAAGAATTTAAGCCGATACAAAGTCGTTCTTTACTGCCTTTTGGCAGGCGCCGTGGGGGTTCTGGTGGGTTCACGCGCCTGGAGTATCTATATGTCGGTTCCCCCGGCGATCGCCGCCGCGCCTGACGTGACCGGCGCCGACACGCCTGGAATCGTCACCAGTTTTGCGCCGATCGTCGAAAAAGATCTGCCGGCGGTGGCGAACATCTCCTCGTCGAAAGTCGTCAAGGGCAATGGGAACCAGATGTCTCCGTTCTTCATGGATCCCTTCTTCCGCCAGTTTTTCGGGGATAACTTCGGCCGGCAGTTTCAGCAGCCGAGGCAGCGTGAGCGGGCTCTCGGGTCGGGGGTGATCGTGCGGCCCGATGGCTACCTGCTCACCAACAATCATGTCATCGACGGCGCGACCGAAATCACGGTCACGCTGCTCGACAGGCGCGAGTTCAAGGCGAAGCTGGTCGGAACCGATTCGCGGACGGACATCGCGGTGCTGAAAGTGGACGCGTCGAATCTGCCGACGCTGGCGTTCGCCGATTCTTCGAAAGTCCGCGTCGGGGACGTTGCTCTGGCGATGGGCCAGCCGTTCGGGCTCGGGCAGACGGTGACGATGGGAATCATCAGCGCCAAGGGACGCAATGGGCTCAATATCGAAGGCTACGAGGATTTCATTCAGACCGACGCGGCGATCAATCCCGGCAATTCGGGAGGAGCGCTGGTGGATGTGCGCGGCAATCTGATCGGGATCAACACGGCGATCCTTTCGCACGGCAGCGGCGGCAATGAAGGAATCGGCTTCGCGATCCCGGCCAACATGGCGCGCAATGTGATGAACCAGGTGATGGCGCACGGCAAGGTGGTTCGCGGATACATGGGCGTGCTGCCGGAGGATATTACGCCCGCGATGGCCAAGGCGCTGCGCCTGACCGATGTGCGCGGCGTGCTGATGGGCGACGTTACCGCCGGGTCTCCCGCGGCTCAGGCAGGCCTCCAGCGGGGCGACGTGGTCACCGAAATCGACGGCGAGCGCGTCGAGGACGGCAATCAGTTGCGCCTGAAGATCTCCATGCTCGCGCCGGGCACGGTGGTGAATCTCCGGGTCATTCGTGACGGGTCGGCGAGAACGATTCCGGTGAAGCTGATCGAGTACCCGAACGAAACGGCTCAAAATCGCCAACGCGATAACGGCAATGCCGGATCGACGGCGCTCGACGGAGTCTCGGTGGATGAGCTTGACTCGCAGACGCTGCGTCAGCTCGGCCTGCCGCCGACGACGCGCGGCGTGGTGGTCACGAACGTGGCCGACGGAAGCCCGGCGTCGGTCGCGGGCCTGGAACGGGGCGACGTCATTCAGGAAATCGACCACGTGCGCATCACGAGCGTAGGGGATTATAACCGCGCCGTGGGACGCGCGATGGGACATACCATGCTGCTGCTGGTGAACCGGCAGGGCAACACGCGGTACATCGCGGTAGAACCGCAATAGCCGCCGGACCTATCGGCAACTGAGGGATGGGAGCGAAGCGGCGTCAGACCGCTCACTCCCGCCAGCGTTCGAGCGGAATTCCGCTCCCGTCGATAATGGCTTTCATCGTGCCAATCGGGATGATCTTCCCGCGATGATAGGCGACGATGACCTGCTTGCCGGTTGCAGAATTTCTCCACTTCTGATGACTGCCGGCGCTGCGAATACATTCAAATCCGCCTCGCCGGAGCACGCTGATAACCCGGTCGGGTGTCAGTCGTGGAATTCCGGCATCACCCAACCGTGACCTCTATCACGCGAGCCTCTTCGGGAACTGGCACGTCGGAAGGTTCCAGATAGAGGCGGATGGCCTCCTGCGCGTTTCGAAGCGCTTCCTGCTCCGTGTCTCCGAAGGTCGCGCAGCCGGGCAGTTCCGGACAGACAGCGGAGTAGCTCCCGGCAACCGCGTCGAACGCGAGGATTACGCGAAACTTCATCGCCCTCAGTATAACGCCGGGCTCAGATCCGCAAACACGAAGCCGTCACGCTCGACGATTTCGCCGGTGCGGATCGCGATCGGGTTCCGGAACATCGGGCCGTCGTAGACGAAGGAATGAAATTCGCCGTTTTCCCCGCATGGATCGACGCTTTCCGGCAGATCGCGCAACAGCGTGAGATCGAACTCGCGGCCGGCGAAATCGCGCGCGAGGATTTTCGGATCGATCGAGGTCAACCTGGCGCGCAAACCGGAACGGATCATCTCTCTCGCCAATTCACCGGTCGGGATCTGCCATAGCGGAAACATCGGATCGAGTCCGGTGCCGGAAAGCTGGCGTTCCCGGTAGGCTCGAATATCGGCCAGGAACAAATCTCCGAACGCGATGGTGTTGACGCCTTGCGCCGCGGCGGTGCGGCAGACCTCGCCCATGATCCGCTCGTAATCTTCGTTCGAGCATGGCCACGGAAGCGGCACCGGCTGAAGCGGAAGCCCGGCGGAAGCGGCCTGCGCCTCCACCAGCTCGCGCCGCACGGCGTGCATTGCCACGCGATCGAAGGCCGAGTTGAACGTGGTCAGCAGTCCCAGGACGCGGACGTCTGACATTTTTAAAAGACACTGCAACGTCCACGCGCTGTCCTTGCCGCTGCTCCAGGCAAGCAGTGCTTTTTTCATCGTTCCAAGTTTGATATGTTCATAAACGCCCGAAGGATCTCCAAGATGAACATCCAAGTAAACATCAACGGGAAAAATTATTCCCATGACGTGGAGCCGCGATTGCTCCTCATCCATTATCTGCGCGAGGTGATCGGACTGACCGGGTCTCACGTGGGATGCGAGACCTCGCTGTGCGGCGCCTGCACCATCGAGGTGGACGGAAAAGCCGTGAAGAGCTGTACGATGTTCGCGGTGCAGGCCGATGGCGCGAGCGTCGTGACCATCGAGGGCCTGGCGGCGAACGGCAAGCTGCATGCAATGCAGGAAGCCTTCTGGAACGAGCACGGGCTGCAATGCGGATTCTGCACGCCGGGGATGATCATCGCGTCCAAACAGATTCTGGACCGGAATCCCAACCCGACCGACGAAGAAATCCGGCATGGCCTCGAAGGCAACATCTGCCGGTGCACCGGATATCAACACATCGTCAATGCCGTGAGAGCGGCCGCGAAAGCGGGGGGAGCATAAACCATGGCCACCACGACCACCAAGCCTGAAACTCTGATCGGCAAGCGCATTCGCCGGCGCGAAGATCCGCGGCTGATCACCGGCACGGCGACCTATGTCGAAGACATCAAGATGCCGGGCATGAACTACGCCATCATCGTGCGCAGCCCGCACGCAGCGGCGAAGATCCGGTCGATCGACACGAGCAAAGCGGCGTCGGCGAAAGGCGTCACCGCCGTGTTTACGGGACGCGATACCGAACACGTCGGACCGGTTCCGTGCGGAGCGTCGCTGCCCGGGCTGCGCGTTCCGCATCACCACATTCTGGCGACCGATCGCGTGTATTTCGTGGGCCATCCGGTAGCGGTGGTGGTCGCGACCGACCGTTATCTCGCCGCCGACGCCGCGGACCTGGTCGAGATCGATTGGGACGTGACTCCAGCCGTTGCCGATCCGGAAAAAGCGCTGGCCGAAGGCGCGCCCGCGGTGCATCCGCAATGGCCCGACAACAAGGCGTTCGATTATCACCAGGAGCATGGCGAGATCGACCAGGCATTCGCCGAAGCCGACGTGGTGGTGAAGCAGCGCATCACCAGCCAGCGGTTGATACCGACATCGATGGAGACGCGCGGCGTGGTGGCGGAATGGCGCGCGGCGGATCGCGCGCTGAACTTATATTCCTCGACGCAGATCCCGCACCTGCTGCGCACGCTGGTCGCCATGATGCTGGGCCTCGAAGAGAACCGGCTGCGGGTGGTCGCGCCGGAGGTCGGCGGCGGATTCGGCAGCAAGCTGAATGTGTACGCCGAAGAAGCCCTGATGGGCTTCGTCGCGATGAAGATCAACCGGCCGGTGAAGTGGATCGAATCGCGCCGGGAAAATTTCCTGTGCACGACTCACGGCCGCGGCCACGTCGATTATTACGAGATCGCCGCGAAAAAAGACGGCACCATCACCGGCATCAAGCTGAAAATTTTCCAGGATCTGGGCGCCTATCACCAGTTGCTGACGCCCGCGATTCCGACCCTGAGCGTGCTGATGATGCCGGGACTGTATCGGACGCAGAACATCCGGGCCGATATCGTCGGCGTGTTCACCAACTGCGTGCCCACCGATGCGTATCGCGGCGCGGGACGGCCGGAGGCGACCCACGGACTCGAGCGGATGGTCGATATGCTCGCGGCGGAGCTGAAAATGGACCCGGCCGAGATTCGATTGAAGAATTTCGTCCACAAAGACGAGTTCCCATTCCCGACGGCCACCGGCCTCACCTACGATTCGGGCGATTACGCGGCGCCTCTTAAAAAGGTGCTCGACATGGCCGGTTACCACGAGCTGCGCGCCGAGCAGGCAGAGAAGCGCAAGCAGGGCAAGCTGATGGGGATCGGCATTTCGACCTACGGTGAGATCTGCGCGTTGGGTCCATCGCCCGCGACTCCCGCCGGCGGATGGGAGAGCGCGACCGTCAAGATCGAACCGACCGGCAAGGTCACGGTGCTGACCGGCGCATCTCCGCATGGGCAAGGCGAGGAGACGACGTTCGCGCAAGTCGCCGCCGACGAATTGGGCGTCGACATCGACGACGTTCTGGTGATTCACGGCGACACCTCGCTGGTGCAGTACGGAATCGGCACGTTCGGCAGCCGCGGCACCGCGGTCGGCGGCACGGCCATGTACTTCGCGCTCCAGGATCTGAAAGCGAAGATCAAAAAGTTCGGCAAGATGCTGCTCGATTCCGACGACGTGACGTTGTCAGGCGGGCGATGCATCGACAACAAGACCGGCGCAACGAAATCGATTGGGGAAATCGCGGCGGCTTCTTATCGCGCCATGCAACTGCCTCCCAACACCGAACCCGGAATGGTCTCGACGCATTTCTGGGAGCCGCCGAATTTCACGTTCCCGTTCGGCGCGCATCTGGTGGTGACCGATATCGACCGCGAAACCGGCGCGATTTCGGTCCGCCGCTACTTCGCCGTCGACGATTGCGGCAACCTGCTGAATCCTCTGATTGTCGACGGGCAGGTTCACGGCGGCGTCGCCCAGGGCCTCGGCCAGGCGCTGTGGGAACAAGCCGTCTACGACGACAACGGCCAGCTTCTGACGGGCGAGCTGATGGATTACGCGATGCCCAAGGCGCACATGATGCCGTGGATCGAATCCGGGCACACGATTACTCCGACGCCGGTGAATCCGCTGGGAGTGAAAGGGGTGGGCGAAGCGGGCACGATCGGATGCTCGCCCGCGGTGGTCAATTCGGTGGTGGATGCGCTCGCGCCGCTCGGGGTGCGGCACGTCGATATGCCGATGACGCCTGAAAAAATCTGGAGGCTGGTCCAAGGAGCCCGATCATGATTCCGCAGACGTTCGATTACACTGCTCCCAAGACGCTCGAGGAAGCGCTGGGACTTTTGGCTCAGGGAGCGAAACCGCTCGCCGGCGGGATGAGTTTGATCCCGATGATGAAGCTGCGGCTGGCCGCGCCGGAGCATCTGGTGGACCTCGGCCGGTTGAAGGATCTCAGCTACATTCGTGAGCGCAACGGCGCGATCCACATCGGAGCAACGGCGACGCATCACGACCTGGAAACATCGGCGGCGCTGAAAGCGAAATGCCCGCTTCTGGCCGAAACCGCCGCCCATATCGGCGATGTGCAGGTACGCAATCGCGGAACGATCGGAGGCAGCATCGCGCACGCCGATCCGTCGGCGGATTATCCCGCGGCGCTTCAGGCTCTCGAAGCGAAGTTCGTGTTGCAGGGCGTCGGTTCGGAACGGACCGTCGCCGCCGCCGATTTCTTCGTCGATACGTTCACGACGTCGCTCGATCCGGGCGAGATCATTCGCGAGGTGATCGTGCCGGCGGAGGATTCGGGCGAAGGCACAAGCTACCAGAAAATGTTCCAGCCGGCGAGCGGATTCGCCATCGTCGGCGTCGCGGCGCGGATCCGCAAGGAAGGCGGGAAAATCGCGATGGCGCGCATCGGAGTCACCGGAGTTTCGAACTGTTCGTATCGCGCGAGGGCGGCGGAAAAAGCGCTCGAAGGCACCGGCGGATCGGCGGCCGACGTGGAACGCGCCGCGACGCTGGTGATGGAGCGCGTGGAAGCGAACAGCGATCTGCACGCTTCCGTCGATTATCGCCGGCACGTCGCGACGGTCTACGCGAAACGGGCGATCGCGAGCGCGATGGGAAGGTCGGCTTGAAAATTTCCGGCGCCTATACGCTGCCCTTTTCGCCCGAACAGGCGTACCGGCTGATGCAGGACCCGGAGGCGCTGGCGCGCGCGATTCCGGGCTGCGAGACCCTCGAAAAAACCGGCGACGACGAATATCGCATGAAAATGAAGATGGTGCTGGCGAGCCTGTCGGGCGCCTTCGAGGGAAAAGTGCGGATCTTCGACCCCATGCCGCCTTCGAGTTTCCGGATGGCGGTGGACGGGGCGGGGAAAATCGGATTCCTCAAGGGCGAAGGCTCGCTGTTGATGAAACCCGCGGCCGAGGAAACCGAGGTGGTTTACGACGGCGAAGTACAAGTGGGCGGAACCATCGCCGCGGTCGGTCAGCGCCTGATCGATTCTACGGCGAAGATGATGATCAAGCGCTTCTTCGAGAAGTTGGCAGCCGGCGCCTAGGATCGGTTTGCGAGCAGGGGCGAATCTCAGCCAAAAATTCTCGCTTCAGACCGGAATCTTTCGCAGAGAGGGCTTCTGCATTTATCTCCGCCAGAAATTCGCGGCCGTCCTTGCGCGGCACATTCAGGAGCGCCGGCCGCCTGAACTCCAGTGCCCGCCACGCGGATCTCTTCTCAATCAGAGCGGGATATTTCCGTGTTTCCTTTTCGTCATCGTATCTATTTTCGTTTCGAGCATGCGCAGCGCGCGGATCACGCGAGGACGCGTCTGGCGCGGCTCGATCACGTCGTCGAGGAACCCGTGCTCGGCGGCGACAAAAGGATTGGCGAAGCGTTCGCGAAATTCCTCGGTTTTGGCGCGCCGCAGGGCGTCCTGCGCGTCATTCGATCCGGCCGTGGCCAATTCACGGCGATAGACGATGTTCACCGCTCCCTCGGCGCCCATCACCGCGATCTCGGCGCTGGGCCAGGCGAGGTTGATATCGGTCCGCAGATGCTTCGATCCCATCACGCAGTACGCTCCGCCGTAAGCTTTGCGCGTAATGATGGTGATCTTCGGCACGGTGGCTTCGGCGTATGCATACAGGAGCTTGGCACCGTGACGGATGATGCCGCCGAACTCCTGCGCCGTACCCGGCAGAAATCCGGGAACGTCCTCGAAGGTCAGAATCGGAATGTTGAACGCATCGCAGAAGCGCACGAAGCGCGCGCCTTTGGTGGACGAATCGATGTCCAGGCATCCGGCGAGAAACACCGGCTGGTTGGCAACGATTCCGACGCTGCGTCCGTCCATGCGCGCGAATCCCACCACGATGTTGCGGGCCCAGTGCTCCTGCACTTCGAGAAATGCGCCATCATCCACGATTCGTTGAATCACGTCCTTGATGTCGTAGGGCTGATTCGAAGCCGCGGGCACGATCGAATCCAGCGAGGCGTCCTCGCGATCCGGCGAATCGGTGCACGGCCGCGCCGGATTCTCGTCGCGATTGTTCTGTGGAAGATAACTCAGCAACTCGCGGATCAGGCGCAGGCATTCGGCGTCGTCATGCGCGAGAAAATGCGCGACGCCGCTGGTGGTGTTGTGGGTGGCCGCGCCGCCCAGCGTTTCCTTGGTGACGTCTTCATGCGTGACGGTCTTGATCACGTCCGGTCCGGTGACGAACATATAGCTGGTGCGATCCACCATGAACACGAAATCGGTCAGCGCCGGCGAATACACGGCGCCGCCCGCGCAGGGGCCCATGATCGCGGAAATTTGCGGCACTACGCCGCTCGAAATGGTGTTGCGCAGGAAAATGTCCGCATATCCTGCGAGCGACAGGACGCCTTCCTGAATCCGCGCGCCGCCCGAATCGTTCAATCCGATTACCGGCGCGCCGGTCTTGAGCGCCAGATCCATAATCTTCACGATTTTCTTCGCGTTCATCTCGGAAAGAGATCCGCCGAAGACCGTAAAATCCTGCGCGAAAACGTATGCCGGACGACCGTGGATCAAGCCATAACCGGTGACGAATCCGTCGCCGTCGACGATCTGATCCTCCATTCCGAAATCGCGCGAGCGGTGCCGCACCAGCTTGTCCATCTCCTCGAAGCTCGATTCATCGAGCAGCAGATCGATGCGCTCGCGTGCCGATAATTTCCCTTCCTGATGCTGGCGCGCGCGGCGCTGGTCGCCTCCACCAGCCTCGGCGGCGGCATGGCGGCGGCGCAATTCTCGAAGCCGGTCGGACATAAACGACTAGAGTAACGCGGATCCCGCGGGCATCGTCAGAAGTGAAGTGACCTCTGGGATTCGCCGGTTGTGTGTGCCGTTCGCGCTCAGTGTGGCGCTGGCCGCACAGCAGCCGCCTACCATTCAAACCAACGTTCATCTGGTGTTGGTGCCCGCCACGGTTACCGATCGCAAAGGGAATTTCATCGACGGATTGAACCCTGGGGATTTCCTGGTTACCGATGACGGCGTGAAGCAGAATTTTCACCTGGACACTTCCGACACGGTGCTTGCTCCGGTCTCGTTGGTGGTGGCGGTCGAGTGAAGCGGGATCTCGGCCGCGGTGCTCGCGAAGATCAATCGCGTGGGCAGCCTGATTCAACCGCTGGTGGCCGGCGATCGCGGACGCGCGGCCGTCATCGCGTTCGACGACGAGGTTCGCGTATTTCAGCCATTCACTTCGGACGGGAGCAAAATTCGCGCCGCATTTGAGAGAATTCAGCCGCGCGTTATCAGAAAAGGCAAGATGCTCGACGCCGTTGCCGAATCGGTGAAGCTGCTCGAGACTCAACCGGAGAACCGGCGCCGCGTGCTGATCATCCTGAGCGAGTCGCGGGATCGGGGAAGCAAGATGAAGCTGGCCGGCGCGATGGAACTGGTGGAACGCGCCGGCGTGATGGTGTACCCGGCGACGTATTCCATCTACGCGACGCCGTGGACCGCGAAGCCCGAAGACAATCCGCCGGTGCCCGGAAGTTCTGTGGATGGCCTGGTGGATCTGCTGCGTCTGGGGAAAGAAAACACAGCCGAAGCTCTGGCGCGCGCGACCGGAGGCCGGCATCTTTCGTTTGAAACCTTGAAGGGCCTGGAGGAGTCTATCATTCGCGCGGGCGAAGAGATCCATAGTCAATACCTGCTGAGCTTCGTTCCCGTGCAGCCGGGCAAGCAATATCATCACATCGAGGTGATGATCCCCAAACGCACCGGCGCCATCGTGCGGGCGCGGCCGGGATACTGGCCGGCGGCGAACTAGAATTTATGCGATCCGCAATTTTTGGGATCCGCGGCACTGATAAAATCAAGGGTTGATCGACATTCACAGCCACGTCCTCTACGGCATGGACGATGGCGCACGCACCCTGGAGGATTCCGTCGCGATGATCCGGATGGCCGCGGCGAGCGGCACCACCGATCTGGTGGCCACGCCGCACGCCAATCTCCAGTATCGTTTCGAGCCGGAGGTGATCCGGGCGCGGCTCGCGGAAATTTCGGCTGCCTCAGGCGGCGCGGTGCGGCTCTATTCCGGCTGCGATTTTCATTTGAGTTACGAAAACATCCAGGACGCGATCGAGAATCCGCGGAAATACACGATCAATCAAAACCGCTATCTGCTGGTGGAATTTTCCGATCTGCTCATCTTCAAAAACACGCCGGAAATTTTCGAGCGCCTGCTCGACGCCGGAATGATTCCGATCATCACGCATCCGGAACGCAACGGATTATTGCGCGACCGTCTCCCGGAGATCGAAACCTGGATCGAATCCGGCGCGCGTTTGCAGATCACGGCGCAAAGCATCCTCGGCACTTTCGGCCGGCGCGCCCAGGACTTCTGCGCGACGTTGCTCGACCGGGGGCTGGTGCACTTCGTCGCCAGCGACGGCCACGATCTGGATCGCCGCCCGCCCAAGCTCGACGGCGCTTACGCGGAGTTGAAAAAACGTTACGGCGACGCGATGGCGGAGACCCTTTGCGTCACCAACCCGCGCGCGACGCTGGCGGGCGAGGAGATCGAATTGCCCGACGCGCGGCCGGATTCCGGCTCGCGCAAGTGGTATCAACTCTGGCGCTAGTCGTATCGGACCATCGTCATAAATCCGAAGTCCATGTGCATCTGATTGTGGCAGTGAAACAGCGATGGTCCCGGATTGTCCGCGACGAAATCGGCTTCCACTTGTTTCCGCGGCGGCACCATCACGACGTCTTTGACGACCCCGCGCGTCGCCTGGCCGGCGAACCGGGTCAGTTCGAAGGAATGACGATGCAGGTGCACCGGGTGTGCTTCGTCGCTCTGATTGTCAAACACCAGCCGATAGCGCTGATTCGTCTTCACGCGGATCGGATCGGTTTTCGGAAACTCCTTGCCGTTGATGGTCCAGTGATCGACCCAACGGCTGCCGGCAAATTTCTGTTGGAACACTAAGGGGACCCTCTCGGCGGGAGACGCGGGCGCGGGATTCGCATCGCCAAACGCGGTGTAGTCCCAGCGCGACGGCCCGGGAAGCTTCCACTGCGGCTCGCCGCTCCGATTCGCATATTCGATGACCACTCCCATCCCGGCGTTGCGAATGCGGTCGTCGGTCTCGCCCAAAATCCACACGCCGGGTTGATTCATAGTCACGATCGCATCCACGCGCTCGGCCGATCCCAGATCGATCGACTCCACTTCGCGCGGCTGCGGCACAGGATTTCCATCGAGCGCGACCACGTTGAATGTGTGTCCGGCGAGCCCGATGCTATGCTTCAGCGTCGCGTCGGCGTTGAGGATCCGGAACATCACGCGCTGCCCTGGTTTCACGCGAATCGGTTCGGCGTGGCCGAGCGCGCGGCTGTTGATCGAAAAACGTTTGTAAGCGACTTCAAGGCCGGATTCTTCATTGCCTCCGGTGGAAAAATACGGGTCCCATCCGTGCAGCGCGACAAATACTTCGCCGTCGAAGGGCGCGGGCTCGCTCGTCGGCTCGATGTAGAAAAATCCGAATTGGCCGGAGTAAGTGCCGCGCTTCAGATCGCGGCCGGCCGGGATATGCGTGTGATACCAGCGCGTTCCCGAAGGCCGCGGCGTAAACGTATATCGCCGCGAGCCGTGCGGCGGAACGGCCGGCGTGCCTTCTTCGATCGAGCCGTCCACCTCGGGTGGGATCACCAGGCCGTGCCAATGAACCACTTCCGCAATCGGGCTGTCGTTGTGAACTTCGACGGTGACCGGTTTGCCCTCGGAAACGCGCAACACGGGACCCGGCGCCGATCCGTTGTACCCGGTCGTCTTGAAGATCTTCCCCGGCGCAAGTTCAACATCGACCGAAGAAATGCGCAGCGCGATATCGGGCGGATCGGCGGCGCGTAACAAGGTTGACGCGCCCAGGCCCGCGGATGCGAGACCCGTGGAGGCAACACCCGCGAGAAATTCGCGGCGATTCATTACGCCTTCTGCAATTCCGCCAGATGCGCGCCGGTTTCCTTCTCGATATCGGCGTGCAAGCTGTTGCCGTGCGCATCCATGGTCACGATGGCCACGAAATCGTGCACGGCCAGATGCCACATCGCTTCTGGAATCCCGAATTCGATCCAGTGGACCCCGAGAACTTTTTCAACGGATCGCGCGTAATATTGCGCGGCGCCGCCGATCGCGTTGAGATACACGGCGCCATGCTCCCGCAGCGCGGCCAGCGTCTTGCTGCCCATCCCGCCTTTGCCGATCACCGCGCGAACGCCGTAATTCCTGATGATGTCGGCCTGATACGGCTCTTCGCGGCTGCTGGTGGTGGGGCCGGCCGCTTTGACCCTCCAGCGGCCGCCTTCCTGCAACATGACTGGGCCGCAATGGTACAGCGCGCTGCCGTGGAGATCGACCGGGGGCGGGTTCTTCATGAGATAGGCATGCACGTTGTCACGGCCGGTGAACATCTCGCCATTGATCA
>DATHCE010000265.1:0-10595 GCA_035319685.1 Bryobacteraceae bacterium | reverse complement strand
GCGATTCACGTCGGCGATGATTTTCGCGTATGCGCGGGTGATTGCGGCGAGGCCGGTAGGCGGAATGATCTCCGGCGTTTCGTGATCGGAGTGCCAGCTTTCGACCTCCCTCTCTCTGACTACAAAAGCTTATCACCGCTCAAGTGGCGTTAAGGAGTCATCGAAACTGCGCCCGGCCGGCTTTCTTGGAACTAGCCTTCCTTGAAGTAATGGACGATTTTCTTTCCCGCTTCGTCGCTGTAGTACACCGTCACTTTCCCGGTCTTCTCCGCGCCTTTGCCCGTTTCCTTGGCCATCGTCTTGGTGAAGTGGAAGGTGGTCTCGGCTCCGTCGGCGGTCTTCACCGTCATGGTTTTGGCTCCATGATCGATGCCCTTCACGGTGCCCTCCATCGCTTTCAACCCATCCTTGCCGACGCGATCGAACTCGTCGGCGGTTTTCGCGGCGCCAGTGACGGTGTAGTGTACCACCACATCGTCGCCTTCTTTCAGGCCATGAAATGCGTCGACGCTGCCTGTTCCAACATCCTTCGCTCCATGCACCGCGGTATGACCGACCACTTTAAAGGTTTGCTCGGTTCCATCGGCGGTCTTGACCACCACCACCTTCCCACCGGCGTCGACTTTCTTCACCGTCGCGACGACGGCGCTCGCGACATCGTCCGCCGCAAAAGCGGCCGCGCCGCACAGTAGAACAAGGCATCCTAAACGAAGCATAGAATCCTCCACTTTTGCGTTGATGCGGCATGTGCCTATAAAGTTACAGGGGATGATACCCGAACAGGCCCCGGGACTTGATCAGTTCCGCCACCGGCGCCGGCACCATTTGTTCCCAATCCGCATCGCCGTGCTGGATCCGGGTCAGCACGTCGCGCGGGGACATGTGCAATTGCGCGGTCTTCACATTGGTGATCGGCTGGATGAACTCATTGTCGACGAGGTACGCTTCGAGATGACGCAACTTCGCCGGGACCTCGAGCGATTCGACGCCGCTTACATGGCCCGCGGCGTGTTCCTTCATCGGATACACGTACAATTTGACACGCCCCTTGAACAGGCGTCCCGAGGCTTCGAGAATGCCGCCTTCGAGATCAGTGTAATATTTTTCGTCGAAAATCTCGTTGAGCACCGGCATTCCCACCCGCATAACGCCGGGTTCTGGCGAAGTAGCCGGAGTGCGAAACGCAGGTCGCTCATAACCTCTTTCCAGGAAAGGTGCGCCGGGCTCCGCGGTTCCATCGATGTTTGAGTACGCTATTCTATTGAATTGACACCTCTTGAGGGCATCCGCGTGCTAGATTTCTCTCACGCGCTCGCCGGCCCGTACTGCACGATGCTGCTGGCGCAATACGGCGCCGAAATCTACAAGGTCGAAACTCCCGAAGGGGGCGAGATCGGCCGCACCTGGGCTCCTCCGTTCACCGAAGGCGAAGCGTCGTATTTCCTCGGCATCAACACCGGCAAGCGCAGCCTCGCCATCGATCTCAAGGCGCCCGAAGGCCGGGAGATTTGTCTTCAGATGATGGGCCGCGCCGACGTGGTGATCGAGAACATGCGGCCCGGAACGATGGAGCGGCTGGCGCTGGGATACGAAGCCGCCCGGGCCCGCAATCCGCGCCTGATCTATTGCTCGATTTCCGGCTACGGCCAGAACGGACCCTCGCGCGACGATCCCGCGATGGACCTGATTCTGCAAGCGTCGAGCGGCCTGATCAGCGTGACCGGCGTCGAAGGCGGCGAACACGTCCGCTGCGGGCACTCGGTGGCCGATACAACCTCGGGGATGTTTGCGATGATCGGCATTCTGCTCGCGCTGGAGGCGCGGAACCGCACCGGAGCCGGCCAGTTCGTCGACGTTGCCATGCTCGATTCGATGATCTCGGCGATGGCGTCAAATTTTGCAAATTACTTCGGATCGGGAGTGGTGCCGGACGCGATGGGCACGCGCTTCGGGACGATCGTGCCTTACCGCGGGTTCCCGACCGCCGATCGCGACATCGTCATCGCCGTGGCCAGCCAGAAGCTGTGGCAGGATTTCTGCATCGCGATCGAACGGACCGATCTGGCCGATCATCCCGATTACGCGACCAATGCATTGCGCGTGAAGAATCGCGAGGCGCTGGAATCGCTGATCGCCGGAATTTTTCGCAGCGACACCGCGGCGCATTGGATCGGCCGGTTGAGAGCGCGCGGCATCCCGTGCACTCCCGTCCGCAAGTTCGACGAGGTCGCAGCGGATGCGCAAACGTCGGAGCGCGGAATGTTCCCGGTGATCGGCGGTTTTCCGGTGACGGGTCCGCCGGTGAAATTTTCGGCGACTCCGGGGAGTGTGCGCCGCCCGGCGCCCAAACTCGGTGAGCATAGCCGCGAAATTCTCCACGAACTGCTCGGCCTTGATGACTCCGAACTGGACCGGCTGTATGCGGCGGGTGTGATCTACTCCGCCCGCTAGACGTTACAGGCTGATCACCGGGCACGGCGATTGCCGGATGATCGGATACGCGTGCGTCCGCAGGCGGCCAAAAATCCCCGGCGCGGGGCTGCGTCCGATCACCAGCAAATCCGCTCGAATGCGCGCGGCGACCTGAGCGACGACTTGCGAAACTTCGCCGTTCTCGACGACAACGCTCGCCTTGATTTTGACGGCGCGCAACATTTCCTCGACCTCGGATCGCGCATGCGAATCGCCGGTCACGTGCACGACGGTCAAACCCGCGCGGTATTCCTCGGCGAGCTCGTAGGCTCCCTGCAACACTTTTCGAGCGTACACGTCCAGATTGACGGCACACAATATGTTGTGAAACTCGATCTTGTCGAGCGGCGGCGCGTTTTCCAGATGCACGCCGGTCCATACCGGACAATCGGCATCATGCAGGATTTTCGCCGTGACCGAGCCGAGTAGAAATCGCCGGAACCCGCCCATGCCGAGCGTCGGCATCATGATCAGATCCGAATGTTCGGTTCGCGCGACCTCGAGAATCATCGCCGCCGGCTCCCCTTTCACCACCGACCGCCGGACGCGGAAATATTCGAATTCCTTCGTAAGAAATTTGTCCAGGTGATCGCGCTTGTCTCCGGGACCCGACGGCAACGGGTCGTTGTACTGGGGCCAATCGACGTGCAGCAGCGTCAAATCGGCGTCGAATCGTCCGGCGAATGCTTCCACGTAGCGCGCGGCGCCAACGGAGGGACCCGAAAAGTCGACGGGGAAAAGGATTCGTTTGAAAGGCAACACGATTGATCCTTAGCTTAACGCGATCAATCGCGGCCCAGCGCGCGCCGGCCGAGCGTCAGCGCCATCAGCGGGAAATAATTTCGGTACAACGTGTAGCGCAGATAAAAAACGTTGGGGAATCCGGTGCCGGTCGCGAGCGATTCCTCCCATTCCCCGTCGGAGCGCTGAGTGTCGATCAAATACCGCAGGCCGCGCATCAGCGCCGGCGTGCCGCGATCGTCGGCTGCGAGCAAGGCGAGAATCGCCCACGCGGTCTGCGACGGCGTGCTCGGCGCGGCGACGAATCGTTCCTTTAAATAGCTCAGACAGCTCTCGCCCCAGCCGCCATCCGCGTTTTGAACCGAGGCGATCCACTGCGCGGCGCGCCGCAGCGCGTCCTGGCTTTGCGCCGCGCCCGAAGCCCGCAACCCGCGCATCGCCAGGAACGTGCCGTAAAGATAATCGACACCCCAGCGTCCCCACCATTTTCCGTCGGACTCCTGCGAGTTCAAAAGAAACTGCACGCCCTGACGAATCGCATCCCAGGTTTCCGGAACATTCCGGCGCGACAATGCTTCAAGCACCCGGCCGGTAACATCGGGGCACGTTGGATCGAGCATCGCGTTATGGTCCGCGAACGGGACGTTGTTCAGAATGGCCCAGTTATTATCGACGTCGAACGCGGCCCAACCGCCGTCGCGCGACTGCATATGGATCAGCCAATGGATGGCGCGCGCTTCGCAGCGGGCTTGTTTTTGGGCGTCCGCGCTTCTGGCGTGCTCCAGCGCCAGCAGCACCATCGCCGTGTCGTCGATGTCGGGATAATGTTCGTTCTGATGTTCGAACGCCCAGCCGGAGGGAACCAGGTCGGGACGCTTCACGCTCCAGTCGCCTTTGTGGCGAACCTCGCGCGCAATCAGCCAGTCGGCGGTTTGGGCCAGACGCTCCCCGGCCATGACAAGTGGAGCGATGACGCCGAATTCGCCGAGCGCGAACGCAGCATACGCCGTATCCCACACCGGCGAGAAACACGGCTGGAAATTCAGCGATTCTTCCGATTCCGTGATCAGATCGTGGAATCGCCGCAGCGCTTCCATCATGTCCGGATGGTCCTCCGGATAACCAAGGGCTTCGAGCGCCATGATGAGGTACATCATCGACGGATAGATGGCGCCCAGTCCTTCGCTGTAGCGCGTCCGATCGAGCATCCATTTTTCGGCGGCGCGAATCGCCGAGCGCTGCACTTCGCGCGGCCCGCGCCTCTGCCACAGCTTCAGCGCGCGATCGATCTGATGGAACAGAAACGAAATCTTGTCGCGGCGCGGGAGCTGAAAACTTACTTCCGGCGCGGCGAGCTCGTCCAGATGAAATCCGCGCGGCACCGGACGCGTGCCGCCGATCGCCTGGACAATCGACAGCGGAACCACAATGGCCCGGGTCCACGATGACATTTCATAAAGGATGTGGCCGGCGAGCAGCACGAGTTCGGGAGGAACCGTCGGCACATAGGCGCGGGGATACAGGCCGAACAGGCTGAGATTGATTTTTACGTAACTGTTGGCGGCCTGAATTCCGCCGAGCGCGAGAATGCGGTCGCGCAGCCGGCGCATGAAATCGGCGTCCGCGTCGAATCCGGCCAGCTTCAGCGCGGTGTACGCCTTGACCGAAGCATTGATATCGGCCGGACCGCCGGGAAAAATATTGAACCCGCCGTCGGGAAGCTGGCGCGCGAGAATCGACCGGCACGCGTTCCGGATCTGCGGCCGGGTGGGCGGACTCCACTGGCCGTCGCGAGGCGGATACATCCAGAGCTGCAATAAGACATAATCCGACTCAAGCGTCGTATCGGCGAGCAGGTCGCCGACCCAGTACCCCTCGGGCTTCTGCACAGCGATCAGCGCTTCTGCGGACCGCATTGCTGCTTCGCCGCATTTACGCGTGAGGACGCGACGCTCTTCCGCTGCCGTCAGCACCGCGTCTTGAAGGCTGCCTCGCCGGTCAGACTCGAAATACCCCGAAGACATATATTTCCAGAATATCGTGACGATGGTGGCGGCGCGGACGGAAGTGGGACCTGAGAAAATGGAAGCGAGCGGTATCGCGACAACGGTCTGCCGCGTCCAAATATCGTGTCCAACCCGATGAAATCGAATTCTCTCGGAAAATCGAGCATCACCTCCGCGATCGCCGGCGTCCTTAGCCTGATCTTCCTGACCTGCGCGAACGCTGCCGAGGCCGATATTTCGAAAACGCTGAAGGGTGTCGAGAATCATTACAACACCGCCCAGTCGCTGACCGTGAATTTCGCCGAGAGCTACACCGCGCAAGGCCACAAGCGCACCGAGAAAGGATTGTTGTATCTCCGCAAGCCCGGCAAAATGCGCTGGCAGTATACCGATCCGGCGGGAAAGCTGGTGGTTTCGGACGGAAAATTCCTTTATTTTCTGGATAACAATCGCGCCGAGAAACTAGCGCTGAAAGAAACCGAGGATATGAAGGCGCCGCTTGCGTTCCTGCTCGGAAGGCTCCATTTTGAGGACGATTTCAACCAGATCACCACTTCGCCCGATCCCCGTACCGACAACCTGTTCATCGTTGCGATTCCCAAATCGGACAAATTACCCTACACGAAGGTCACGTTTCTGGTTTCTCCGGACTCGGTAATCCACTGGCTGTCGGTCATAGGGCAAGATGGATCGAACCTCGAATATGTTTTCGAAAACGAGAAGAAAAACGCCCCAGTCCAGGAATCGATGTTCCGCTTCGTCCCGCCCCCCGGAGTCGAGTACGTGACGCCGATCGACAATAAGCGTTAGCCTGAACGTTTATGACGGCCGCGATAGCCCTTCTCTCTGTTCTGCTTGCACAACAGCAAGGCGGAAACGGACGCGTCAGCATCAGCTCGCCCGCATCCGAGCCGGAATCGGTCAAACCGGAGGCCTCCAAACCGCCCGAGGAAGCCAAGCCCGTCGTCACCCGCCACGAGATCCACGTGAACGGCAGGACGCTCAGCTACACGGCGACCACCGGCATGATGCCGCTCAAAGACGCCAAAGGCCAGCTCGAGGCGAATCTGTTTTATGTCGCCTACACGCTCGACGGCGTGACCGACATTTCCAAGCGCCCGCTGATGTTCGCCTTCAACGGCGGTCCGGGGTCGGCATCGGTCTGGCTGCACATGGGATGCATCGGGCCGAAACGCGTGAAGATGAATGACGACGGCAGTCTGCCCGCTCCGCCGTATCAGCTTGTCGACAACGACGACACCTGGCTCGATCAAACCGATCTGGTCTTCGTCGATCCGGTGGGCACCGGCTACAGCCGCGCGGTCAACGAAACCGTCCAGCATCGCATGAACGGATTGCAGGGCGACATCGAATCGGTGGGCGAGTTTGTCCGCCTGTATCTTTCGAAATCCGAACGGTGGGCGTCGCCGCTGTTTCTAACCGGCGAGAGCTACGGAACCACGCGCGCAGCGAGTCTTTCTGGCTACCTTATCGACCAAGGCATCGCGTTCAACGGCGTGGCGCTGCTCTCCACGGTGCTGAATTTCGAAACCATCCAGTTCAATCGCGGCAACGATTTGCCTTACATGCTTTATCTGCCGAGCTACGCGGCTACCGCCTTTTATCACAAAAAGCTTTCGCCCGAGATGGAGGCGAACTTGGAAACGACGCTCAAAGAGGCTGAAAAATATGCGGTCGGAGGATACAACCAGGCGCTCGCGCAGGGCGATCAGTTGACCGCGGCCGAGCGCGCGGCCGTCGTGGCCAAACTGTCGCGCCTGACCGGCCTCGATCCGAAGTATCTGGACAACTCCGATCTGCGCGTCGAGCTGATGCATTTCCTGCGCGAGCTTCTCCGCGCTCAAAAGATGATGGCAGGGCGTCTCGACAGCCGCCTGATCGGTCCCGCACCGGCGAACGCCGGGGAGACCGGCGACTTTGATCCCAGCATGACCGACATTCGTCCGCCGTACACCGCAATGTTCAGCCAGTATGTCCGCACCGAGCTGAAATACTTCAACGATTCGACCTACTACGTGCTCGGCGGCGGCATTCTGCCGTGGGATTACGGCACGCAGAACCAGAATCGTTACGTCGATGTGAGCGAGGCCCTGCGCAGCGCGTTCGCGAAAAATCCGCACATGAGGGTCTTTGTCGGCTGCGGTTATTACGACATGGCGACGCCGTATTTCGCCGCCGAATACACCTTCAGCCACATGGGCCTGCCGCCGGGCGTGCGCAAGAACGTCAGCTTCAATTACTACAACGCGGGCCACATGTTCTACATCGACGTCCCGTCGCACAAGAAGCTTAAGAACGACATCACGGTGTTCATGAAGAGCGCACTGACGAGCGAATAAGCGCCGAAGAATAGGCTAAAGGCAAGCCTCGGTACAATAAAGGTTCCGATGCGCATTGCTCTCGCGCAAATTAATCCTACCGTCGGCGACCTCGTCGCCAATGTCGACCGTATGTCGCGCGCGGCTCGCGACGCGGCTTCGCGCGGCGCCGAAATCGTCGTGTTTCCGGAGCTTTCTATCACCGGTTATCCGCCGCGCGACCTGGTGGAAAAGCCCAGCTTTATCGATCGCAGCGAAGCTGAGCTCGAGCGCCTGGCCCGCGAAACCGCTGGCCTCGATCTGAGCGTCGTCGCCGGATACGTTTCCCGGTCGCCATCGGAAATCGGCAAGCGGGCCAGGAACAGCGCGGCGGTGATCGAGCGCGGAACGGTCGTGTTCCGGCAACACAAGATGCTGCTGCCGACCTACGACGTCTTCGATGAGGCGCGTTATTTCCGGCCCGGCGAGCGCGAATACTTGTGCACGCTGCGCGGCAAAAGCATCGCGTTAACCATCTGCGAAGACGCCTGGAATGATCGCCGGTTCTGGAAGCATCGCCTGTATCAGCGCGATCCGGTAGAGGAAATGTTCGAGGCCGGCGGCGAAATGCTGATCTGCATCAACGCGTCTCCCTACAATATGGACAAGCGCGAGATCCGGCGTTCCATTTATCGCGCCTCGGCCCGCCGTTACAAACGCCCGGTGATCTACGTGAACCAGGTGGGCGGAAATGACCAGCTTGTGTTCGACGGCTCGAGCTTCGCCATGGACGCCGCAGGCGAAATCATCGGCTCGGCTCGATCCTTCGAGCAGGACCTGGTCCTGCTCGATCTCGACAGCGGCATCGGCGATCGTCATGAAGATTTCACGGACGAATGCGAAGCTGTGTATCAGGCGCTGGTCCTCGGTACGCGGGATTACATCCGGAAGTGCGGATTCAGCCGCGTGCTGATCGGACTCAGCGGTGGAATCGATTCGTCGCTGACGGCGGCGATCGCGGTGGAAGCCGTCGGCAGGGAAAACGTGACCGGAGTTGGCATGCCGGGACCGTATTCCTCCGAATACAGCGTGGTGGATGCGCGCGAAATGGCCGAAACATTGGGAATCCGGTTCGAAATCATCCCGATTACGGGCGTCTATGATCGATTCATGACGGAGCTCGCGCCGGTGTTCGCCGGCCGGGGTCCGGACGTAACCGAAGAAAATTTGCAGTCTCGATTGCGGGGCGTGACGTTGATGGCGTTGTCGAACAAAACCGGCGCGCTGGTGCTGACCACCGGAAACAAGAGCGAGATCGCGGTCGGCTACTGCACGCTGTATGGAGATATGTGCGGCGGTCTCGCCGTCATCAGCGACGTGCCGAAGACCATGGTCTATTCGCTATCGAGGATCGCGAACACGCGCCACAACGGCGCCATTCCCGAGCGCGTCTTCACCAAACCTCCCTCGGCCGAGCTGAAGCCCGATCAGAAGGACACCGATTCCCTGCCCGAATACCGGGTGCTCGATCCGATTCTCGAGGCCTACATCGAGCAGCTCCTCACGCCGCGCCAGATCGCCGACAGCATGGGTCTGCCCATCGAACTGGTCCAGGATATCGCCAATAAAGTGGACCGCAATGAATACAAACGCCAGCAGGCCGCGCCGGGCCTGAAGGTGACCACCAAAGCGTTCGGCATCGGAAGGCGCTTTCCGATCGCCCAGAGGTATTCGGAATGAAACGTTATATCGCGATCGCGTTCGTGATTTTGTGCGCGGCGGTTCTGTCTTCTCAGCCTTCCTGGCGCGAACACGTCGGCAAACAAGCCGATGGAAGTTTTATGCTGGCGACCGGTTGGCGCATCAAGCCGGTGGGCGCGCAGGTGCCGCTCGATACGCTGCCGATGTCGACAGCACTTTCCAAAGACGGAAAATATCTGCTGGTTTTAAACGGCGGATACCGGCCTCCCTCGGTGAGCGTCGTCACCACCGATGCGCAGCCTCACCTGGTCGCGAGCGTTCCGGTCGCCGATGCCTGGCTCGGGCTCGCATTTTCACCGGATGGAACCCACGTCTACCTGGGCGGTGGATCGAAAGCCACCGTCTTCGAGTTCACCTATTCGAGTGGCGAGTTGAAACCCGCCCGGGAAATGGTGGTGGTGCCGCAGAGCGAGCGCACCGAGACCGATTTCATCGGCGACGTTGCGGTTTCACCGGACGGCACGCGCCTTTATGCGGCCGATCTTTATCACGATTCGATCGTGGTGATCAATCTTCAATCGGGCCGCGTCATGGACCGGTACAAAACCGGCCGGCGTCCTTATAAAATCCTGTTTCATCCCAACGGTAAATCGCTCTTCGTATCGAGCTGGGCGGATGGCAGCGTATATCTGCACAACGCGTCGAACGGCGAAGAGATCGGCAGGATCGGACTCGGCCAGCACCCCACGGAAATGGTGCTGAGCAATAGAAAGGTGGAGAACGTCGATGCGCAGTACCGTCTGTTCGTCGCCGCGTCGAATACGAATAGCGTTTTCGTGGTCGGGCTCGACGGGACCGACATGAAGGTGCTCGAGTCGATCAACGTCGCGATGACGCCGCGGCACCCGCTGGGCATGACGCCGAGCGGCCTTGCTCTGGACCCGGAACAGACGAAATTGTATGTCGCCTGCTCCGATGCGAACGTGGTCGCGGTCGCCGACATTTCCGAGGAGCGCAGCCGCGTGACCGGATTCATTCCCACGGGCTGGTACCCGACCGCCACGCGGATGCTCGCCGATCATCGCTTGCTGGTGCTGAATGGCCGTGGGCTCGCGAGTTATGCGAATCCCGATTATCTCGGCCCGCGCCGCGCCGCCGGAACCGTTTCCGCCGCCGATCTCCGGCGCGAATACGTCGGCAACATGCAGACCGGGACGATGTCGGTGATCGATCCGATCAGCGATGAGACGCTCGATCAATACACGGAAACCGCGCAGAGCCTTTCGCCGTATCGCGACAGCCAGCTCGATGCCGCGTCGGCATCCGATACCAACGTGATCTATTCCCGGCCGGACCG
>DATHCE010000264.1:0-16602 GCA_035319685.1 Bryobacteraceae bacterium | reverse complement strand
GGCTTTCGCGGCCGTGGAGTGGAGACGATCCTGACGCCGCATCCCGGCGAAATGGCCCGCCTGCTCGGCCGGCCGGTGAACGATCGCCTGGAGGACGCGCGCGATTTCGCGCAAGAGCACAATGTTTGTCTGGTGCTGAAGGGCCATCGCACATTGATCGCGCTGCCGGACGGACATATGTGGGTGAATCCGACCGGATCGCCCGCGATGGCGACCGGCGGCACCGGCGACATCCTCACGGGCCTTATCGCCGGCTTGGTCGCGCAATTCCCGAAGCAGATTCCAACCGCGGTTCGCGCCGCGGTCTGGCTGCATGGACGCGCGGGCGAGATCGGAGCGAAGGAGTTGACCGAGCAGTGCCTGATCGCGACCGATCTGTTGCATTATCTGCCAGCGGCGATTCGCGAAACTATAACTGGATACCAATCAGGCTGAGCAACGGCTTTACGCGAAACATCAGCAATCCGGCCGAACACGCCGGCAAATATACTGCGGCCCAGATGGGACGCATCCGCATGAATTGCAGTCCGGCCCATTCGCGCGCAATAGATCAGATTAACGCATCATGTTACGATCCGAGTGAATTGCAGAGATTTGAAACACGAAGTGAAGAAGAGACCATCGAGCTGGGTCGAAAGATCGCGTCGCAACTTCCCAAACGCGCCGTCGTTTTGTTGATCGGAAATTTAGGAGCGGGTAAAACGACGCTCGCCAAAGGAATCATCAGCGGGCTGGGCGCGGCGGCTCCCGAGGAAGTCTCGAGCCCGACCTTCACCCTGATTCACGAATACGGCAGCGCATATCACATCGATTTGTATCGGCTGGATCACGCCGCGCAAGTGGCCGGCCTCGGCCTCGACGAGATTTTCGATCGCGAAGCGGTGGTCCTTATCGAATGGGGCGAGCGATTTCCGGAACTGATGCCGGCCGAACGAATCGAAATCCGCTTGAGCGCGGCCGGCGGCGATGTCCGCGTAATTGAAATGCTCGATTAAAGATCATAGGGACGGCGTGAGGGAAACCTGGCTGATTTCTTGGGAGGCGCAAAGCATGGAGATTCGCCATTTGAACCAGATCTCTCTCGATTCTCTTTTGGTCTGAACAAGTAGTCGTTCAGAATCAATAATATACAAATAAGTATTGTCACTCTTCGCTCGACTGTGCTAATAATACTTCTTGGGCTCGGCGTTTCAAAAAACGCGCACCCACTTACCGGAAATTCTCAAAACTACATCACAAAAGGGAGGTTCTGTTATGAACATTCGACCGCTACATGACCGGATCGTGGTCAAACGGATCGAAGAAGACGAAGCCAAAGTCGGCGGCTTGTTTATCCCCGACTCGGCGAAGGAAAAACCGCAGAAAGGCGAAGTCGTCGCTGTCGGTAAAGGCAAGCGCAGCGATGACGGGAAGCTGATCCCGCTCGATCTGCAGGTCGGCGATATTGTGCTCTTCGGAAAGTACTCGGGCTCCGATATCCCCAAGACGTTTGGCGATGATTATCTGATCATGCGCGAGGACGAAGTGCTGGCGGTGGTGGAAGGCGGCACGAGCAAGGCGAAGGCTTAATCGAGGAGAAATTGAATCATGGCTGCAAAACAAATCGTATATAGCGAAAATTCCCGGCAGGCGATCCTGCGGGGCGTCAATCAATTGGCCGATGCCGTTAAGGTGACGCTGGGTCCCAAGGGCCGCAACGTGGTACTCGAGAAGAAGTTCGGCGGCCCGACCATCACCAAGGACGGCGTGACCGTGGCCAAGGAAGTGGAGCTGAAGGATCCGCTCGAAAACATGGGCGCGCAGATGGTGCGCGAAGTGGCGTCCAAAACCAGCGACGTGGCCGGCGACGGCACCACCACGGCGACGATCCTGGCACAGTGCATTTTCCGCGAAGGCGTGAAGAGCGTCGCGGCCGGCGCGAATCCGATGGCGCTGAAGCGCGGCATCGAGCGAGCTGTCGATCTGGTGGTCGAGGAAGTGAAGAAGCTCTCCAAGCCCGTCAGCGGCGACATGATCGCGCAGGTGGGCACGATTTCCGCCAACGGCGATACCACCATCGGCGATACCATCGCCGAGGCGATGAAGAAAGTCGGCAAGGACGGCGTCATCACGGTCGAAGAGTCCAAGACCATGAAGACCGAACTCGATACCGTCGAAGGCATGCAGTTTGACCGCGGCTATCTGTCGCCCTACTTCATCTCCGATCCGGACCGGATGGAGTGCGTGATTGAGGACCCGTACATCCTGATCCATGAAAAGAAGATCAGCAACATGAAGGACCTGCTGCCGTTGCTCGAACAGATCGCCCGTTCCGGCAAGCCGCTGCTGGTGATCGCCGAAGAAGTGGAAGGCGAGGCTCTGGCGACGCTGGTGGTCAACAAGCTGCGCGGTACGCTCAACGCGTGCGCGGTGAAGGCGCCGGGTTTCGGCGATCGCCGCAAGGCGATGCTGGAGGATATCGCGATCCTGACCGGCGGCAAAGCGATCTTCGAGGAAACCGGCATCAAGCTCGAAGGCGTTCGCCTCGAGGACCTGGGCCGCGCCAAGCGCGTGACCGTGGATAAGGACAACACCACGATCATCGACGGCGCCGGCAGCCAGAAGGCGATCGAAGCGCGCATCAAACAGCTTCGCAACCAGATCGACGAGACCACCTCGGATTACGATCGCGAGAAGCTGCAGGAGCGGCTGGCGAAGCTCGCGGGCGGCGTCGCGGTGATCAAAGTGGGCGCGGCCACCGAGACCGAAATGAAGGAGAAGAAGGCTCGCGTCGAGGATGCGCTGCATGCGACGCGCACGGCGGTCGAGGAAGGCATCGTTCCGGGCGGCGGCGTGGCGCTGCTGCGGGCAATTTCGGCGCTCGAGAGCGTCAAGGCGGATCACGACGAGAAGATCGGCGTCGATATCATCCGCCGCGCTTGTGAAGAGCCGGTTCGCCAGATTGTCGGCAACGCCGGCTTTGAGGGCGCGATCGTGATCGAGAGAATCCGCGCCAACCAGGAAGCGAACTTCGGCTTCAACGCCGCTTCGGCGCAGTACGAGGACCTGGTGAAGAGCGGCGTGATCGATCCGACCAAGGTGACGCGTTCGGCTCTGCAAAATGCGTCCTCGATCGCGGCTTTAATGCTGACGACCGAAGCGATGATCGCGGAAATTCCCGAAAAGAAGTCTCCTCCAATGCCCGGCGGCGAGCACGGCGGTCCGGGAATGGATTACTAGCCACTCGCCGTGGCGGCCCACCGGCAAGCGGGTACCCCGCCTCCGGTGCAGCGCCGCTACGGGAACCGAACAAGGGCCGTCCGGGGAACACCGGGCGGCCTTTCTTGTTTTATTGAACGGTGGTAGAATTGCATCGGCCACACACGATGCGGTTTGTTTGTTGTGTCTTTGGATTGCTTCTGGTTGCCGGCATACCCGTCCACGCCGGAGACGCTCAGCGCGGCAGGGAGATACTCGGTCGCGAGAATTGCCTCACTTGCCATAATATTCATGGCGAGGGCGGTACTCTGGCTCCCGATTTGGGCCGCCGGACTACTCAGCGGTACACACCCGCGCTGCTCGCCAGCGTGATGTGGAACCATGCGCCCGCGATGTGGGGCGCAATGGCCGCTAAATCCATCACTCCGCCGCACTTAAACGTCGAAGACAGCGATGATTTGTTCGCCTATTTCCTATCGATCCGGTACTTCGATCACCCGGGAGAAGCCGAACGCGGCAAACAGATATTCGATCAGAAAAACTGCTCGGAATGTCACTCTCTGAAGGAGCCCAGCGCCGGTCCTGGCAAGCCGGTCTCGCAATGGACCGTGTTTGGCGATCCGGTCCTGCTGGTTTCCGAGATGTGGAACCACTCCGGGCAGATGGCCAAGGCTTTCGCCGAGCACAAGCGCAGATGGGTGAAGCTGAGTGGCCAGGATATTTCCGATCTTACGGTTTATCTTCAGCATCTTCCGGGCGCCCCGACGACGACGGTTAATCTATATCTCCCCGATCCCGCGATCGGCAAGGATCTGTTTGAAGGCGTGTGCAGGAGGTGCCACCAGGGCTCGCTTCGCCTCGATAATCGACTGGAAAATAAGACGCTTACCGACGTCGCTGCGGATATGTGGGATCATGCTCCGAGGATGGTTACCGCGCCCACGGTGGGCTCGGAGGAGATGCGCAAAATTGTGGCGTACGTCTGGCTGAACCAATTCCTTACAACCATGGGAAGTCCGGCTAGAGGCGAAAAGGTGTTTACGGCCAAGCACTGCGCGAGCTGCCATATGGATCCGTCCTCGGGCGCTCCAAAACTGGCGCGCGGCGAACAGACCTACACGCCCATCACGATGATTTCGGTCCTCTGGACGCACGGTCCGGCCATGCGGGAGAAGATGCGCGAGAAGGGATTTTCCTGGCCGAATTTGTCGCCGGATGATATCGACGGCCTGGTAGCATATTTAAGCGCAAAACCGTGAGGATGGGTCAATTGGCGGCATCGCGGCGCGGCAGATGGGTGAAAAGGCGCTGGCCCGCGTGCGCTATACTGCTTGCGTGAAAGGCATTGTTCTCGCAGGCGGGACGGGCAGCCGCCTGTTTCCCCTTACCAAAATCACCAATAAACATCTGCTGCCGATCTACGACAAGCCGATGGTTTATTATCCGATCCAGACACTGGTGGACGCCGGCATTACCGATATTCTGCTGGTTACGGGCGGGAGAAATTCGGGCGATTTTCTGCGCCTGCTCGGCAACGGGAAAGAGTTCGGCCTCAAGCACCTGAACTATACCTATCAGGAAGGGGAAGGCGGGATCGCAGACGCGCTGGCGCTCGCCGAGCACTTCGCCGACGGCGACAAGATTTGCGTCATTCTCGGCGACAATCTGATTGAGGGAAATATTCGCGCCGCCGTCGATGAATTCCGCCGGCAGGAACGCGGCGCCCGTATTTTTCTCAAAGAGGTTTCCGACGCGCAACGCTTCGGGGTCGCGGAGATCGAAAGCGGCCGCATCGCCGGCATCGAGGAAAAACCGGCGCATCCGAAGAGCAACTACGCGGTCACCGGAATTTATCTCTACGATGCCACGGTATTCGACAAGTGCCGGGTGCTGAAACCCTCCGGCCGCGGCGAACTCGAGATCACCGACGTGAATAACGCCTATATCCGCGAAGGGACCATGACGTTCTCCATCCTGGAGGGATGGTGGACCGACGCCGGCACATTCAATTCTCTATTGCGCGCGACCAACCTGGTGGCCAAGCAGAATCCGTCCTCGGCCAGCGCGGACTAAGCCCGAACCTAGGTGTGGCGGCGCTCCGCGACCACGGTCACCTGGCGATCGTTCGCCAGCCGCACGACGTCCATCACCAGGTGCCTTTTCTTTCCGATCATGGGGAGCGATCGCGCGTCGGGTTTCGCCAGGAAGATCTGGGTGACGCCGTTGCGCCGGGCAAAGTCCACCAGCGCCTCGGCCGGGTCGTCGCTTTCCAGAATCCGGGTCTCGATGTGGAGCTTGCGTGCGAATTCGAGATGCTGCTCGATTTTCTCGCGCTCCGGCGAGGGCATCACGCCGACGGCGAAGCAGTCCGCCTTCAGATAATCGGCGACGCGCCGCCCGCGCCGGATCAGCGCCACCGTTGCGGGAGCCTCGGTCACATGAATCAGGATGCGCTCGGGCGTCTCGGTTGGCTGGCGGCTCGCATCGGGGTTGAACTCGATGTGCCGGATGTCCACTTCGTGCGCGGTCTGCCGCAAGGCCATCTCGCGCAGCGCGGCGAGCGTCGGTTCCTTGAAAAAATTCCGCAAGGCGTGCTGCGCTTTTTCCGGTCCGTAAATTACGCCGCGCTGCAATCGATTCAACAGTGCGCGAGGCGGAAGATCGATCAGCACGACCTCCTCGGCTTGCTTGACCACCCAGTCGGGGATGGTTTCGCGGACCTGGACGCCGGTGATCTCGCGCATCTGGTCGTTCAGGCTGTCCAGATGCTGGATGTTCATGGTCGTGATGACGTCGATGCCGGTGTCGAGCAGCACCATCACGTCTTCCCATCGCTTGGCGCGCTCGGCGCCGGGAATGTTGGTATGCGGGAATTCATCCACCATGCACAGCTCCGGCGCACGGCGCAGAATCGCGGCGGTGTCCATCTCTTCGAATTCGCGCCCGCGATAGGAGATGCGGCGGCGCGGGATCAGTTCCAGGCCGTCGAGTTTCGAGATCGTGTCCTTGCGGCCGTGCGGCTCGAAATACCCGACCACGACGTCGCGGTTTTCGCGGCGGGCCTGGTGCGCCTCTTCGAGCATCTTGTACGTCTTGCCGACGCCGGCCGCGTAACCGAGCAGAATGCGCAGCTTTCCGCGCTCGCGCCGGTCCTTCATCGCCGCGGGGTCACTCATTGAGGGGTTCGGGTTCCTGCGGGAAAATACGCACGTCGATTCCGTCGGCTTCCGCGATCAGCCGCTCCACCGGATTGGCGCGCCAGCGGCTCAGCAGTCCCTTTTGGCGGCGGCTGTGGCCCACGAAAATCTGCGTGATGCCGTGCTGGGCCGCGAACCGGAGAATCGCGGCGACCGCGTCCTCGGCATGCAGAACCTCGACATGCGCATTGGCCTCGCGCGCCGTGGCGAGATTCTGGTCGAGCATCTGCTGATCGGAGGGACTCAGATCATCCTGCTGGACATAAATCACGAACAACTGGCCGTGGAAGCGGTCGGCCTGGCGGCGGCCGCGCCGGATCATCAAGCTCGCGTTGGAGCGGGGCGTGACGCACACCAGAATGCGCTCGTGCGTGCCGTACATCTGCGAAATGCCATGAGCGTGCAGATAATCCTCGAGCTGATGATCGACGACGTCGGCGGCGAGCACCAGCGCGATCTCGCGCAATTCCGATAGCTGCCGCGACATCTGCGAGGCGTCCATCACGGATGGTCCGCCGGCTGAGGATTCTCCGCCCTCGCGCGAATGGGTGACGCAGTATTCCGGCGCCGCGTCCACCAGTTCGATCTCGTCGGCGGTGCGAATGAAGGCTTCGGGAACCGAATCCTTCACGGCCTTTCCGCGAATCATTTCCACCTGCCTCTGTCTTTCGCGGATATACTGCAGGTTGATCGACGTGACCACCGAAATGCCGGCGCTGAGCAACTCCTCCACGTCCTGCCAGCGTTGCGCGTTCTTGCTTCCCGGGGGATTTTCGTAGGCGAGCCCGTCGATCAGGCAAACCTCCGGATGACGGCGCAGAACCTGCGCGACGTCGATCGACGGGCCGCCCAGATCGGTGCGCGGAGGAATCACTTCAAAGCCCCGCAGCAACTCCTCGACTTCGGGGGGAGCCGAAGGCTGGGTGGCCGCGACTACCACATCCTGCCCGCGGAGTTTCCTTCGCCGGCCCTCGTCCAGCATGCGAAAGGATTTGCCCACGCCGGACGCATAGCCGAGAAAAATTTTGAGCCGCCCGCGCCGCTCGCGGCGTTCGTCGGCCTCCACCTGCTGGAGCAGTTCGTCGGGAGTCGGACGGCGATACGTAGCCTCTGCCATCTGACTCTAGTGTATTTATTTTCGCAGGGGAAAGTCTTCGTCGAGCGCGAGATTCAGCCGCAGCACGTTCACGCGAGGCTCGCCCAGAAACCCCAGATCACGGCCTTGCGTGGTTCGCGCGATCAGTTGTTCCACCTGATCGGCGCTGACGCCGCGCGCCGCCGCGATGCGAGCAGCCTGGGCATCGGCCGAGGCCGGACTCAACTCGGGATCGAGGCCGCTGGCGCTGGTGGTGAGCAGATCCGACGGAATCGGACCGGTGAATCCGGGGTTCTCCTTGCGGAATTTTTCGACCGACGCTTTGATACGATCGGCGAGCTTCTGATTGGTCGGTCCCAGATTCGACCCGCCGGAAGCCGTCGGATCGTAGCCGTCATTGCCCGCAGCCGACGGCCGCGGCTGAAAATATTCCGGGCGCGTGAAATTCTGCCCGATCAGATCGGATCCGACGACGCGGCCATGGCTCGAAACCAGACTGCCGCTGGCCTGCCTCGGGAACAGGATCTGGCACAATCCGGTGACCACGCCGGGATAAATCAAGCCGGTGAGAACGGTAAGCCACAGAGTCATTCGCAAACCAGGCAGCATTTGTTTCCACATATGTTTTTTCCTTACGCCAGACGCAGCGCGTGCACGATCTGATCGATGATCCAGATTCCGGGAAAGGGGGCGACGATGCCTCCCAGCCCGTAGATCAACAAATTCCGGCGCAGCAGCGACGCCGCGCTTTCGGGGCGATAGCGCACCCCGCGCAGGGCCAGCGGCACCAGCGCAATGATGATGAGGGCGTTGAAAATCACCGCGGAAAGCACCGCGCTTTGCGGCGTGTGCAGGCCCATGATGTTGAGTTTCGCGAGCGCCGGGTAAGTCGCCATGAACATCGCCGGGATGATCGCGAAATACTTGGCGACGTCGTTGGCGATGGAAAACGTGGTCAGCGCGCCGCGGGTGATCAGCAACTGTTTGCCGATCGCGACCACTTCAATCAGCTTGGTGGGATTCGAATCGAGATCCACCATGTTGCCGGCCTCTTTCGCCGCCATGGTGCCCGTGTTCATGGCCAGGCCGACGTCGGCCTGCGCCAGCGCGGGCGCGTCGTTGGTGCCGTCGCCGGTCATGGCCACCAGGCGTCCTTGGCCCTGCTCCCGTTTGATGTAGGCGAGCTTGTCGGCGGGCGATGCCTGCGCCAGAAAATCGTCGACGCCGGCTTCCGAGGCGATGGCCGCTGCGGTGAGCGGATTGTCGCCGGTGATCATCACCGTGCGAATGCCCATCGCGCGCAAGTGCCCGAGACGATCCTTCATGCCGCCCTTCACGACATCCTTGAGATGAATGACGCCCAGAGCGCGGCTGCCGTCGGCGACCGCCAGCGGCGTGCCTCCCTGCCGCGAAATCCGTTGCGACACCTCGATCAGATCCGGCGGAACTTCGCCGCCCTGCTCGCGCACGAACTGCGAGATGGAATCGGTGGCACCTTTGCGCAGATGACGGCCGTCGAGGTTCACACCGCTCATGCGCGTGTAGGCGGAGAACGGAATGAACTCGGCTTCGTGGCTGGCCACTTCGCGCCCGCGCAATCCATACTTCGATTTCGCTAGCACGACCACCGAACGGCCCTCGGGCGTCTCATCGGCGAGGCTCGAAAGCTGCGCGGCATCCGCCAATTCGGATTCCGACACCCGGTCCACGCAGATAAACTCCACCGCCTGGCGATTGCCGATGGTGATCGTGCCGGTCTTGTCGAGCAGCAGGGTAGTGACGTCGCCGGACGCTTCGACCGCCTTCCCGCTCATGGCGAGGACGTTATGCTGCATCACCCGATCCATTCCGGCGATGCCGATCGCGGAGAGCAGGCCGCCGATGGTGGTCGGAATCAGGCACACCAGCAGCGAAACCAGCACCGCCACGCTCGGCACGACACCCGCTCCGGCCGCCGAAACCGCGTAGCTGGCAAAAGGTTGCAGCGTGATGACGGCCAGCAGAAAGATCAGCGTGAGCCCGGCAATCAGAATGTTCAGCGCGATTTCGTTGGGCGTTTTCTGGCGCTCGGCGCCCTCCACCAGAGCAATCATTCGATCCAGAAATGTTTCGCCGGGATTCGAAGTGATGCGGATGCGAATCTGGTCCGAAAGAACCTTGGTCCCGCCGGTAACGGCACTGCGATCGCCGCCGGATTCGCGGATCACCGGCGCGCTTTCTCCGGTGATCACGGATTCGTCCACGGTGGCGATTCCCTCGGCCACTTCGCCGTCTCCGGGGATAATGTCGCCGGCTTCGCAAATCACCATGTCGCCGGCGCGCAGACGCGATGCGGAGATTTCTTCGATTTTCCCGCCATTCACGATGCGCTTGGCGACCGCGTCGGTCTTGGTCTTGCGCAGCGAATCGGCCTGCGCCTTGCCGCGGGCCTCCGCCATCGCCTCGGCGAAATTGGCGAACAGAACGGTGAACCACAGCCACAATGCGATCTGCAGCTCAAAGCCGATCGGGCGCGCGCCGGTGAGCACATCGCGCAGCAGAAAAACAGTGGTGAGCGCGGCGCCCACTTCCACGACGAAGATCACCGGATTCTTCATCAGCGTCACCGGATTCAGCTTGCCAAACGAATCCTTGGTGGCGCGGCGCAGGATGTCCGGATCGAACAGCGGACGGGCATGCGCCAGCCGTTTGGGAAGCAGTTCGGTGGGGTCCTCGGTCGCGTGTATCGGAATGTGAAGATCTTCAAGGACGTGCGGCATGGTTAGAACAGCCTCCCTTCATGCATCAGGAAATGTTCGACGATCGGACTGAGCGAGAGCGCCGGAAAGAACGTCAGCGCGCTGACGATGACCACGGTCCCCACCAGCAATCCGACGAAAAGCGGTCCGTGGGTCGGCAGCGTGCCGCTGGTGACCAGGATGCGTTTCTTCGCGGCCAGACTGCCCGCGGCGGCGAGCAGCGGGATGATGAATAGAAATCGTCCCACCAGCATGGTGATGCCGCCGGCCAGGTTGTACCACGGCGTGTTCCCGTTGATGCCCGCGAAGGCGCTGCCGTTGTTGGCGGCGCTGCTGGTGAACAGATACAGGATCTCGGAGAATCCGTGCGGGCCGCCGTTGTTGAGGTTGCCGATCGCGGCGCCGAGCTGCCCGTTCCAGTATCCGCCCTTGGAAAACTGCGCGACCGAGCTGATGCCGCTGAAGATCAGAATCACCGCCGAGGTCGCAATCAGCGCCAGCATCGCCATCTTCACTTCCTTGCCTTCGATTTTCTTGCCGAGATATTCGGGGGTTCTTCCGACCATCAATCCGGCGATGAACACGGCCAGAATCGCGAACAGAAGCATGCCGTAAAGTCCCGCGCCGACGCCGCCGAAAATCACTTCGCCGGTTTGCATGTTGAACAGCGGGATCATTCCTCCGAGCGGCGTCAGGCTGTCGTGCATGGCGATCACCGCGCCGCAACTGGCATCGGTGGTGACCGTGGAGAACAGCGCCGTGGCGGCGATGCCGAAGCGCACTTCTTTGCCTTCCATGTTGCCGCCGGGTTGCGCCGCGGTCGCGGCCGATTCCAGGCCGAGTTTCGAGAGAATCGGATTGCCGGCCTGCTCCGACGCATACAGCACGAAAACGCCCGCCAGGAAGAGCACGCTCATCGCCGCGAACAGGGCCCAGCCTTGCCGCTGATCGCCGACCATTTTCCCGAACGTGTAGGTGAGGCCGGCCGGAATCGCAAAAATCGCCAGCATCTGGATCAGATTCGCCAGCGGCGTCGGATTCTCGAACGGATGGGCGGAGTTGGCGTTGAAAAATCCGCCGCCGTTGGTGCCGAGCATCTTGATCGCTTCCTGCGATGCCACAGGCCCTTGCGCGATCACCTGCGTTTTTCCTTCGACGGTGGTCGCGGTCGTGTACGGGTGCAGATTCTGGATCACGCCTTGCGAGCAGAACAACAGCGCGATGAGCAGAGACAGCGGCAATAGCACGTAAACGGTCGCGCGAACCATGTCCGCCCAGAAATTTCCAATCGCGGTGGCCTGCTGGCGCGCGAATCCACGAATCAGCGCGATCGCGACCGCTATGCCGGCTGCGCCCGAGGTGAAATTGTGCATCGTGAGCCCGGCCATCTGCACCAGATAGCTGAAGGTCGACTCGCCCGAATAATTCTGCCAGTTGGTGTTGGTGGTGAAGCTGACGCTCGTGTTGAAAGCGAGATCGGGCGTCACCGGCGTAGCGCCGGCGGGAGCGTGCGCGGTTCCGAATCCCATCGGGTTCAGCGGCAGCCAGCCTTGCAGACGCTGGAGCAGATAGAGAATCAGAAAACTGAAGATGCTGAAGGCGAGCAGGCTGCCCGCATATTGTGTCCAGCGCTGTTCCGACGTCTCGTTCACGCCGCAAGCCACGTAGCACAGCCGTTCAAGAGGCCGCAGCACTGGATGCAGAAACGTGCGTTCTCCCGCAAACACCTTGGTCATGTACGAGCCGAGCGGCTTCGCGATGGCCAGTATCAGCAGGAAGAACACCGCAATTTGCAGGAATCCGTTGGGTGTCATGGTTAGAATTTCTCCGGCTTCAACAGCGCGTAGATCAGGTAGACAAACAGAAAAACAGAAGCAAGGCCGGCAATGATGTAGTCCATAGGGTTAAAGTTTTTCGCAGGCTTTGGTCAGATACCAGCAGGCGATGAAAAACACGATCGCGATCGCGATGTAGAAGAGATCAAACATGGGTCATCTCCATTTACAGATTCACTTCGCGGCCGAAAATACGACGTGATGTCCCAGCCCTTCCAGCCGCCGCGCCAGGCGATAATGAAACGCCGGCCACCAGCCGCGCGTTCCGCCCACCACGATCAGCGATCGCGGGTTCAGCGCGGATTCCAGCATAGCGCGATAATCGCCCCCCAGCCGGATGTCGACGCGCGTTTCGATCCTCGCATTTTCGGCCACGGTCCGAAAGCGGCGCTTGGTAAATTCCATTGCGTCCCGCGGATGATTCACCTCGAGCGGATACGGAACCGTTTCGAGCACCAGCAGACGGATTCGCGCCGCCAGTCCGTCCGCCAGGCGCGCGGCGGTTTTCAAGGCGTCCAGGGTCTCGTTGGTTGACGTATGCAGCACAATGATTTCAAGAGAACCGGGCGCTTCGGGAGAACCTGGAATTTCCCCGGCAACTCGCCGCGGCATTGGTTCCTGACACGACATCTTCGTTCAGCCTCAGCTTCACGTTATCCGGAAAACCATAAGGAAGGCATAAAATCAGCCTAAGTTCTCCCTAAGCAATTGGCGAACCAAAGGTCTTTACGCCAAATCCGTCTTCTTTACTCCAAATACGTCTAGGGAAGCACGAAGCGGTAACCGACCCATGGCTCGGTCACCAAATATCGAGGATGCGAGGAGTCCGGTTCGATCTTCTTGCGCAACTGGTTCACGAAAACCCGCAAATATTCGACCTGATCGCCGTAGTCGGGCCCCCAAACTGCTTGCAGCAATCGGCCGTGTGGAATCGGGACATTGGGATTCGCGATGAAGAATTGGAGAAGCTCGAACTCTTTGGGCGTCAGCCGCGTCTCTTTTCCTTTGGCGATCACACGGCGCGTCGACAAATTAATTTCGACGCCAGCCAGGCGTATGGTTTCCAAACCCGGCTCAATGGCTGTGGGCAGGCGGCGAAGCGCGGCGCGGATGCGCGCCAGCAACTCCGGCATGCTGAAGGGTTTGGTGACGTAGTCGTCGGCTCCGGCGTCGAGCGCGGCTATCTTATCCTGCTCCGAGTCGTGAATCGTCAACATGATGATTGCGATTTCCGAGGTCGCGCGGATGTTCCGGCAGGTTTCAAGACCGCCCATTCCCGGCATGTTCATGTCCAGCAGGACCAGATCGAAACGATGCTCGCGGATCGCTTCGAGCGCGTCTTCGCCGGTGCGCGCGTCGCTGACTTCGTAACCTTGCGCAGTGAGCGCGGCGCGCAGAACGCGGCGGATCTGCGGTTCATCGTCGACCACCAGAATGCGTCCCGTGCTCATGCCGCCGCCTCCTGCATCGCCGGCAGAGAAATGCAGAAATCGGAGCCGCCACCCATCCCGGACATATTGCCTCCTTCGACCCAAACCTCGCCGCCATGGGCCCGGGTGATTTCGCGCGCGATATACAGCCCGAGGCCGGTGCCCGGAACGTGGCCCTTCGTGTTCGGGCGCCTGTAGAATTTGTCAAAAATGCGTTCGCGTTCGCGTTCGGGAATGCCGGGGCCGCGATCGCGGACACGAATAATGACGCGATCGTCCTTGAGCGTCGCGATCACGTCGATCGGGGAGCCGGGCGGCGAATATTTGAGCGCGTTGTCGATCAACTGGCGCAGCGCGAGCGACATCATATCCTGATCCGCCCAGACCCGGGGAAGTCCCTCGCTGGCCAGCAGCTTCAAAGGGCGGCCATCGGCTTGCAGCTCGAAATGATGGATCACGCGGCGCAGCATTTCGCCGACATCCGCGGGTGTGCGATTGAGGTGAATTTTTCCGGGCTCGATCTGCGCCATCCGCACCGCCTCGGTCACCAGAAAGCTCATCCGGTCGGCTTCCTCGTCGATGATGGTCGCCAGCTCGTGCGATTCGCCGGGCAGCGGACCGGACAGCATCGAGGTCGAAGCGGCCTTGATGGAGGTGAGCGGCGTTTTGAATTCGTGGGCGATGGCGTCGAGCAGCGTGGACTTGAATTCCTCGCTTTGCCGCGCGGCTTCGGCGCGATTGGCGGCTTCTTCCGTGCGCACGCGTTCGAGCGCGATGGCCACCAGGTTGAGTAAGGCCTGCAAGGCGCCGTCGGAAAGCGCCATGCCCTTCAGCGCCAGACTGCCGATGGGCCGGCCACCGAGATTAATCGCCGCCACCAGCACCGGTCCATCGCGGCCGCTCGAGCCACCTTGCATAACAGCCTGTTTCAGCGCGCCTTCGATCTCCGGCAGATCCTCCAGTCCGCCGCGAAACATCTCGCCGGTCTTAGCGTCGTACAGGGCGACCGCGCGGCAATCGAAAATATTGGCGATGTGCTCGGCGGCCTGGCGGCCCACCGATTGCGACGGATCCGTCAATAGAATGGTCCGGCTCAACGCGTACAGCTGTTCGGTTTCCTTCTGCCGCGCCTTAGCCTCCCGGGCCTGGCGTTTTTCACGATCGGAAATGTGGCTGGCGATCAACGCGGTCGCCAGAAATGCGATCAGCGCCACCCAATTCTGCGGATCGGCGATGGTGAGCTGACCCACCGGCGGCAAAAAGAAAAAATTGAAGCACAACATGGCGACAACGGAAGCCACGATGGCCTCGATCAGCCCCCACGCAGTGGCAATGGCGAGCACGCCCAGCAGATACGCGAAGCCCGCCGTAGTCGCATTCACCGAAAAAAGGCGGCTGCACAGCGCCGTGATCACCGCGATGATCACGAGACTGAATCCCAGATGTGCGCACAAGGCGCCGATGCGGCCCAAATTTTCTCCTCACCCCTCCCGCATTCTATACCTGGCGCTCAGATCGGGCGATCGCCAGCCATTTTCGTAGACAGCGAGGCAGCTTATATCGGAGGGAAGCTTCTGATTTTCCAAGGATCAGAACTTCACCAGCAGAGCGATGATGAGGCGATTTTCGCGCTTCACCAGGTCCGGCGTCCATCCGGGAATCAGCGATCCCGGCGATCCGTTGTCGCCTCCGGGAGGCGTGATTCCGCCGGGTCCGGTGAAATACGGAACGTTTGAAGCGCGATGGTTGTACTCGAATCGCCATGTGATGTACTGCTTCGGCATATAGTCGAAGGTCGCCGAGGCGTCCCAGGCCTTGTAGGGATCGCCGGGATTTTCCGTGAAGTACGGCGTACCGGTGATGGCCGTCGCGCCGTCGATGGGCGGGAGCAGGACCAGATAGCGGCCGGGATTGTTGATCGCTCCGCCGCCGACCGTGAAGCCGAACAGGTCGTGATGGAACCACACCCGTTGATAGGTCATGAAGCCAAGGAAATATTGCGAGGGCTTTGCGGCAGTTCCGTTGTGGCAACTGACTCCGCTGTTTTGTCCGAACTCGCAGCCGGCGTCGGCGGTCACGGTCATCGCGGCCTTGTCGATGAGATGCCTGGGATTGTCGTAATACTTGATCTGTATGCTATCGTCCGTGTGCACGCGGTGACGCCCGGGAACGCCCAGCGTATCCGTGCCCTCATATTGATTTCCGAGGACCGACAACCATTTATTTGGCCGGTACAGGATCTGGAGCCCAAGCCCCGGCGATTTGTCGTACTTTCCATAGGATTGCCAGCCGTTGACGAACCACGGCTCGATTTTCAATTTATCCGTCGGGAATATTTGTACGCGAACCCCGTTGAAGAACCATGGCGTATTCGAAGACACGTACGACGGCTGGTACGCCCAGTTGTCGAACTGATAGTAACTGAACAATCCGACATACGACATGAAAATCCCGGCGTCGACGTTAATTCCGTGAAGGGCGTCGAAGTGATATCCGCCGTAAGCCTCGGAAATGTAGCGGTAGGCCGTGTCGAGATCCCAGGCGCCGAGCGCGGGACTCGCATCGTTGCGCGGCGTCGTCTCGGAATACATGCCGAATTGCGTCATCAAGCGCGCGCGCACGTTCTCCCAATGAAAATCGCCGCCGACGCCAAGCTGAGTGAGCTGAACTTCGCCCGCGCGGAAAACCTCGCTGGACCCGCCGATGGTGTGGTCGGCAGGATGATTGTAGTCGTAAACATAATCCACATCGGCGCGGATTTCGGGCGTGAAAAACTTCGTGTCCATCGGCGATTCGGTGGTACGCGCATTTCCCGTCAGCCAGGTCCAATCGCCGAAGGCAAACGGTTCCGCCGGTTTGGCCGGCTCAGCCTGCTGGGATGCCGGTGGAGTCGTTTGTGGGGGTGTTTGCGGAGCCGCTTGCTCGATGGACGCGACGTTCTGAGGCGCAGCCACGGCCGGCGTGCTTGCAGGCTGCGTCGCCGGGAAGCTTGCAGGCTGCGTCGTGGCCGCGACCGCCGAACTTGCCGGCTGCGGTGTGGCCGGGACCGATACGCTCACCAGCTTCGGAGCGGCCGCAGACTCGTCCTGCATCTTCCTAAGCTGGGCT
>DATHCE010000263.1:0-12873 GCA_035319685.1 Bryobacteraceae bacterium | reverse complement strand
GCGCGGGGCAACGCCCGACGCCAGCACGGGATCGTCCAGGATCGCGCTCTTCGACTGTGCGTACAGGATCTGCGGCGTCTGGTTCCACTGGCGATTCACGCGTTGGCTCACATATTGATACAGTTCCCCGTAGGTAATTTTGGAATCGTGATTGGTATCGGCCGCGCCCTCGAGACCCGCGAGCACGGCGTCGGTCAGCGCACCGTGCGGCCGGCCGTCGACGGTTCGATAACGGCCGCTCGCGATCAGCGAGCCAGGAATGTCGATCGCCATCTCCGACCGCGAAGACGCGGAAAGGTAAATGATGTTGTTGTACGGATAAGGCTGCTCGCGGATGGTCAGAGCTCCGAACGAGCCCTGGAGACGCTGGTCGAAAGAAAACGGCGTCGACGGCACATTGCGCGCCAGGGTGTCCGGGTCCGTATACTTCGCCACACCCACGAAAACGCTCTTGACGGAACTGCCTGAATAACACGAATCGAAAATGACGAATGCATTCGCGATTTGATCGATGCGGCGTAGGCGCGGCTGGAGGTCGCGGTTTCCGAAGATGAGCCGGCCGTCGCTTGCGACAATCGCGCCGGTGCTTGGGTCGAGTTCGGGATCGGCCCGGCCCGGTGCGTACCAACTGGTGCCGTGGCCGCTGAAGAAGATGAAGTACTCGTCTCCGGACGCGGCCTGGGAGGCGAGTTGATCGAGAGCAGCCAGAATCGCATCGCGCGTGGCCGCCTGGTTGACCAGGGTTTTCACGCCGCTTTCTGAGAACCCCCAGTGATCGACGAGCAAGCGATGCAATGCCTCGACGTCGTTTTGCGGCCCTTCGAGACTGCCGATTCCCGCGACGTAGTGGCTGACGCCGATGAGCAGCGCGCGCCGGGCGCCCTGCGCCGGCAACCCGAATAGGCAACATGCGAGCGCTGCAACCACTCCGCGAATCATTCTAAAATTCATAGCACAGTCCATGAACATCGGCAGGTACGAAATTCGGGGCGAGTTGGGACGGGGCGGAATGGGCGCGGTGCTGCTCGGTTACGATCCGCTGCTCGAACGAAAGGTCGCGATTAAATGCGTGCGCACCGACGCCGCTTCCGATGTGGTCGAGCAGCGGGAACTGGAGCGCCGCCTGATACGGGAGGCGCAATCCGCCGCCAAGCTGACGCATGCGGGCATCGTGGGGATTTACGACGTGATCCAGACCGAGGGCGGCGCCTACATCGTGATGGAGTTTGTATCCGGACGAACGCTCGCCGAGGTCGTGCCCGCCGGCGTGCGCGCCGATCCCGCGTTTGTGGCGCGCGTCCTTTCCGAGGCCGCGACGGCTCTCGACCAGGCGCACGCTCGCAACATTATTCATCGCGATATCAAGCCGGGCAATATTATGCTCGACGAAACGCAGGCCGTCAAGATCGCGGATTTCGGAATCGCCAAAATGGCCGGCATGGCTACCCACACCAGTCCCGGGGTGGTGGTCGGAACGCTCGCGTATATGTCGCCCGAGCAGCTTCAGGGCGGCCCGCTCGACGGTCGCGCCGATCAATATTCGCTGGCGGTGGTGGGATATCAGATGCTCGCGGGAAGATCCATGTATGATGCGGAAACGCTGGCGGTGCTGGCCGTCAAGATCGCGGCGGAAGTGCCGCCGCCCTTGACCCGTTGGAATCCCACGCTGCCTGCGGCGGTGGATGCCGTTTTCGCCAAGGCTCTGTCGAAGAATCCGCAGGACCGGTTCGCAACCTGTTCGCAGTTTGCGGCGGCCGTGCACGGCGCGCTCGCGCTCGAAGAATCGAAGCTCCCGCGGATCATGGGCCCGCCGATGGACGCGAGCAGCAAGCCGGGCGACGCCTTCCCGCTCCCGGGCGTTTCCGCGATGGCGCCGGCGCTGCGCCGCTACCTGCCGATCGTCGGCGCGTTTGCCGCGATCAGCGCGGCGATTATCGGCGCGACGTTTTATTTCACGCGACCGCGGACTTCGCCACCCGCGGCGTCACCAACCGAGTCGACGGCAGCGCCGGCGGCTTCCGGGACCGAATCACGCGTGTCGCTCCCGGCGACGGCTCCTGCCGCTGCGGAATCGGGGCCGCCTTCGAACCCTTTGCTGGCGCAGGTCTGGCAGAACGCGAAAGACCATCAGGCTTACTTGTGGATTCCCCCCGGATCTTTAATCGCGGGTTGCGTCGCGGGCGACCACGCTTGCGAACCGGCGGAGAAACCCGCGCGCGAAGTCGCCATTCGCCAGGGCTTCTGGATGGGGCAAACCGAGGCGAGCGTCGCGGCGTATAGCAATTTCGCGCGCGCGACGAACCGTTCCATGCCTCCGGCGCCGTCCTTCGATCCTAACTGGAGCGGGCAGGATCACCCGATGGTGCAGGTCACCTGGCAAGAAGCCGCGGATTTCTGTAGCTGGGCCGGAGGACGGTTGCCGTCCGAGGAAGAATGGGAATATGCGGCGAGGGGTGGAGTGCAGGGCCAGGTGTTCCCGACCGGCGATCAGATCACGCCATCGGACGCGCACTTTGCGGGCGACGGAGGGCCGGAAGGGACCGTCGCGATCATGAATTTTCGTCCGAACGGCTTCGGGCTGCATCAAATGAGCGGCAACGCCGCCGAGTGGACCCTGGGTCAACTCGGCGATCGACGCGTGGTGCGCGGCGGATCATGGAATACATATCCGGAGGGTCTGCGAGTCTCGAAACGCGTCGCCGTAGATCCGGAGCGAAGAACTTTCGCATTCGGGATGCGGTGCGTAGTCCCTTAAAGAACACGGCGAGCCGGGCGAAGCTAAGAAAAAACTAGCTGAGGTCAGTGCCAACACCTTGGGTCCTGAATCCGGCGCTCCGCGAGGCTAGCCTCGCCACCGGTGGAAAAGATACCATGCCACGGCGACGACGAGTCCGATCACGGCATACGGGAGGATCGCGTCTTCCCACCGTTTGCGTAGCTTCTCGCCCGACAACCGGCAACCGCAGGCTACGCAGCGGCCAAGCCCGTCAGCGCAGACGGTGTGACACTCGGGGCACCGTTGTGCCATCGAGACGTATTATAATCCCGCCCGCCTAGACGCCGCAATGCAACCGGAAGGGTTACCTTTTTCCTCCGATGAAGACGCTTATAGCCGTCGCCGATCACTTTTCCGGCTAGGACCTCGAGCGCCGCAAACAGAGTCGTGGTGCCGTGTCGCCCGCTATTTGCAGGACGGCACACTAGCTACACCCGCTCGTTCCCCCGCAGTTCTCGCACTTGTAGCACGACCCGTTCCGCGTCATCAAGCCGCCGCATTCCGAGCATGTCGGGGCGTCCGCGGCTACCGTTGGGAAGGGCAACGCCTGTTGCGGATTCGGTTCCGTCACTTGCAGCTTTGGAGTGTCGCCGGCTTCCCCGCCCGCGTATTCCGGACCTAAAAACCTGGTCCCCAGCCAGCGGAAAATATAATCCATGATCGACTTCGCATACGGGATCTGCGGATTTCCCGTCCAGCCGCTCGGCTCGAATCGTACGTGGCTGAATTTATCGACCAGGAATTTCAGCGGCACGCCGTATTGCAGAGCCAGGCTTACCGCGGTCGCGAACGAGTCCATCAAGCCCGAAATGGTCGAGCCCTCTTTCGCCATCCGGATGAACAGTTCGCCCGGAGTCCCTTCGTCATACAAGCCGACCGTGATATAACCTTCGTGGCCGCCGATCGAGAACTTGTGCGTGATCGAGGCGCGCGTGTCGTCCAGTTTTCTGCGGATGGGACGGTAGACGATCTTCTCTTCGATCTTGATTTCTGTCTTAACTTCCGTCTTCATGCCGGTCGCCTCTTTAGCGCCCTTCGATGTTCCGCTGCTCAGCGGCTGCACCCGCTTTGAATTATCCCGGTAAATCGCAACCGCCTTCAACCCGAGCTTCCAGCTCTCGATATAGGCGTTCATGATGTCGTCGGCCGTCGATTCCTCAGGCATGTTGATGGTCTTCGAAATCGCCCCGGAAATAAACGGCTGGACCGCGGCCATCATCCGCACGTGACCCATGTAGTGGATCGACCGCGATCCGTTCTGCGGGCGGAAGCTGCAATCGAAAACCGCAAGATGCTCGTCCTTTAGAAACGGTGCGCCTTCGATGGTGCCGGTAGAATCGATGTGATCGACGATTTTGTTCACCTGGTCCGGCGTGTAGCCAAGTTTGTTCAACGCGGCGGGAACCGTATTGTTGACGATTTTGATAACGCCGCCGCCGACCAGTTTCTTGTACTTCACTAACGCGAGATCGGGTTCGATGCCGGTGGTGTCGCAATCCATCATGAATCCGATGGTGCCCGTGGGCGCGATCACCGTGGTCTGCGCGTTGCGGAAGCCGGCATGGCGGCCGAGTTCGTAGGCTTCTTCCCAGCATCGCTTGGCGTTTTGATAGAGTGCGTCCGGCACTCTTCGGCTGTCGATACGGATGGTGGAATCGCGATGCATGCGGATCACTTCGAGGAACGGCTCCTCGTTGATCGCGTAGCCTTCGCAGGGACCGGTGGCATCGGCGGCGATGCGCGCGCTGGTGAGATACGCCTGGCCGCACATGATCGCGGTGAGCGCAGCGGCCCAGTCGCGGCCGTGATCACTATCGTAGGGGATACCCATCGACATCAGCAGCGCGCCGAGATTCGCGTAACCAAGACCCAGCGGGCGGAAATCGTGCGAGTTTTTGGCGATCTTCTCGGTGGGATAGGCCGCGTTATCGACGATGATCTCCTGCGCCAGAATCACGGTGTCGACCGCGTGGCGATACGCCTCGACGTCGAACTGCCCGTTGGGGCCGACGAACTTCATTAGGTTCAGCGACGCCAGGTTGCAGGCCGAATCGTCGAGGAACATATATTCCGAGCACGGATTCGACGCGTTAATGCGCGCCGTGTTCTTCGAGGTATGCCACTTGTTGATGGTCGTGTCGAACTGCATGCCGGGATCGCCGCACTGATGCGTCGCTTCGGCGATCTGGCGCATCAGGTCGCGGGCCCAATACCGCTTCACGGGTTGATCGGCGAGACGCGATTTGGTCCACCAGTCGGCGCCGGCCAGCACGGCTTCCATGAACTCGTCGGTCGCGCGCACGCTGTTGTTCGCGTTCTGGAAAAAGACCGAGCCGTAGGCTTCGCCGTCAAGCGACGAATCGTAGCCCGCGTCAATCAACGTGTGCGCTTTCTTTTCTTCCTTCGCCTTACACCAGATAAATTTTTCGATGTCGGGGTGGTCCGAGTTGAGGATCACCATTTTGGCGGCTCGTCGCGTTTTGCCGCCGCTCTTGATCACGCCGGCGAAAGCATCGAACCCTTTCATGAAGCTCAACGGGCCGGACGCGCGTCCGCCGCCCGACAGCAGGCCCTCCTCTTCGCGAAGATTCGAAAGATTCGTGCCCGTTCCCGATCCCCATTTAAACAACATGCCCTCGGTCTTGGCGAGGTCGAGAATCGATTCGAGCGTATCGCCCACCGAATTGATGAAGCACGCCGAACACTGCGGACGCGTCTCGCCGGGGTTCAGTTTCCTGATCGCCTGGGTCGATTCGTCGTAATACCAGCCATAGCCGCGCGGCTCCTTCACGCCCACGTTGAACCACACCGGCGAATTGAAGCACGCCTTTTGTGTCAGCATCAGGTGCGCGAGCTCGTCACGAAAATTCGCGGCGTCCTGAACCGTCCGGAAATAGCGCTGATTCACGCCCCAATCCGCGATGGAGTCGACCACGCGGCTGACCAGCTGGCGGACGCTGGTCTCGCGTTCGGGCGATCCGATCTTACCGTAAAAATATTTGCTGACTACGATGTTGGTGGCCGTCTGGGACCAGTCGGCGGGCACTTCCACATCGCGCTGCTCGAAAATGGTCGCTCCTTTGTCGTTGCCGATGGAGGAGGTGCGCAACTCCCACTTGACCTCGTCGTAAGGAGTCTTGCCGGTATCGAGCCGTGCGGTGAAATAGCGAGGGAATTCTACTCCAATTCTCTCGTTGACCGGCACCGGACGCAGCAAATCTTTCATTTTCGTGCTAACACCCATTCCTAATTGTCCCATTTGAGGCCCTCCTGAAAATGATTCAGGGACTTTGACAATCCCGTTTCAAACCGTCAAAGCCGCTGTCGGCAATCATGACTCAGTATTCGGAATTCGTCAACAATTTTATCTATATGTAGTGCAGTCTTTTACAAAGCCCCTATTCCTTGCGTATCAAATCCATGCTCACGGCGTTTCCGGGATGGGATTGAAAGCGATAAATCACTGATAATACGAATGTTGCCCCGGATACGAGGGTGGTATCGAGGATTAAATTGAACAGGAACAGGTGTTTGACGGTATCCCATGCATCCCCACAAATCGCGACTAGAAAGCCCATGAGACAACAAGCACTTAGGACCGCGGCGCATTCGACGCGAAGACGGTCGCGCGGTCGGGCGATCCAGGCCGCGATCGCGGCTATCGGGGAGGAAAAAAGCAAGACAATAAGGAATTTCCCTATCCTTTTCATGACTTGCTCGTGAAACATGCTCCATAAAGTGAAGGACATGCTTCTCGCGCCCGGCGGTTTGCCGGCCACGCGCTCGAAATTTCCGCACCATTCCGGACGGAGCGAAAAGGCGATGGGCAGGACCGCTTTGGCCCGCCGCCAGATACGGGTGGGATGAAGAATCCAGAATCGCGCGACGGAGGCGGGGGTCAATTCGCGACCAAGAATTCCGCGTTGGAACAAATCCGGAAAAGCGGTGCCCGGGCTCCAGGCTCCGGTGCCGGAATAGCGGACGAGTTGCGGCTCCAGATGGAACCACGCGAGATCGGCGCCGGGGGTTTTCGATTCAGGCAAGATTCCGAGGAAAACCGCATTGTATGTGCTTGCCGTCCTCAGCGGCTTGGGAAACAGGGATAGATTGAAGAGCGCGACGATCAGGATCGCCCCTGCGCCGGCAATCGAAACATGCCTGGCCAGAGGACGTCTGCTTTGCCATCCGAATCGCAGAGCGAGCGGAACGAGCAGTAAAGCGAACGGAAAATTCTGGAACTTCGCTCCGACAAACAAAATCGCCCAAAGCGACCAGCGCGCGATCGAAGCGGTCGAACTCTCGCCGCTGCGCACGATCGCGACCGTCTCGGAGACCAGAAGAAGAAAGAAGATACACGACGCCGGTTCGGAATAGAAGGAATTCCAATACGCGACATAGCCGACGTCGGTAAGGATGAGCAGCGACGCAATCCAAACGAACGGGGCCGCGCGGAGCCCGTTGGTGACCGCCAGCAAGCGCGCGAATGCGGCGAGGAAGGCGAGCGCGTGAACCAGTCCGATGACCTCGATATCCAGCGTGCCGTCTCTCGAAATCAGCTTGTTCAGCAAGACAGCAGCACCGGCGAACAGGTATTCGGATTCGACGTGCTCCAGGTTCGGGACTCGAAAACCTGGGTCGCGCACAAATTTGCGGGGGACAAACACGATGTAATAAGGCGGCGATTTGTCGGCAGGCCCATATCCGAAGCGCCCGATCGTGCGTGCGTAATCGCCCTGATCGGCTAGGCCCACGACCGGCGGAACGAACAGCTGCCAGCCGAGAATCGTCGCTGCCGCGGCGAGGACCGCCCGGCGAAGGCTACGCATCCCGCATCGGAACCACTTCCACCGGAATGGGCGGAAGCTTGCGCCGTCCGACGCGCAGTTCGATGTTGCGCGGGCCCGGCTCGATCTCTTCGGGCAGGCGGAAGTTCACCTCGAAGCGCTGCGGGCGCGGATCGGTGCAGAAAAACTCAATATCGGAGACGCGATGGCCGTCGATCCATGCCTCGATTTCGTGCGGGCGTGCGATTTCCTCCAAAACAATTTTTACCGATCGCGTCTCAATTCGCTTTCCCGACGTAAGATTCACGCCGTCGGTGATGGACCGCACCCGCGGCACCGAAGGCCCGGGCGGGATCACGCGCAGTGTCGCCGCGGGCGAGATGCGCCGGCCGAGCCAAAGCAACTCGACGGGCAGCAGGCCGGTGGCTTCCAGCTCCGGCAGCATCACATTGACTTGCTGCAACCCTTTGCTGTCGGGAGGGCCGATGTAGCACACGTGGCCAAGCGAGCTGCCGACGGTCACCTGGAGATGCGACAAACCGGCCTCGCGCGGAAGATTTTCGCACCAGATGGAAATGGACGCGAAGCGGCCGCGGCACGGCGCGACCGGCTCCGAACTGTTCGCATTGGTGATCCGGCGGATCCGTACGCTCTCGGCGAGGTCGCGATTTTCCTGCGTCGAGATCCAGCCGCGCGGCTGCTTGCGCCAGGTGGTCCACATATACTGCGTTCCGGCGCCTTCGAGACCAAGCGCTTGAAAATCCTGATTCGCGGCGAATTCAAGCAGCTCGTTCGAGGTGAAGCGCACTCCGTCCCAGGTGTCCACTTCCGCCAGGCGGTTGGCGAGCCCGCTGAACTGGAGCACCGTCAACCCTCCGGTGCGGAGCACGCGCCGGATCTCGCGGAGATATTCGAAGATCACTTCGCGGCTGGGAATGTGCTGAAACACGGCGTAGGAGTAAACGAAATCGAACGACTCATCCGCGAAGGGCGCGAGGCTGCTCCCGTTGGTAACATACACGTGCGCGTTGGGAACATCGCGCAGTTTCTCTCGCGCGAGCCCGATCATTTCGTCGGAAACATCCACGCCGTGAATCTCGACGAAATGGCGGCTCATGGGACGCATCAACCGGCCGGGACCGCAACCGATTTCGAGGGCGCGCCAGTTGCCGCGCTCCTGGAGCGGCACGCGGGAAAGCTCCCACTCCAGCCGGTTGATCACTTCGGTTGCGGTAGCGAAAAACTCGGCGTCGCTCGAATCGCGGCGCCCGAAGGCGACGTAGTAACCGGCGTCCTCGCGGGCGCGCGCGTTCCAATCCTCCCGCATTTGCGAGGAAACGTCAGGGTCCGGCATGCTACTTGCGGCTCGAATAGCGGTTCAATTCGTTGAGGAGCGCCATCGCGGATTGCGGAGGAGGAATTGCCGCAGTTAGAATTTCACGATTCGGAATATCGCGGCCGTAGAGATCGTGATTCCACTCGGAATCCTCGCGCAAAGTGGCTCCGCTCAGGGAAATTCCCGCAAACAGGCCGCGCGAACGCGACCAGGTGAGAATTTCCGCGGTCATCGCGGCATCGGTTTCGGCCTGCGTGGATCGTCCCACGGGGCCGGCCGCGACCGATGCATCGCCGCCGAGCGTGAATTTTGTGGAAAGCAGACGACTCATGCCGCGCTGATTCATCACCAGCATGAACACGTCGGTTTCCTCACCGCCGAGCTGGAGGCCAAAGCTGCCGCCTTCCACCCGAACGGACCCCGGCGCCGACCAGCCTACGCCATCCTTCTTGCGACACGAGACGAATCCTCTGCCGTATTTGGCGCCGACCACGAACGCGGCTTTCTTCAATCCCGGAATGATGATGACGCATTGCGCTTTGTTCAGCAGGTCCTGCGGAATGCTCTTATCCGGGGTGTCCATCACTTCCTTAAATGTTTCCGCGGCGGATTCGAGACGCTTCGGAGCATCCGATTCAGCAGCGCATATCAAAGTGGCGCTCAGGCTCAGGGCAGCGATCAATTGCTTGGTCATTGATGTTCCTCCATGGTCCTCTCCACGATCATACACAAGCGGGGATACGATAACATCTTCAAAGAGACCGATTACATGAGTGTGAAAGACCGGGTGGCCGTTGTGACCGGCGGAGGCACCGGGATCGGCCGGGCCATCGCCGAACATTTCGCCGGGCAGGGCGCGCGGGTGGTAGTGAACTACCACCAATCGCGCGAAGCGGCGGAACAGACCGTGCTGGGGATTCGATCGAGCGGCGGTACGGCGGTAGCGATCGGCGCGGATATATCGAGACAGGAAGCAGCCAACGCGCTGATGGCGGAGACTCTGCGCGAATTCGGACGGCTCGATTATTTGATCAACAATGCCGGATGGAGCCAGCGCGTGCCGCATGCCAGGCTGGAGGATCTGACCGACGAAATCTGGAATCGCGTGTTCGAAACCAATCTGCGGGGCGCATTCTATTGCGTGCGCGCGGCTGTTCCATCGCTCCAGCAGCAAAGCGGAGCAGCGATTGTGAACATCGCTTCCGTGGCGGCGTTGCTGGGCCAGGGCAGTTCGATGGCGTACGCGGCGTCCAAGGGCGGCCTGGTCACCTTGACGAAATCCCTGGCACGGGCGCTCGCGCCGGACATTCGCGTCAACGCCGTGCTACCAGGATTTGTGCGGACGCGATTTGCAGGCTGGCCCGAATCGGCATTTGCGGAAGCGGAGAAGATCACGCCTTTGCGCAGATTGGCGACCGGCCGGGATGTCGCGGAAGCGGCGCTGTTTTTTGCCGCCTACGCGATGTCCACGACCGGAGAGACGTTGGTGGTGGATGGCGGAATCGCGCCGCTGGGGCCGAGCTTGTAATGGACTTTTCTCAAATCATTGTGGACAAGAGCGCGCCTGTGGCGACCATAACGCTCAATCGTCCGGAGAAGCTGAATGCGTATTCCGAGACGATGGTGCATGAGATGCTCGCGGCGCTGGCCGATGCACGCGACGACGACAGCGTTCGTGCGGTGATTTTGACCGGCGCGGGCCGCGGATTCTGTTCCGGCGGCGACATCAGCCGTGATTTTCAATATCCGGCGCGATACCGTGGACATCGGTTGGAATCCATGCTGGAGATGCGCGAAAACATGCACGCGCTGATCCGGTTCCTCCATCGCTTCGACAAACCGGTGATCGCGGCGATCAACGGCGCGGCGGTCGCGGGAGGATTGACGCTCGCGCTCGCGTGCGATTTTCGAATTGCTGCCGAGAGCGCGAAGCTGGGCGATACGAGTCTGAAATTCGCGCTGATCCCGGACGAGGGAGGCGGGTATTTTTTTCCGCGCGCGATGGGCCTGGATCGGGCTCTGAAGATGTCGCTGCTGAGCGAAATCTATCCGGCCCGCCGGGCGATGGAATTGGGATTGGTGACCGAGGTGGTGCCCGATGCGGAGTTGATGGCTTCGGCCCGTGCGCTGGCGGAACGCCTGGCCGACGGTCCGCCGATCGCGATCCGGCTCACCAAGCGGATGATGTACAAGCAGCGGACCATGGATCTCGACAACGCGCTCGAAGACGCCGCGATGGGGACGCTGGTCGCCAATTACACCGAAGATGTGAAAGAAGGCACGGCGGCATTTCACGAAAAACGAAAACCTCGATTCAAGGGCAAATGAGGTTCGAAGGCCAATGAAGAGCTGGAGAGTGCACGCCTGGAGCGAGCCGGAGACCATGGTGCTCGAAGAAATCCCGGAGCCGGAGCCGGCGCCTGGACAAGTGCGCATTCGAAATCGCGCGGCGGCGTTGAATTTTTTCGACATTTTGCAGGTACAAGGGAAGTATCAGGTTAAGCCGCCGTTTCCGTTCACGCCCGGCGCGGAGGTGGCGGGCATCGTCGATGCGATCGGGGAGGGCGTCGCGTCATTGAAAGTTGGCGATCGCGTGATGGCGATGACGCATGGCGGCGGATTCGCGGCCGTGTCGGTGGCGCCTGCTTCGAATGTGTTCCCGATGCCCGCGAAGATGAGCTTTGAAGAAGCGGCAGCGATGCCCATCGCGTATCACACGTCTTACTTTGCATTCACCCATCGAACATGGATCTCCGCGGGCGAATGGGTGCTGGTGCATGCCGGCGCGAGCGGTGTCGGCACGTCGGCCATTCAGATTGCGAAAGCGATGGGCGCGCGCGTGATTGGGACGGCGGGAAGCGAAGCCAAGCTCGCATTCGCGAAACAACAGGGTGCCGACGAAGCGCTCGATTATTCCGGCGCCGGATGGGTCGATCGCGTCAAGCAGATTACCGGCCACGGCGCGGACGTGATCTACGATCCGGTCGGCGGCGATGTTTTCGATTTATCGACCAGGTGCATCGCGCCCGAGGGCCGACTGCTGGTGATCGGATTCGCCAGCGGAAAGATTCCGTCGATCGCGGCGAACCGTGTGCTCCTAAAAAACATCTCGCTGGTCGGGGTTCTGTGGGGTGGTTATGTCCAAAGCCATCCGGAGTATTCGGCAACGGTGCATCCCAAGCTCATGGAGTTGTACGAGGCGGGCAGCATTCGTCCGGCGGTGGGCGCGACGTACGCACTGGAGGAAACGCCGCGCGGGATGCGCGACCTGGCGGACCGGAAGGTGATAGGGAAAGCGGTGGTCAGCTTAGAGGGCATGTTTTGAAAGTGCGCTAACCGTGGGAAACTGAAATCGTGCCTGAACGTTGCACATGCGGCGCGGTGCTGCCGCCCGATGCGTTATTTTGCCATAAATGCGGGAAGCGGCAGCGCGACGATCTGATCGAGCCGGAGCAGCAAGCCGAGCCGGTGGTTGCGCCGCCGCCGATTCCGGCGCCGTCCGCTCCGCCTCCGATCGGATTTCACAACGGACCCGCGGTCCGGATCGGATTGGTGGTGGCGGTGATGTCGATGCTGGTGTCCGTCGTAACCGGCCGCCTTGCCGTGTTGCAGGCTTTAGCGCCGCTCTGGCTGGTGGCGGGCGGATTTGTTGCGGTTTACCTGTACCGGCGTCGTACAGGACAGCGGCTGACCGCGCTCAATGGCGCGCATCTCGGTTGGATCTGCGGAATTTTCGGATTCCTGATCGCGATGCTGATGCTGACGTTGATCGCGTTCGCGCTGTCGGACCCCAACGTGGTTTCGGCGATGCGCGATCAGTGGAAAGATTACGGGAACAACGAAGCGGATCTGAATCACGTCATCGATGTCGTGCGGAATCCCGCCAAAATCGCGGCGGTGCTGTTGAGCACGTTCCTGCTATTCACCGTACTTCCCGCTTTCGGCGGCGCTCTCGGGGCTAAGCTGCTCGACCGCGA
>DATHCE010000262.1:0-3545 GCA_035319685.1 Bryobacteraceae bacterium | reverse complement strand
CGGATGGCCATCGGAAAATTTCACATCAGGATCCAGCTTGAGATAAATGGTCTTCTGGTCCTGCTGGATCGACCAATGGGTCGCCAGCATGGGGATGTACTTGTCCGTGACGGGATGCCGCTGAACCAGCGTGAATGATATCGAGAATGCCCGGTTCCAAGAAGCGAAGGAGTCGTTGCTGTTGGGGCCCATGATGCGGAGCGTCAGCGGATAGGCGCCGATGGCCATATTGAGCGTCCCTCCGCGGATCGCTTTGGGCGAGCCGATGAGCGGGTCGTCTTCATTGGTCTCCCAAATGACGTCGGCGGGCAGCGTCACCGGCTCAACCTTGACCGCCTCCGCGGCCGGCGCCGCGCCGATTGGCGGGTCATCACCGGCGAAGGCCGTGACCTGCGAAGCGGTGAGAAAACCTGCGGCCACGATTGCCGTGAAGAGCGTGTTCATGTCGCTTTCCCGAGTCTACTCGTATTTCGCATACCGCTTGGGATCGAAGGCCTCGCGAACCGATTCGCCGATGAACACCACGAGCATCAACGTCACGGTAAGCGCCCCAAACGGCGCCAGGGTCAGCCATAGCTTGTCGCGATTTTCCGGCAAAAGCGCCTGGTCGATCAATTCGCCCCAGCTTGGCGTCGGCGCCGGCAAACCATAGCCTAGGTAATCGAGCGACGTCAGCACGAAGATCGCGGCCACCACCGCGAAGGGCGTGAACGTCACCAGCGGCGTCAGGCAGTTCGGCAGCAGATGGCGGAACACGATCCGCAAATGCGACGCGCCATAGGATTTTGCCGCCAGACAATATTCCCGCGTTTTCTCACGATACATTTCGGTGCGCATGTAGAAGGTGATCGAGATCCATTGGAAGATCGCCAAGATGGCGAGCAGCATCCAGAAGGTGGGCGCGATCAGCGCCGCCAGAATGATCACGACGTAGAGGAACGGGATCGAGATCAGCACCTCGATGACGCGCTGGCTGAATATGTCGAAGCGTCCGCCGAGATAGCCCTGAAGGCTGCCGACGATCGTGCCGATCACTTGACCGAACAGCGTTAGAAACAGTGCGAAGAAGATCGAGATGCGGAACCCGTAGAGCAGGCGCGAGGCAACGTCGCGCCCCTGCGAATCGGTTCCAAAATAATGACCCCGCTTCAGGTCGGGACCGGTCGGCGGGACTTTTCCCAGATCGGCCAACGAGGGCATCGTGCCGCCGCGCGCCAGGCCGGCCAGATCGCCGGTTGCCGACCGCTTCGGATCGGCCAGAATATCGCGGATCGCACCGTCGGCGATATCGTCCGCCAATTCGTCCAGATGGTCCCGCCGCGCCAATCTTTCGGCCTCGTCGCGCCGGCCGGCGTCGAGCAGCGGTTGAATGTCGTGCAGGATTTCGTTGTACCAGAAATCGTTCCGGTAGGGGTCCCACGGAATGAGCGGCATGACCACAAAGCTGTCGCGGTTGGGATATTTTTTCTCCAGTGCAGCCAGTTTCTGCGCGTCGCCGCCTGCCTCTTTGCTTTCCTTGCCGTAGTAATAGCGCTCGGCCTGCCATTCGTGCTGCAGCCGCAGGTATTCCGTTTCCAGATCGGCGGTCGACCAGCCGGGCGGCGGCGTCTGGCCAAACGTGCCCATGTCGAGAAATTCGAAGGTCGGGAAAAACAATTTTCCCTGATGGACGACCATTAGCGCGCGGCTCTCCGCCAGGTACGGCGCGAATATGGAAAGGACAATCGCTGCCGCGAGAATCAAGAAAGAGTAGTAGCCGCGCTTGATCTGGCGGAATCTTGCGAATCGCCTTCGCGCAATGGGATCGAGTTTGATCCAGGCCATGCCGGCTACTCGAATCGTACGCGGGGATCGACGGAAGCCACCGCCAAATCCGAAACCAAGTTTCCCAGCAACAGGAGTACGCTGTCTATGACCAGGATGCCCATGACCACGGGAAAGTCTCGCGTTTGGATGGCCTCAAAGGCCAGCAGCCCGATGCCCTGGATGTTAAACACCCGCTCGATCAGGAAGCTGCCGGTCACGAAAATGCCGAGCAGGCTTCCTATACTCGTGGCCATGGGGATCAGAGAGTTCCTGAGTGCGTGGACGAAGACGGCACGGCGCCAGCTCAGCCCTTTCGCCAAAGCCGTTCTGACATAATCGGCGCTCATATTCTCCATCAAGCTGTTCTTCATCAGCATCGTGGTGACGGCGAAGGCCCCCACGAGGTAGGCGATGAGAGGCAGAACCGAATGCCAGATAATATCGATCAAACGGGCCATAAACGGCATCGAGGCCGCGCCGGCGGACTGGAATCCGCCCAAGGGAAAGATTTGGAACCGCACCGCCAATATATTGACCAGGACCGCTCCGAGCGCGAACCCCGGTATGGCGTAACCGACGAAAATCAGCACCGACGTGGCATTGTCGACAGTCGTGCGATGCCTGATGGCCTTCAATATGCCGAGCGGAATGCAAATCACATAGGTGAAGAAAGCGGTCACCAACCCGTAATAAATCGAAACAGGAAGACGGTCCGCGATGACGCGCGCCACCGGTACATTGTATCGGAACGAGCGGCCTAGATCGAGCTGGAGGGTTTTGCCGATCCATTCGGCATAGGCGACGGCTAAGGGCTTGTCGAAGCCATAATACTCCTTCAATTGCTTCAGCTGTCCTTCCGGTATCTCGAGTTGAACGCGGCCACGGCCGCCTCCGCCTTCACCGCCGCCGGCGAGCTGCAATTTGAGCTGGTCTATCGGGCCGCCGGGAACGAATTGGCAAAGCGCGAACGTTACGAAGGTGATCCCGATAAAAGTCGGGACCATCAGCAGAAACCGCCGCAGCACATAATCGCGCAAAGCTTCACCGCGTGACTTCACGACTTCTCCCTCGGTGCGGTCTTCGCGCGTGGTTTAACAGCAGCACGATTTCCGGAGCTTACTCGGTTGAACCGCTCGGCCTGAAATATGGCCGGATGGATGTCGGCCAGGCGGTGTGAATACATACTTAGGGTGCCCACGAAAATAACTGACTCGCCTCGATCATGCTTCGGCCTACAAAATCAACATCGGACATGTTGTGTTCGGAGCAGTTATTTTCGTGGGAACCCTTAGTGTAGATCGCGATTGAACCCGACGCCATCCCGATGGCCAGGGGATAGCGCCGTCGGACGCCGCTCCGACCTTCGGAAGCAAGCAATCGGCTGCCCCGGCGGTCGATCGCGGTAGGGGACCGGGGTTACCCCGGTCGCCGCACGGAAAATCCGTACGTGCGGGGGGCGTGCGAAGAACGCATGTCCCTACCGCGACGAGCGGGCGCGAAAATTGCTGCGATGCAATGATTCACCCTTTTGGCCCATAGGACTCGCCACGGTCGGCGGCGCTGGCGCCCCCAGTTGAAACAAGTTCCGACGCCAATAGCCAGCAATTCTCAAAGTAGCTGAGCCGGGCATTTTTTGGATTCCCAAATCAGCGAAGACGTGATTCTACCATTGGGATGGAGCTTTTGCCGTCCCTCCTGGCTCAATTACGCGCGGTCTGCGCGACTTTTCCGGACTCCCG
>DATHCE010000261.1:0-2535 GCA_035319685.1 Bryobacteraceae bacterium | reverse complement strand
TGACCGACGGCGCACTCGAGCAATCGAGCTCGATCGAAATTTCCGGCACGCCAGGTTGATCGAGAAATGTTTTGAACGCCGCGGTCAGCCGAGGCTGGCCGGTCGCGGCGATCGCATCCAGAAAATCGTCCATGCGCGCGTTCTTATACGCGTAGCGTTCGAGATAAGAATGCACGCCCGCCTGGAATTGCTTCTCGCCGGCCCACACTTCAAACATTCGGATTACGGCCGCGCCCTTTTCATACGTGATGTCATCGAACGCGTTGGAAATATCGTCGTAGGTCTCAATGGGCTGATGGATCTTGCGGGTCGTCACCAGGCTGTCCTCATTGATCGCGCTGAATTTCGGGCTCAGATCGGTCAGCCGGCTGTTCCACTCCGGCTTCCATTCCGCCAGAATTTTCGAGGACGTCCACGTCGCGAACGCTTCGTTCAGCCACGTATCGTCCCACCAGGCAAGCGTGACCAGATCGCCGAACCACTGGTGCGCCAGCTCGTGGGCCGCGACGCTTGCGTAATTCCGCTGGCGACTGGTGGTGTCCAGCGCCGGATCGGCAAGAATGATGGTCTGCTCAAACGTGATCAGGCCCGCGTTCTCCATCGCGCCGAAGCCATACGTGAGCGGAATCGCGACCAGATCCATTTTTTCGTACGGATACGGTATGCCGAAATAATTTTCGAGTCTTCCGATCAGCGTCGCCGTGATTTCCGCCGCGTACTTTGCTTCGAAGCCCTTGCCCTTCGGCGCGATCACCCGCGCCGGAATGCGATTCCGCCCCGCTGGTCCGGCCTCCACAACATCGAACGGCCCGACGGCGAAGGCCACCAGGTAGCTGGGAAGCGGTTTGGTGGGTGCGAAGACCACTCTTTTCATCCCGTCGCGCTCCGGCGCCTCGGAAACTTGCGGCGTATTCGCGAACACCTTCTCATCCTGTTTGACATGCAGCGTCAACTGCCAGGGAGTCTTGAAATCCGGCTGATCGAAACACGGAAAGGCGCGGCGCGCATCGGTTTCCTCGAATTGCGTGAACAAATACAGACTTTTTCCGTCGCGCCCCTGAAAAATCCCTTCGCTATTTTTGGGGCTGACTCTTCCCGAGTAGTCGATGTGCAGGCGGCTGGGTCCCGCGGGCACGTCGCCGGCAAATTGCAGGCCTAGAAACTCGTCTCCGCCGGGCACGATCGCCGCCGGCCGCCTTTTCCCCGCCGTTTCGATGCTTGCCGAGTGAACCGTGATCTGCTTGGCATTGATCCAGATCAACGATGCCGGCTTTTCGAGGGTTACATCGATATCGATCGCGCCTTCAAAGGTCAACGATTCCGGAGACAGAGTCAAATCGGCGGCATATTTGACCGGCTGAACCTCATGATCGAGCTTCAGTTTCGGAGGCTCGGCGCACCACGATGCCGCTGCGATCAACAAAGGATAGACAATTCCCGGGAAAGCCTTCATTTGCCCCCCAGCGTACCACGCAGATTCATCCGGGAAGCGGCATTGTGCTGCCCGTTTGACGGTAGTGCGCTTTTAGGCAACTATGAGGACACTGCCCGTTTGACTTTGGCGATCGCTTCCTTTAAACTTCTCCTGAGAATGAGGAGATCTTCGATGCATCAAGCCCTCTCAACCGCCGCCGAAGATAGCATTCTTTCGCGCGGCTTTTCTCGCCGGCAATTGGGACGAATCGCAAGTGTCCTGGCGGCCGGTGCGGCCCTTCCCTTCTACAACGAGGCAGCGTATGCCCAACGCGCCCTTCGCGGCGAGATGTCGCCCGACGCGGTGAAGATCAATCAGAATGAAAATCCTATCGGGCCATGCCCCGAAGCACTGGATGCGATATCGGCTGTAGCCAAGTTTGGCGGCCGTTACTCTCCCCACAACGAACAGGGCGAGATGACGAAAGCGATTGCGGAGACCCAAGGTCTGAAGCCGGACTATATTGCGGTCTTTGCCGGTTCGAGCGACCCCTTGCATCGTATGGCCTGCGCCTACACGTCGCCCACGCGGCCGTGGGTGATGGGAGACCCGGGGTACGAATCCGGCGCCGGCACGGCGAAATTCATCGGAGCCAAGGCGATTCACGTCCCTCTGAGCAAGGATTATTCGCATGACGTGCGCGCCATGGTTTCCGCGGACGCGAACACCGGTCTGATCTACATCTGCAACCCGAACAACCCGACCGGAACGCTTACCAAGCGCGCAGACATCGAGTGGACGCTCGCGAATATGCCCAAGGGCTGCGTGTTGCTGATCGATGAAGCCTACATCCATTTCTCGTCGGCCCCGACGGCGATGGATCTGGTGGCCGCCGACAAAGACGTCGTCGTTCTGCGCACCTTCTCGAAGGTGTACGGGATGGCGGGAATCCGCGCCGGCTACGCGGCCGGACGTCCCGATCTGCTCGCGAAGCTGCGCCCGTACGGGGTCGGTTTCGTGCCGATCACCGCAATGGCGGCCGCGACGGCCAGCCTGAGATCGAAAACGCTGGTCCCCGAGCGGAAGAAGATCAACGCGGATATTCGTGACGATGTGTTCGC
>DATHCE010000260.1:0-9097 GCA_035319685.1 Bryobacteraceae bacterium | reverse complement strand
TTCGTGAACGAAATCCTCATCGAACCCGAGTTGCCCTTTGGCGTGCAAGACCGCCATTTTCGCACAGGTTCCGGTGCCGCACGGCGAGCGATCGAGCGCGCCGGTCCACGAGGACGGCTTCGACCAATCGAGCTTGCCGGTCGACACAATCACCGCGTTTTTGCGATGCGCATCGGCGCGCGATGGTTGCGCGGAGAGCTGCGCGATGGTCACTCCGTGGATGTCCGGATTTTCAGGATGCACCACGGCGAGTTGCTCGCTCGCGGCGGCCTTGATCATTTCGCCGATCCGGACAATGTCGCGGCCTTCATCGGGCGTGAGGCGCAGGCCGAACGGCGCGGCGTCGGCGATCACGTAAAACATGCCGCCGTAGGCGACGTCGACGGTGACGGCGCCCAGGCCCGGCACTTCGATCTGCGCATCGAGGTGTACCGCAAACGCGGGAACATTTCGAAATGTGACGCGCATTACTTTCCCGTTTCGAACGTCGGCTTCGACGGCGATCAATCCGGCAGGTGTGTCGAGTTTGAGATGCGTGACGGGTTCGACGGCCTTCACCATTCCGGTTTCGATCAGCACGGTGACGACGCAGATGGTGTTGGTCCCCGACATGGGCGGGTACTCCACCTGTTCCATAATGACGAAGCCCGCGTCGGCTTCGGGGTGAGCCGGTGGAAGAATCAGATTGCAATTGGCGGCGGGGTAGCCGCGAGGCTCGCGCAGCATGCGAAGGCGGATGTGGTCGGCATTCGACTCGAGAAACCGCATCTTCTCGAACATGGTTTTTCCAGGAACGTCGAGAACGCCGCCGGTGATGACCCGGCCGGGCTCGCCGCAGGCGTGCGCGTCGACCGCCGTGATCATGCTTGAGAATTGCATGCGCTTAGACGACGCCGCGGAGCATGCCGCCGTCCACTTGCAGCGTCGCGCCGGTGATATACGAGGCGGCATCGGAAAACAGGAACGCGGCGGCGTTGGCGAATTCCTGCGGATCGCCGTAACGCGCGAGCGGGATGGCCGCGGCCATGCGCTTCTGCTGCTCTTCGACGGGGATGCCGGCGCGCTTGCTGTTCGCTTCGTCGAGCTCGCGCACGCGATCCGTATCGATACGTCCGGGGACCAGCTGGTTGACGCGAATTTTCTTCGAAGCGAGCTCGATCGCGAGGGTTTTCGAGAGCGACGAGACTGCGCCGCGCAGAATGTTCGACAGCGCGAGATTCGGGATGGGCTCTTTGACGGAAGAAGAGGTGGGCAGGATGATGGCGCCTCCGCCGCGCATCGCCATCGATGGCACCGCGAGCCGGATCATGCGAACCGCGCTCATCAACAGGAGGTCAAAGGCGCGCTGCCAGGCGGCATCGTCGAAGCTGAGCGTGGCACCGGGCGGAGGGCCGCCCGAGTTGGTGTACAGCAGATCGATTCCTTCGAAACGATCGAGCGTAGCTTGATGCCAGTGCGCGATGTCCTTGGGCGATTGCACGTCGGCGGCGACGGCGAGCACGGTGCCTCCGGTCTCCCTCTGGATTTTTTGCGCGGCGGCGGAAATCGCGTCGGCATCGCGCGAGGACATCGAGACCAGCGCGCCTTCGACGGCGAGGGTGCGCGCGACGGCGTGCCCCAGGCCGCGGCTCGCGCCGGCGACCATCGCCACTTTATTATTTAAGCCGAGATGCATGAGCTCTGATTCTCCTTGATCCAGTTGAGGACGCGATCGAGCGCCACCATCGTCGACGCGTCGAGCTTCGCACCGGGCGCTCGGAGAGCCGCGCTGTCCAGCACTCCGCGACGCTTCAGCATTTCCTTGCGAATCGCCTGGCCGATCCCCTCCTGAAACTCAAAACGCATCAGCGGGACGTGGCGATAAAAAACATCGGCGGCGTGATCCACCTCGCCGTTGCGGAAAGAATGAACGATTTCGACCAGGATTTCAGGGTACGCGAAACCGGTCATCGCGCCGGTGGCGCCGGCCATCAGCTCCTCGAGCAGAAAGACTCCGCCGAGTCCGCCGAAGATGCGGATCGGCCTGTCTTTGGCGGCTTCGAGAATGCGCGCGGTCTTGAACGGCGTCGGCGGATCTTCGAGCTTGACGGTGCGGGCGCTCGGAATTTCCCGGGCGATCCGCGCAAGCAGGGAAGGCTCCATCGTGAAGCCGGAGACGGGCGGGAAATCCTGAACCACGATTTCGATATCGATGGCGCTAGCGACCGCGCTGAAGTGGTGCACGACGGCTTCGGAATTGAGCTTCGCCATTCTCGGCGGACTGATCATCACCGCCGCGGCACCGGCGCGTTTTGCGGCGCGCGTGTATTCGATGCACGTGTGCAGGCCTTCCGCGGTAGTTCCGGCGACGACCGGAACGCGACCGTTGGCTTGATCGAGAACGGTTTCGAGAACTGCGTGGCGTTCGGCCTCGCTGAGGCGAGCGACTTCGCCGGTGACACCGAGCGCGGTCAATCCGCTGACGCCGCAGTTGATAAATAAGTCGACGACGCGACGCATGCTGTGCATGTCGAGCGCGCCGTCGTAATGAAAGGGAGTGGGGAGAACGGAAAAGACACCTTGTAAGATAGACATGTTTTTCAAAACGCCATTTTTTAAAAGACGGCCGATTCGTGAATTTCGCGTCCCTCGGCGAAGCGCGCGTAATCGAGCAATCGTGCGTCCATGAGATCGGTGGAACCTTTCAAGATCAGATCGGCGAGAATTTTTCCGGTGGCCGGCGAATGCATGACGCCGTGGCCGCTGAAGCCACTGGCGAGAAAAAATCCGCCAATGCCGGGCGCCGCTCCGAGGATCGGATGATGATCCGGCGTCATTTCATAGAGGCCCGCCCAGGCGCGCGACGGATTCACTTCCGCTTCTTCGAGCACCGGCACGCGGTGCACGCCGCGGGTCAGAATTTTTTCGATAAACGCGCGATCGAAGTTGGTATTGAAGCCCGGTTTTTCCTCGGGATCGGCCCAGGCCATCAGAAGCCCAAGGCCCTCGGGACGGAAATGCCAGCCAGTGGAAAGATCGATAGTCATGGGAGCGTCGTGCGAGATTTTGTCGAACGGCTCGGTGGGAACCAGCATGCGACGCAAGGGCTCGACGGGCAGGTCGAGGCCAGCCATTTTCGCGGTTTGCGCGGACCACGCGCCGCTCGCGTTGACGACCATGCGCGTCGAAATTTTTCCGCGCAGACTGCACACGGCCGCGACGCCTTGGGCATCGATATCGATCGATGTGACCGGCGCTTCGCGCTCGATGGTCGCGCCTTGATCGACGGCGCGCAGCGAAAATCCCGTCATTACGCTGTAAGGATCCACGAAGCCGTCGGTATAGCAGAAGCTGCCTCCGATGATGTCGTCGGCGCGAAGTTGCGGCACCAGAGCCAGGATTTCGTCGCGCGTGACGATCCGCGCCGTGGCGAGTCCCAGGGCGGTCTGCAATTTGTGATTCGCGCGCAGATAGTTCAGATGGCGCTCCTCGGTTGCGAGGAGCAGATAGCCTTGCGGGCGGTAGCCGGAGGGGTAGCCGACGATCTGCTCGAAATCGCGAAAAAAGGGGATCGAGTAGAGCGACATGCGGATGCTCGACTCGGTGGAGAATTGGGCGCGCACGCCGCCCATGCTTTTTCCGGTGGACCCTTTGCCCTGGTGCGCTTCGCGTTCGAGAATGACGACGTTGCGGCAGCCGGCGAGCGTGAGGTGATAGGCGATGCTGGAGCCGACGATACCGCCTCCGATGATCACTACATCCGCGGATGAGACCACCTGAACAGTCTAGCGGGTATACCGCGCGAAGGTCCACATTAGATTCACGCAAAGTCGTACTGGAGCCGATAGTATCGGTCTGGACCATTTCTTGATTTTGCACAGACCGGTTTCGCGCGACTTGTAACCGTGTTTTCGATGGATTAACATTTGTGGGAACCTTACGCTATCTGTGAAACTGGTCTATGCGCCGATTCGCGTTGCTGTTGTTTTCGCTCACGGCTCTTTCCGCCCAGCCGATCCCTGAAACATTTTTCGCTGAAATGAAGTGGCGGATGATCGGGCCGTTTCGCGGCGGGCGCACGCCCTCGGTGGTCGGCGTGCCGAGCCAGCCGAACGTGTTCTACATGGGCGTCAATGACGGAGGAGTGTGGAAATCGACCGATTTCGGAGCCACCTGGCAGCCGATTTTTGACGATCAGCCGACCGGATCGATCGGCGTGGTCGCGGTGGCGCCGTCTGATCCCAACATTATTTATGTGGGCAGCGGCGAAGGATTGCAGCGGCCCGATCTTTCGACCGGCGACGGGATTTATAAATCGACCGACGCCGGCAAGACGTGGACGCATCTGGGGCTGCGCGACGGACAACAGATCGGCGGCATCGCGATCGATCCGCGCGATCCGAATCGCGTGTTCGCGGCGGTGCTGGGACATCCCTATGGACCGAACGAGGAGCGCGGCGTGTTTCGCTCGACCGACGGAGGCGCGACGTGGAACAAGGTCCTGTACAACGACCAGAACACCGGCGCGCGCGACGTGATGTTCGATCCGTCGAATCCGCGAAAAGTGTACGCGGTGATGTGGGCGGCGCGGCAGTATCCGTGGGAGGCGAGCGCGAATGGTCCCGGCAGCGGGATTTTTGTTTCGAATGATGGAGGAAGCGACTGGCGGCAACTGATCCTAGGCCTGCCGACGTTTGAAGACGGACTGGGGCCGATGAGCATCGGCATCTCGCCCAGCAATCCGCGAAGAATGTATGCGCGCGTCGAGGCGACGCGGGAGGGCGGATTCTATCGATCGGACGACGGCGGCGAAAATTGGCAGCGCGTGAGCAACGAAGCGCGCGTGATCGGCCGAGGCGGCGACACCAGCTCGATCAAAGTGGATCCGCGCAATCCGAATGTCGTGTATGTCGCCAACACGTCAACCTACAAATCGACGGACGGCGGCGAGACGTTCACCGCGATCAAGGGCGCGCCGGGAGGCGACGATTATCAGTCGATCTGGATCAATCCGAACAATCCGGAGATTATCGCGCTGGGCGTGGATCAGGGCGCGACGATTTCGGTGAACGGCGGAAAGACGTGGAGCAGCTGGTACAACCAGCCGACCGCGCAGTTTTATCACGTGATCACCGACAACCGGTTTCCGTATTGGGTATACGGCGGGCAACAGGAAAGCGGATCGATCGCGATCGCGAGCCGCAGCGATTACGGAGAGATCACGTTTCGCGACTGGCATCCGGTGGGCGTGGAGGAGTATGGCTACGTCGCGCCCGATCCTTTGGACCCGAACATGGTTTACGGCGGCAAGGCGACGCGCTACAACCAGACGACCGGCGATGTGCAGAACATCGCGCCGGTGGCGGGCCGCGGCGGAGGCAAGTACCGGTCGGTGCGGACGATGCCGCTGATTTTTTCGACCGTCGATCCGCACGTGCTGTTTCTCGCCGGAAACGTGCTGTTCAAGACGATCAACGGGGGGCATAGCTGGACGGTGATCAGTCCGGATCTGACGCGCGAGACGTATGAGATGCCGGCGAGCATGGGAATTTTCGCGCAATACGATCCGGAAAAAGGCAAGCATCGCGGCGTGATTTACGCGATCGCGCCGTCCCGCAAGGACATCAACACGATCTGGGTGGGAACCGACGACGGGTTGATCCACATCACGCGCGATGGCGGGCGAAGCTGGAAAAACATCACGCCGCCGGATCTGACGGCGTGGAGCAAAGTGTCGCAGCTCGATGCGTCGTACTTCGATAACGAGACGGTCTACGCGGCGATCAACCGGTTCCGGCTCGACGATCTGCATCCGCACATTTATCGCACTCACGACGGCGGAAAAACGTGGAAACAGACGGTCGACGGGATTCCGGACAACGAAGCGGTCAACACGGTGCGCGAAGATCCGGTGCGCAAGGGGCTGCTTTACGCCGGAACAGAACGTGCCGTTTATGTTTCTTTCAACGACGGCGATCACTGGCAATCGCTGCGGCAAAACATGCCCGCGACGTCGATTCGCGACCTGGTGATTCACGGCGACGATCTGGTCATCGGCACGCACGGGCGGTCGTTCTGGATTCTGGACGACGTGACTCCGCTGCGACAGTTGAAGCCGGAATTTACGACGGGATTGTTCCAGCCGCGGGTGGCGTACCGGATGGCGCGGGATCGCAACACCGACACACCGCTCACGCCCGAGGTCCCGGCCGGACAAAATCCGCCGGATGGGGCGATCCTCGATTACTATCTGAGCGCGGCGCCGGCATCGCCGGTGACGCTCGAAGTGTTCGATCATCTCGGAAAATCGGTGCGAACGTACTCCAGCGATGATAAGCCGGAGGCAGTGAATCCAAATGAGCTGAACGTTCCGACGTATTGGGTGCGCATGCCGAAAGCGCTGCCGGCCGAAGCGGGAATGCATCGCTGGGTTTGGGATCTGCGGTTGCGCCCGCCCGACGCGCTGGCGCACACCTATCCGATCTCGGCGATTTATCACGACACGCCGCGGTATCCGCTGGGGCCGTGGGTCATGCCGGGCGCATACACCATTAAGCTGACGGTGGATGGGAAGACGTACACGCAAATGCTGACAGTAAAAATGGATCCTCGCAACAAAACGGGCGTGACCGGATTGATGGAGCAGTACACGCTGGCGACGAAAGTGTGGTCGGCGATGAACGAGGATTACGCGGCGATCCAGCAGATTCGCAAAGTTCGCGCGGAGCTGAGCCAGAGGCGCGAGAACGGCGCGGCGGTCGCGAACGGAATTGCGGATCTGGATCAGAAGTTAGCAGCGATCGAAGGCGCGGGCGGCGGCGGGCGCGGTCGCGGCGGCGCGGCAGGCGGCGATACCTTGTCGCGGCTGAACGCCGAGTTGTCGCAGATCCTCGAGATCGTCGCGGAATCGGATCAAACTCCGACGGTGCAGGCCGCGGCGGCGGTCGCGGAACTGCGGAAATCGCTCGATGGGAAACTCGCGAAATGGAATGCGACGAAGTCGAAGGATATTCCGGCGCTGAACGCGGAGTTGAAGAAGGCCGGGCTCGGCGCTATAGAACCCTGAGCGAATCGCGCGGAAACTCGACGGCCCATTGTTGGGTGTCGCGTTGCAGCTCGTATTCGGCGCGCGGCATTTCGACGTCGATGCCTCCGGAAAATTCCAGGCGCACCGACTGCGATTTTTCAACGGCGCGCTTGAGTTCCGCCGGAATCTGGTTCGGGCCGGGGCGTCCATCGCGCGGCAGAGCCTTGAGCTGTTCGGGGCGAACGCAAATCGTGACGCGATCGCCTTTCAACCGCCCGGGGAAATACGGACCGTCAAGCTCGAACTCGGCGATCTTGAGGCGGCTGGTTTTGCGGCCGGGATCGAGCGTGCGAATTTCTCCGGCGATCAGATTGAACCGGCCGAGCAGGCGCGCGACCTCGATGCTCGCCGGCGAATCCAGAATTTTTTTGGGCGTGCCGCTCTGGATGATTTTTCCGGCGTGCACGACCAGCATCTCGTCCGCGAGCTCGAAGCATTCGTCGAGGTCGTGCGTCACCAACAGCACCGGCGTTTTGAAATCGGAGCGGACTTGGCGCAGGATTTCGTACAACTCGACACGCAACGGCGCGTCGAGACCCTGCGCGGGTTCATCGAGAAGCAGCACTTTCGGCGCGCCGATCAGCGCGCGGGCGATGGAGCAGCGCTGGCGCTGGCCGCCCGATACCTGATGGGGTTTGCGCCCGGCGGCGTCGGCGATCTTGAAGCGCTCCAGCATTTCGTTCACGCGGCGATAGCGCTCCAGGCGCGGGCGGCGCTCGGCGGCGAACTGGAGATTTTCGCGCAGGGTCATGTGCGGGAACAGCGCATAATTCTGAAACACGTAACCGCAGTTGCGCGCCTGGGGAGGAAGATGCACGCCGGTGGCGCCGTCGAACAGGAGGTCGTCGTCGATCAGGATACGGCCTTCGTCGGGACGCGCGAATCCGGCGATGGAATCGAGCGTCAGGGTCTTGCCGGAGCCGCTCGGTCCGAACAAGACCGTGACGCCGGAAGCAGCCTGAAATTCCACGTCGAGTGAAAATCCGGCCGAATCAGGACGGGCGGGAAATGTTTTCCGGATCCGCAAGTGAATCATCGCGGTCCCAGGCGATTGGCGATGGTGAGAATTAACAAGGCGACGGCGGAGATGATGAGCACCATGGTTCGCGCCATGGCGCCGTTGCTCGATTCGACGGCGTCGTAGATCGCTACGGCGAGGGTTTGCGTGCGCCCCGGAATGTTGCCGGCAACCATCAGCGTAACTCCGAATTCGCCGAGCGATCGGGCGAAGGCGAGCGCGGTAGCGGCGAAAATCGACCGCCAGGCGAGCGGCAGGGTGATGCGCCAGAACAGTTTCCATTCCGATGCGCCGAGAGTTCTGGCGGCGCGCTCATAGCTCCGGTCGACGCTTTCGAGCGCGGCTCGCGCGGATTTCACCAGCAGCGGAAACGAGTGGAGAAGCGCCGCGATCACGGCCGCTTTCCAGGTGAACACGAGCGGCGCGCCGAAAATTTCCTCCCACAACCGGCCGAACGGGCTGGCCCGTCCAATCAGCACGAGCAGATAATATCCGAGCACGGTCGGCGGAAGCACCAACGGCAGGGTGACAGCCGCGTCGAGCGCGTCTTTGCCGCGGAAATTGCGATTGGCGAGAAGGTAGGCGATCCACAATCCGGCGCCGAGCGCGATCGCGGTAGAGAGGACCGCCACGCGCAGGCTGAGCCAGAGCGGGAACCAATCGATGGGCATCGGAACGATCTATTGTAACGGTTCGAAACGCGTCGATTGGCCCGCGACACGGCCGCTAATCGACGTTGATCATCCAGGGAACCTGGAACTGGTCGATCAACTGGCCGTAGCCTTTCGACCAGAAGGGTTTCTGAAAGGGCATGCGGATGGCTCCATTTTCGGCGAGCGCATGGAAGATTTTCTCGGCCTGCTCATAATCGGTCAACAGTAAGCTGAGCGACATGCCGGCGGGAGTTTGATAATGGCCGGGCGGAGGGTCGGAACCCATCACGATCCAGGCGCCGACTTCGAGCCGCGCGTGCAGAATTTTGCCGGTCCACTCCGGAGGCACGGTTTTTTCGG
>DATHCE010000259.1:0-2159 GCA_035319685.1 Bryobacteraceae bacterium | reverse complement strand
GCCCGAAAATTGGGGTCCGCTTTATATCTGATCGCATCGACATCCGGTTGATCAGCTTGGCGTCGATGCTGGGAGACGCGATACCCGTAACCGTCGTGAAGAAGATGTGATCGATAACGGTGGGTGCGAGGCTGGCCTGGCAGAGCGCGGATTCGATGGCTTCTTTGCCGAGATCGGTCGCGCGTTCGATCCACTTGCCGTTCATTTTCGAGAACGAATCGAGTGCGCGATAGCCTTCCATCGGGAGCGCTAGATGACGTCCGCGGACAGCGACCGACCGATGAATCCGCTCGAAGCGAGCTTGGCTTTCTTCGCTGCCGCCCCATTCACTCCACAGCGCCGCGGAGATCGTTTCCTGCGGGTAGTAGTTTTGCGGTAGTGCGCGACCGATCGACCGCATCAGGGGAAGTTGCGTATCATTGCTCATTGCTGCTGAAAGTTCTCCTCCAAGATACAAAGTCTAGTTTAAGTGCGGGCAAAGCTCTGCCGTGGCGCGTTACCTATCATTGGGAAGCGCTTTTGATGTTGTGCTTTCCCAACTTGTAGGAGACATCGCTTCGTGAGAGGCCAAGCCTTCGTGCAGCCTCGGCCTGCGCGCCGCTCGTGGCTCTGAGCGCCCGTTGAATCACCGCCTTTTCGAACGCCGCAAGGAAGGCACGCAGATCCAGTGCCTCGGGCATCATCTCGGCCAGATCGTCGGGAGTAGGTGCGGCCGGCGTGCGAACGCTGACGGCGAGGCGGGTCTGCCGTGCCATCGGAAAATTTTCCGGCGCAATTTCGCCACCAGTCGATAGAATACATGCGCGCTCGATGAGATTTCGGAGTTCGCGGACGTTGCCCGGGAAGTCGTAGCTCATCAGCGCATCGATTGCGGCGGTGCTGATCCTCCGCAGTGGCACCTTGAGGTCGCGCGCCGCCTGCACCAGGAACAGTTCGCAAAGTTGGGGTATGTCTTTCCGGCGCTCGCGCAAAGGAGGAACCACCAGCGGCACCACTGCGAGTCTGTAATACAGGTCATCCCGAAAGAGACTCTGATGCACACGCTGATTCAAATCGCGATGTGTCGCGACAATCAATCGCACATCCACCTGGCGTGGCTTGGTCGAGCCGATTCGGGTCACCAGTCCGTCGGTAAGCACGCGCAGCAGCTTGGCTTGCGCTGCCATGGACATCTCGGCTGCCTCGTCCAGGAAGAGCGTGCCCTCGTGGGCGGCCTCGAACAGGCCCTCGCGCACGCGGTCAGCGCCGGTAAATGCTCCACGCTCGTGTCCGAAGAGCTCGCTTTCCAGAAGCGTCTCGGCAAACGCCGCGCAGTTGACGGCAACCAGAGGCTTTGAGGCGCGGTTGCTGCTGCGATGAATCGCGCGGGCTACGAGTTCCTTACCGGTCCCCGTCTCGCCCGTGATGAGGACCGTGGCGTTGGTCCGCGCGACACGGGCGATCTTTTCGCGCAGCTCATGAATCGTCGGGCTCGATCCCATGATCTCCGAGGAACCCTCAAGGCGTATGACCGCCTCGCGGAGCCTTCCGTTCTCGTGCAAGAGCCGGGTGTGCTCTATGGCGCGGACTGCTGACGCTAATAGGACTTCGGGCACAAAGGGCTTGGTGATGAAGTCGAACGCACCGCGTCGCATGCTTTCGACCGCGAGCTCTATGGTCGCAAACGCGGTCAAGAAGACGACTGAGAGAGCGGGATCCGCCTCATGCGCAGCCGCGAGGACATCCAGACCTTCGCCATCGCCCATCTTTTGATCGGTTATCACCGCGTCAAATGCATCCTCGGCCAAAGCGCGGCGCGCGGCGCTGACGCTGGCCGCCTCCACGATCTCCTGGCGTTCCTGTCTCAGATTGGACACCAGGATGCGCCGCATGTGCGGTTCGTCATCTACGAGCAATATTTTACTCATGGGAGTTTCCATTCTGCGGATCGGTAGTACGCACCGGAATCTGCATCGAAAAGCATACCCGTCCGGGTTCGTTGGTCCTGAGTACGACGTCGCCGCCATGTGCCCGAGCGATGTTGCGCGCGATCGCGAGCCCCAGTCCGCTTCCAGCCGGCTTGCTGGTAAACAGGGGCTCGAAAATGCGAGCCACTATCTCGGGCGGGATTGGACCGGCGGGGTCGCTCACCTCGATCTGTATTGCACCATTCCCGTTCG
>DATHCE010000258.1:0-5738 GCA_035319685.1 Bryobacteraceae bacterium | reverse complement strand
TCGAAAAACAGGCCTGGGAGCGGCTGGACTCGTGACCCTTGCGCCCTCCCTTTTTTCCCTTGGTAGTGCGATAATCGCACTACCTTTCCCTTGGACGGGCGCGAAGGTCGGTTATAATCGTTTCCAGGCGTTTTATGGTTTTCCGGGTCTCGGTTTGCTTCCTCCTGGCCGTCTCGCTGCTGGTGATGCAGGGCTTCGGACAGCAGCAGCCCATCCGGGTACAGGTCAACGAAGTCGTCGTGCCGGTCACCGTCACCGATGAAAAAGGACGCTTCGTCTCCAACCTCGAGCAGAACGATTTTCAGATCTTCGATCAGGGCAAACCCCAGAAAATCGAGTTCTTCACCCGGGAGCGGAATCAACCGGTGGTGACCGGGTTCCTGATCGATCTGAGCAACAACAGCCGCACCCAGTGGAAGAACTGGCAGAACGCCGCCGAGGAGATGGTGCTCGAGATGCTGCCCGACGCAAAGCCGGAAATGAAGAGCCGGTTTTCAGGCTACCTGATCGGCTACAGCGATCAAGCCGAGCTGATGGTGGACACGACCTCGGATTCCAATACGATTGTCGAAAAAATCCGCAGCCTGAAACCGGGCGGCGGCGCGGCGCTGTTCGATGCGATTTACGACGCGTGCACCAACCGCAAACTGGTGCAGGGCGAACCGGTGGAACCGCGGCGCGTGATCATCGTGATCGGCGACGGCCACGACAACCACTCGACCAAGACGCTCGAACAGGTGCTGGAACTGGCGCAGCGCAACCTGATCACGATCTATGCCATCTCGACCACCAATTCGGGGTTCACCAGCGAGGGCGATCCGGATCTGGTGCGGTTGTGCGAGGAAACCGGGGGGCGCGTCGAATATCCCCTGGGCAATCCGTACAAGGATATTAACGGCTATCTGTCACAGCCGCGCGACGAGGGCAATTACGCGATCCAGCCCGGCACGGGGGGCTACGCGGCGGCGGTATCGAGCGCGATCTTCGGATCGGTGGCCAACATCGTGGGCGAAGTGACCACCCAGTACATCCTGCGCTACGTTCCGAACGCTTCGCCCGACGATCCGGTCCGGCAGTTCCGTAAACTTGAAGTCCGGGTGAATCTGGCGAACGTGAAGGTGCGGGCGCGGAAGGGATATTACGCGTCGCCCGCGCAGTAAATTGCTTTCGACAGAAAAACGATGCCCGTCGTGACTACCCATTCGGCGCGTTTCTCGGTGCTGGCCGTGGCGCTCGCGGGGGAGGCGCCGGAGAATGCCGGCATCCTGCTCGAAGATCCCGCTTCGGACCGGTTATACGTCCGTCTGCGGCGCGACTGGAACGAGATTGCGCCCCAGGAGGCCGAGGTTTTTTCCGCGATCGAGAACGATCTGGCGGCGCGGTCGGCCGAAGTCGGAGCGGCGCGGCTGATGGATCATCTGGAAGCGACGCTTTCCAACGCGTTGCTCGTTACGGACCGGCGCGAGGTGATGGTGGAGGATTTCGATCGCGCGCTGAGCCGCCTGTACCGGGAACACGTACGCGCGAGCGTGCGCGAGTTTGTCACCCATCTGCCGCGCTATTCGCTGGCCGTGGCCGCGGGAAAATTTCTGGAGAACCGGGAGGTCACCGAGGAGGGATGGGAAGAAGCGCCCGAGGATTTGAAAATCACGCGCGACATGTTCGCCGCGCGCATCGCCGGCCGCTCGATGGAGCCGAAAATCCCGGACGGCAGCTTGTGCGTGTTTCGATACGGCGTCGCCGGATCGCGGCAAGGGCGGCTGGTGCTGGTGGAACAATCGGGCGGCGGCGCCAACGACCGGTACACGGTCAAGCGATATCGCAGCGTCAAGCGGAAGCTGGAGGACGGATCGTGGTCGCACGAGCGGATCACGCTCGAATCGTTGAACCCGGAGTTTGAAAGCTGGGACCTGGACCCGCAGGAAGAACGATTCCGCATCCTGGCGGAGTTCGTGCGCGTGCTGGATTAACAGTCTGCCGGTATACTGAGGGCTTGTCCACTGTCTTGCTGATCCCGGCCTATCGGCCCGGACCGGAACTCGTTGAGGTGCTGGACGCGATCCCGGCGGGCGTGTTCGCAGCCGTCGTGATCGTCGACGACGGCAGCGGCGCCGGCTACCGGGAGCGCTTCGCGGCGTGCCGCGCCACGGTCTTGCGGCACGATCGCAATCGCGGAAAAGGCGCGGCGCTGCGCACGGGGATGGCGCACATCCTGTCGGCGTATCCGGGTTGCGGCGTGGTCACTGCCGACGCCGACGGGCAGCATCATCCGGGCGACATCGTACGCGTGGCGGAACGGTCGGCGCGCGAACCGGAGGCGCTGGTGCTCGGCGCGCGAAGCTTCAACGGCGCGGTTCCCGGGCGCAGCCGGATCGGCAACCGGATGGCTCGCCTGATCTTCCGAATGCTGATGGGACAGAAACTTCAGGACACCCAAACCGGCCTGCGCGGAATTCCGCCGCGTCTGGTGTGCGCTTTACCCCCCATCACATCTACCGGTTACGAGTTTGAGATCGACATGCTCACGGCGGCCAAGCACCTGGCGGTGCCGATTGTCGAGGAGCCGGTTCGCACGATTTATCGACGCGGCAATCCCAGCTCCCATTTCCATCCGCTGGCCGATTCGATGCGCATCGGATTCGTGCTGGCGCGCTTTACCATGCTGTCGCTTGCGACCGCCGTGCTCGACAATTTCATTTTTTCGCTCGCGATTCGCGGCGGTTTCCAGGCGGCGGGCGCCCAGGCGACGGCCCGCGCCATCGCGGTGCTGGTGAATTATCCCTTGGCGCGGCGCGCGGTATTTCTTTCAAGGGAGCCGCATCGCTCAACACTGGTTCGCTATCTGGCGCTGGTGACGGCGAGCGGGTTTTTGTCCTATAAACTCCTGACGCTGGTCGAGCGCTGGCTCTCTGTGGACGTTCTCACCGCCAAAATCCTGGCCGAAATGGCCCTGTTTCTGGTGAATTTCCTCATCCAGCGCGACTGGGTGTTTGTGCGCCAGGATGACCGGGCCGCCACCGATTGGGATGGCTATTACCGCTCGCCCACGCCCGCGGCGCGCTGGACGCGACGGTACACCGCGGCGGTCTTAGTCGCTTGTCTCCGTAAATTCGGCGGAAATATCGAACAATTAATCGAATTCGGCGGGGCGAATAGCTGTTTTTTGGAAAAGATTCGAAAAGATCTGGCGCCGCGCGAATATCATGTCATCGACACCAACGCTTATGGACTTGCGCTGCTCGGCGGCCGCGGCGTGAACGCGCATCAGCAGGATTGCCGCGCGCCGGCCCTCGATCTGGAAGCGGATGCGGTGTTCAGCGTCGGGCTGATCGAACACTTCGATGCGGACGATACGCGGCAAGCCATCGCGTCCCATTTCGCGCTGTTGAAGCCCGGCGGATGCGCGGTCCTTTCGTTTCCGACGCCGACCTGGCTGTATCGCGCGGCGCGCGCCATCGCTGAAGCGCTGGGCGCATGGAAATTTCCGGACGAGCGGCCCCTCGATCGCGCCGAGGTAACGGCCGCGGCGAGCCCCTTCGCCACCCTCGAATTTGAAAAGATCCTGTGGCCGATCGTGTTCACGCAGCGCCTGATGGTGTTCCGCAAACGCGCATGACACCGCGGGTGAGACAAGCCTTCGCAGTGGGGGCATTCGCCGCGCTGGCCGTGTCGGCGGTGTATGGTCTGATTCACGAGCGCCTGTTTTTCCAGGACCTGTGGAGCGCCGAAGGCGTCGCGCGATTTCTCGGCTATACGGCAGTGTTCTGGGCGGCCGCCGGACTGATCGTGTGGCTCCGGCCGGCATGGCTCGCGCCGCTCGCGGGCGCGTTCGTGTTCCTGTACAGCATGTGGTGGTGCTGGCGCTTCTTCAATCCCCTGGCCCCCATCGCGGTCCTGTATTTTCTGGGATCGGCGTTTTTTCTGGGCCGCCGGCTGGCCCGCGGAGCCGACTGGCCGATAGCGCTGCTGATGGGATTGGCCATATGGATCTTTTTGATTTCGATCGCCGCACATTTCCCCATAAATAATAAATTTACATACGCGATTGTATTTTCGGTCCCCTATTTTTTTGCGAAACGCGAGGATTTCTCAGGGCGCGTCACGTGGCCGCGCGCCGCGGCGATTCCGCTCTACGTCGTCCTCGCCCATTGGCTGGTCGCGTTGAAGCCCGAGGTCAGCTCCGACGGGCTGGCGGTGCACCTGGCGATCCCGGCCATGGTGGCCCGTCACGCGCGGTTTGCCTTCGATTTCCGGCAATACACCTGGGCGCTGATGCCGGCCGGCGGCGATTGGGCGTTTACCGCGGCGTATCTTCTGGGCGGCGAGGCCGCCGCGCGCCTGCTGAACTTCGCGATGCTCGCGCTGATCGTCGTGCTCGTGTACCGGGTTTCGCGCCAATATGCATCGCCGGCCGGCGCGTCGATCGCGGCGGCGCTGTTTGCATCGACGCCCCTGGTCCAACTCGTCACCGGATCATTATTTGTCGAGAATGTCTGGGCCGCGCTGATCCTGGGCGCGGCCGTCACGCTCGCGCGCGGAGAACTGGCGTGGGCCGGATTACTGCTGGGCGCGGCATTTTCCGTGAAGATCGGAACCAGCGCGTATTTGGCGCCGGCGGCGGCGGTCGCGATCTATAAAGCGCGCGGCCGGTGGCGATCCGCCGCGTTCGCCGCGCTGGCGCTGGCCGTTTTCGCCGCACCCCCGTATCTCAACGCGTGGCGGATGTCGCGCAATCCGATGTACCCGTTCGCGAACCAGGTCTTCAAATCGCCCTATTTCGATGCCTCGAGCCCGCTCGAAGACGTCCGGTATCAGAAATCGCTCGACTGGAGGGCGCCCTACGAGGCCGCGTTTCGATCCGGCGAATATTTCGAGGGACAAAGCGGGAGCCTCGGCTTTCAATATTTTGTGCTCCCCATTCCGCTGCTGATTCTGCTCGACCGGCGCGCGCCGCGCGTGATCGTGGCGCTCGGCGCTGTGGGCGCCCTGATCACGTTCGCCACGCTTCCGAACATCCGGTATGTGTATCCGGCGCTGCCGCTGCTGGCCATCGGATTCGCGTGGATGAATTCTCAAATCCCGTTTTTATTCGGCGCATCGGCGGCATTCATTGTCTTGAATTTATGGTTTTTACCTGCTTCCGGCTGGTATCACAAGGATTTCGCGTTATTCACGAAAGCGCAATTTGAGGATTATCTCGAATATTCCGCTCCTCAGAGAAAATTGGTGGATTTGCTGAACCGGACCGCGCCGGGCGAGCCGGTCGCCTTCATTCACGGCGGCGTCATCGCGGGACTGGACGCGCGCGGTTACTCCGATACCTGGCACACGTATAAATTCTGGAAGCGCATGATCGAGTCGAAAGATCCCGGACAAATCGCGGCGCTGTTCCGGGAAATCGGGATTCGCCATCTGATTACTCCGCTTCCGGTCGAGACCGAGTATCCCGTGGTCGAGCGATTTGTCGCGGAGTGGACCGCGCCGGGCGGCGCCAAGAGCGGGCGTTATGCTCTGCGCATCCTGCTCGACCAGCCCGTCGCCAAGGCGCGCGACACTTCGCCCGCGCCCGCCGGCAGCTACGACGACGTCAATCCGAAGATCGAATACACCGGCGCCTGGATGCACGATCCGCAGTTCAAACAGGCCTCGGGCGCATCCATTACGTATTCCAACCAGCCGGGAGATTCGCTGCGATTCTTCTTCGCCGGCCGCTCGATCACGTACGTGTACACGAAGGC
>DATHCE010000257.1:0-7211 GCA_035319685.1 Bryobacteraceae bacterium | reverse complement strand
GTGCTTCTCTGTGAGGGCTTGCAGATCGGCACCGGCTACGGACGATTTCTCAACGTGCACGTTCCCCTCGGCGTCATTGTTTTTGCCGCGGTCACCTGGCAGACTATTTCGGTTTTCATGAGGCGCCAGCCTGTCGCCGGCTTGAAGAAATGAACTACAGCCGTCGCGAAATTCTGCGATACGCCGGCCTGTCCGGCGCCGGCCTGCTATTGCCTTCGAGCTGCGCGCGGCCTGAATCCCGAATCCTGCCAAGCCTCGCGCCGCTGCCGGAGCCATTTCAGATCCCTCTGCCGGCGATTCCGGTTCTCAAACCCGTTCGCACCGATCCTGACGCCGATTACTATGACGTGACGGTGCGGCCCGCGAACGCGCGAATTCTCTCCGGCCTCGACACCGCGATCTGGGGTTACGACGGAATTTTTCCGGGCCCGACCATCGAGGCTCGCACCGGCCGGCGCGTCTCTTTGCGGCTTCGCAATGCTCTGAGCGTCCCGATCGTCAATCACCTGCACGGTGGACGGACCGCGCCCGAAAGCGACGGATATCCCACCGATCTGATTTTGCCCATCGGCGGTTTTCCGCACTCGCACATGCACGATCCGATGGCCCGGATCGCCGAAGGCGAGCGCGAATACGTCTACGCCAACGATCAACGCGCCGCGACCCTCTGGTATCACGACCATCGCATGGATTTCACCGCTCCGCAGGTCTGGCGAGGCCTCGCGGGTCTCTACATCCTTCGCGACGCCGAAGAACAGCGTCTGCCTCTGCCGCGCGCCGACAAGGAAATTCCGCTGGTGATCTGCGACCGTTCGTTCGACCGCGACGGATCGTTCCGGTATCCGTCGCTCGATCCGTCATTGCGCGACACGCCGGGCGTCGACCCGCGATACATGGGCGGCGCGCTCGGCGACGTGATCCTGGTAAACGGCGCGCCGTGGCCGCGGCTCCAGGTCGCCGGCGTGAAATACCGTTTTCGAATCTTGAATGCCTCGAACGCCCGCCGGTATGAATTGCAGCTCGATCCCCTGCCCCGGGGCGCAACCTCGTTCGTGCAGATCGGCAGCGACGGGGGTTTGCTTGAAGCGCCGGTTTCTCATCAGGCGCTCAGGATCGTTCCCGCGGAGCGCTTCGACGTGATCGTCGATTTCTCAAAGTTCCCGGTGGGATCGAAGGTCACCCTGCGAAACAACGCGGACAGCGGACCCGCGGGACAGATCATGCGATTCGACGTCGTGCGCGCCGAACGCGACGAGAGCAGTATTCCATCGAAGCTCTCCGATGTCGCGTTCCCCAGGCCCGAGGATGCCGTCACCACTCGCGTTTTCGATTTCAGCTACCAGCGCTCGACCCATAGCTGGTTCATCAACGGCAAACCCTACGATCCCACGCGAATGGACGCGCGCCCCAAGCTCGATACCACCGAAATCTGGCGCCTCCAAACCGATTTCAACCATCCCCTGCACCTTCATCTGGTTCATTTCCAGGTTCTCTCGCACAGCGGAAGGCCCGGTCCTTATGATGCGGGATGGAAAGACACCGTCGATCTCGGTCCCGGACAAACCGCGAACATTCTGGTTCGATTTGCGGGATATCGGGGCCGCTACGTTTTTCATTGCCATAATCTCGAACACGAGGACATGAGTATGATGGGGAACTACGAGGTGGTCTGACGCGAATGAATCGCTCTTATTCCGGGCTGCATCGTTGTGCGCTGGCGCTCGCCGTGCTTGCCCTGATTGTGATCGTCTCCGGAGCCTACATCACCAGCACCGAGGTCGTGGCGCAGCAAAATCAAACGGCCGCATCCGGGATCGATCAGATGCCGCATCAGGTGCTTTCGATCGCGCTCGCTGTTCTGGCGCTTGGCGCCGCGATTTGGACGTCGTTTATCGCCAACGCCGCGCGGATACGAGCCTTGGCATGGACCGGATTCGCCACGCTCGCCCTGGACGCGGCGCTGGGATTGCGGGGCGCGCCGCTTTCCCCCGCGCTCGGAATTTTCCACGCCTTGCTCGCGCACTTTTTCCTTTCGGTCGTGATCGTCATCGCCGTGATCACTTCGGCGGGCTGGAATCGCGAGCCGGAGCTGGTCGACGACGCCGGCTGGTCATTCCTAAGGCCGCTTGCCGTGGCGGCCCCGCCCGTCGTCTTGGTTCAAATCGTGCTCGGTTCGGCCTACCGGCATCAGGCCATCGGCATCATGCCGCACATGGCCGGTGCGATGGTGGTCGCCCTGCTGACGCTGATCGTCTCTGCCGTGGTGTTGCAAAATTTTTCCAAGCCCGCATCCATGCGCAACGCCGCCATCACGCTCATCTCGATCGTACTGGCACAAGTCTGCTTTGGCATCGCGGCGTTTCTGATGCTGGTTCTGAACGCCGCCGGTACGTTCGCTTTTTTGCTGGTCACGGTCGGGCATGTGACGATCGGCGCCGCGGCTTTGGCGGCCAGCGTCGTCATGGCGATGCAGGTTTCGCGCAGCATCGTGCCCAAGGCGCAGCAGGCCGCGGCCCCGGGATCTATCTGACGGGTCTCGCGACTGAGATGGACGCGGTTGCCGCCGGCGTCGCCGGTTCCCAGTAAGCGATCCAGCGCCCGCACGAGAGGATTCCGACCCACAGCACGATCGACAGCCAGGCGGCCGCCTTGGCAATTCGGGGAACTGCGGGAAGTTCATCGAGTTTCGCCGGATTGGCATAGACGCTCTTGTGAAACGCCAGCGCATGGACGCCCACCAGCGCGAGCAGGGTCATTTTGATCAGGAAATACGGGTTGTTGTAATAGCTCGAGAACTTCGACCCCGCGAGCAGAATGCCGCACGTGATCATGATCACGAAGCCGATCCGCTTCCAGATCCGCGTCTGGCGCACGATATCGGAGATCGGGACGCTTTTCAGCGCCAGGCCCAGAATGCGCAGATCCGTCATCAGGATCAGGCCGCCGAAAATGGCGATCGAGGTGAGATGCGTCGACATCACAATCGGGTAGACCAGCATCGACTCCCGCATGGCCGTAAAAAACGCGGTGTCCTGAATCGCTTGACTAATTTCCGCTGGAGACATGTTTAGAATTTTCTTCTCTTAAGTAAAAGCGTAAAACAGGCCGGCAAACACGATCGAAACCCACAGCAGCAGGGAAACGCAAGCCACCAATCCCCCCACCAGCGGCGATGGATTCGACAGCGCGACTTTGCGATGAATCGTGTAGTTGTAAATTACCGCGACCGTCAGCGCGATGCATTTGTAACGGAAGGACCAATTGTAGTAGTAGCGCAGCGGGTCGGTGGTGAAAATGACCAGGCCCGACGTGATGACGATCACCAGGCCGGCCAAAGTCCACAGGGAAGTTTCCTTCAGCAGCTGCGCGACCGTCTGGCGCCGCATGGCCACGCCCAGCATGCGAAAATCGACCAGCGCGATCGTGCCGATCGACATCGCGAACGTCGCGATGTGAATACATTCAAACAGCGGGAACGACCACTCGTTGTTATTGAGCGGGTTGTTCGCCGGATCAAAAGCGATCTGAAGCACCGTCCTTGCCTTTCTGCGGGTCTCTCCTAACTTGAAGTGGCGATGATACCACGAATCCGTTTGGCCGGTTCGAATTCGCGCGCCAAAATGTGTAAAATACAGGCAGGAAAGTGTCGATTGAATCTATATCATTGAGGCTTCCCGTCCGCTGGTGCCTGCCGCTCCTGGTCGTCGGCTGCGCATGCGCGGGCTCCATAAACTTTTCGCTCCAGGACTCCAACGGAGTTACCCATACCGCCGCCGGGTTGAGCCGCCAAAAATTGACGGTCTTCGTTTTTGTCGCCACCGATTGTCCCAACTCCAACACCTACGCGCCGGTGCTCGCGCGCTTGTATCGCGAGTATTCGCCGCGCGGCATCGAATTCTTCAACGTGTATTCGGACCCGCAGGAAACCGCTGCCACGGTGCACAAACACGACTCCGATTTTCAAACGCCCTTCCCCGCGCTGCTCGATCCGCATCAGACGCTGGCGCGCGAAACCGGCGCACGATCCACGCCGGAAGTGGTGATCCTCGATCGCGAAGGACTTGAGCTGTATCGCGGGCGGGTCGACAATCGCTTCGTGGCACTCGGCCAGACGCGCTTCGAGCCGACGGAAAACGATCTACAGGAAGCGCTGGACGACATTTTGCAGGGCAAAGCCGTGCCGCATCCCGTTACGCCAACGCTCGGTTGCGCGATCCCGGGTTTACAGTAACGGGAAGGCTAAGAAAGAACGGGAAAGGCTCACGAAAGGGTAGAACACATGCGATTTTCGACCATGGCATTCGCCGTTCTGACAATGGCCGGCTTGGTTTCGGCGGCGGACGCGACGAAATCCCCGGCGGTGCCGACCTTTAATCGGGACATTGCGCCGATCCTATATAAGAACTGCTCGAATTGCCATCGGCCCGGTGAAGTCGCGCCGTTCGCGCTGCTCACCTATCACGATGCGGCCAAGCGCGCGCGCCAGATCGCGGACATCACCCAGGCCCGGGTCATGCCGCCGTGGAAAGCGACCCAGGGTTACGGCGATTTTCAGGACGTGCGCCGGCTCACCGAACAGCAGATCGCGACCATCCGCGATTGGGCGGCGCATGGCGCTCCGGAAGGCGATGCCGCCGACAAACCCGTCCCGCCGAAATTCCCCGACGGCTGGCTCGGCGGCCAACCCGATCAGGTGTTCGAGATGACCCAGCCGTACACCATCCCCGCCGAGGGTCACGATCAATTCCAGTGCTTCGTGATTCCGTTGAATGCCACTCAGGATGAATACGTGAAGAAGGTCGAGTTCCGCGCCGGCAATCCGAAGGTCGTGCATCACGCGCTTCTGTTCCTCGATACCACCGGCGAGGCCCGGCGCCGCGAGAAAGTCCCCGGACAGGGCTATTCCTGCGTCGGCGGACCGGGGCTCGATATCACCGGATCGCTGGGCGGATGGGCTCCCGGAGCTACGCCCGCAGATGCGCCGCCGGGCGTCGCGCACGAGATCAAAAAGGGCGCCGACCTGGTCATGCAGATCCACTATCACCTGGATGGCAAGGTGGAGCAGGATCAATCCACCGTCGGGCTGACGTTTGCAAAGGACCCTCCCACCAAGGGACTCACGTTGTTCGTGCTCGGCAACCTGAAGATCGATATTCCCGCCGGCGATTCGCATTACGTCGTAAAGGCGTCGGGCACGCTGCCCATGGACACCGAGGCGATTGCGATTTTTCCCCACGCGCACTATCTGTGCAAGGACATGAAGGTGGACGCGCACCTTCCCGATGGAACCGTGACCCCGCTGATCTGGATCGAGGATTGGGATTTCAACTGGCAGGGCGCCTACCGCTATAAGAGCGCGGTGAAATTACCGAAAGGCACGCGCCTCGAAATGCAGTATACCTACGACAATTCCGCCGCAAATCCGCACAACCCGAGCAGTCCGCCGCGCGCGGTCAAATTCGGCGAAGAGACCACCAACGAGATGGCTTTCGCGTTCGTCTCCCTGACGCTCCCGAGCCCCGCCGACGTATCCGAGTTCCGGCGCGGAACGCGTGCGGAGTTCGTCGCCGACATGCTGGCGAACGGCATCGATGCCCAGGCGATCGGTCCGGAGGCCGCCATGCCGTTGACCATGCTGCTGAATGCGTTCGACCGGAATCACAATGGCAAAATTGATCCCGAGGAGCGCCCCGCTCTGGTGCAATTCCTGATGAAGCGAGAGGAGCGTCCGAACCGGCCGGCGCAGCAGACCCAGCAGAACCGGCAGCAGTAGCTTCGGCGGCTACGGTTCCCGCACCACGGGCGGAGGCGTCCACCGGCCATCGAGGATCGCGTCTCCGGGCCAATATAGCCTCAGGCTGATGTTGAAAGGCTCGTCCGGCACGGGCAGCCAGTTGCTCGCCTTTGCCTCGCCGGGCGATGCGTGCTGAAGATCGATGTCCAGCGATCCATCGGCGTTGAACTTCAGCGCATCGCGATCCCCGATCGCAAATCGATGGATCGCGTTCGCCGTAAAGTATCCCTGCTCGTCGTAAACCGTGAGCGACCAGAACGCCTTCACCGGCGGAATCTGGTCCTTGGCGAAATGAATCCTGTAATGGTTCGAGCCTTCGAGCGATTTCCCTTCCGCGTCCTGATGGCAGTGCAGATAGGTCGCGTCTTCCGGAGGATTCGCGCCCAGACCGGTGCGTGCCACCGCGGCGCGGCTCGCATAATTGGTTCCATACCGGCCAACGAATCCCGATCCGCCCGTCCATCCCGTCGGACCCGGCTTGCCGTTCCGGCCATCGAGAGAATTCAATCGCGCCGACGCCGACGCCGCGCCCTCTTCCATCGCCTTCAGACCCTCCGGCCCGAGCGCGGACGGATCGAATTTTCCCGGCACGATCCCGATTCGCTTGAGCTGCTCCATCATCGGTTCATCGCCGGAGTGCGCAGGATTTTTCACCAGCAACCCGGCGAACAGAGTGAAAAACTCGACCGCGCTCATCCGCTGCGCCTGCTCCGGCGGACGAACGAATCCGGTCATGTCGGGACGTTCCGCCGGCGGCTTCATCGGCTCGGGTCCGTCCGGAAAGCGGCTCAGGGGCATCAGTATGTAGCCGTCCTGAAGCGCGTGCACCGTCGGATAATCTGCCACCCCATTGGTTTGGGTCCGGCCCAGCAGCCACGCGATGTCGGTCGGGCAATCGATTCTTTGAACATGGGCCGCGAGCGTGCCCTTCCATCCCGGCCCGGCGATCGCAAACCAACCTTCCCCGGTTCCCGTGGTGCGCTTGCCGGGAACGGAAACGGTCTCCGTCCACGCATCCATGAGCTGCATTAAGTAATACCGGCCGTGTGTATCCTGAACGTGGAGCAGCACTGGCTCCTTCGAAAGATCCAGCCACGCGGACGAATACAGCGTATCGGCGTTCGGCCGGATCACTTGGCGAAACCGGTCGTCCGGGAACTGTCTCAGGTGCGTGAAGTGATTCATCTCCGCCGCGCCCTGGGTCTGGTATTGAATCGAGTTGCGCCGCGTCAGCTCCATGAGCACCAGCGGATACGCGAAGATGTACCCCTGCTCCGCGATCGCTCGCACATCGGACGGCGCCGGACGCGCTTGCCCCGGAGATTGCCCCGGCGCCGGTCGCCTCAGCGCTAGCATCGCGACCGCGGCGATCAGAATCGTAGCGGATCGCATTCTCTAACTCCCCGGATGATATTCC
>DATHCE010000256.1:0-10302 GCA_035319685.1 Bryobacteraceae bacterium | reverse complement strand
GCCGATGACGCTGTTCCTTTCAAGCGCCGGACAAGCCAACAGCCTGATCGGCGACGGCAGCTTGAACGCGTCCTCGCCTTCTTCGGATCATCCCGACGGATTCACCTACGATCCAATGAATCCGGTGCCGTCCTATGGCGGCAACGTGTGCTGCACCGGCAACGCGGTGACCGGCGGCGCGTTCGATCAGCGCAAGATGGAAGCTCGCAACGACATTCTGGTGTATTCATCGGAGGTATTGACCGAGGGAATCGAGGTCAGCGGACCGATCACCGCGACGCTGTATGTTTCTTCGGACGCGAAAGACACCGACTTCACCGTGAAGTTGATCGACGTGTATCCCGACGGCACCGCGTACAATCTGGACGAGACCATCCAGCGCGCGCGCTATCGCGACGGTTACGACAAGCCCGCGGTGATGATGGAGCCCGGCAAGGTTTACAAGGTCGCGCTCTCGCCGATGACCACCAGCAATTACTTCCCGGCGGGCCATCGCGTGCGCATCGAAGTGTCCAGCAGCAATTTCCCGCGCTTCGACCGGAATCTCAACACCGGCGGCAACAACTACGACGAAGTGAAAGGCGTGGTAGCGCACAATCAGGTGCACCACTCCGCCGAATATCCGTCAAAGGTCGAGTTGACCGTGGTCAAACACTGACGCTCGGGCCGATCACCCTGTGATGGGCCACGCGTTCGTGAGAGAATACGGCCCATCACTCCCCTGAATAGCATCCGCTATTACGAAAGCGTCATCGAATGGCTCGGGCAGTACCGACAGATCAGGCGGAGAATTTCGTGTGGGCGCTGCCGCCGCGGCCGTGAGGGCTTAAATAAAAGTTAACCGCGGGCGTCACCACCAGCGACAGGATCATCGACGCAAGCAGTCCCCCGATCACCGCGATCGCCAGCGGTTGCAGCATCTGCGAGCCCTGGCCGATGGCGAGCGAGAGCGGGATCATGCCCGCGATGGTCGCGATGGCCGTCATCAGGATGGGGCGCAGACGGCGCGCGCCCGCTTCGAGCATCGCATCGTGCGGCGACAATCCTTCGGCCTGAAAACGCTGATCGGCGTCGAGCAGCAAAATTCCGTTCTTCGCGACGATGCCGATCACCATAATCAATCCCATGAACGACGAAATGTTGAACGTCGTGCCGGTGACCAGCAGCGCGAGGAACACGCCCGAGGTCGCGAGCAGCGCCGAGGCGAGAATCGCGAGCGGCGCGGCGAACGCGCGAAATTCGAACAGCAGCACGGTGAACACCAGCACCACCGCCATCGCGAGCACGAAGAGCAGATCGCGGAACGACTTTTGCTGTTCCTCGTAGAGTCCGCCATAAACCACGCGAATCGACGGCGGAACGTTCAGATCGGCGACGGTCTTCTGCACCAGTTGCATTCCTTCGCCGAGGCTCAGGCCTTCAAACCGGCCGGTCACCGCGATGTTGCGTTGCAGGTTCTCGCGGCGAATCTCGGTCTGGCCCGCTTCGTCTTCAAAGGAAGCGAGCGAGCCGAGCGACGCTGTTTTCCCGGTCGAACTGCTGGTGATGATCGTATTGCGGATCTGATCGAGCGTCGCGCGCGTGCTCTCCGGAAAGCGGACGCGGATCGTGTAGGCCCGGTCATTCAGGACCACCGGCGTTGTCGCCGGCTCGCCTTGCAGAATCGCGCTGGCGTCCAGTTCGATTTCCTGCGGCGAAAATCCGGCGCGCGCGGCGACCACCGGGTCCACGTTCATCACGATGGCCGGTCCGCTGACGATGTTTTCGATGCCGTCCTTCAAGTCGACCACGCCTTTGACCTTTTTCAGCTTCTCCGCGATCTTGGGACCCCACTGTTTGAGCAGCGCCGGGTCTTGCGAGAACAGCTTGATCTCCATCGGCTCGGGCGAGTTGGTCAAATCGCCGATCATGTCTTGCAAAACCTGAACGAATTCGACGTCGAGCTGCGGATACTTCTTGGTCACCTTGGCGCGGACATCGGAAATGATCTCATCGATGGAGCGGTCGCGATCGCGTTTGAGCTTCACCGAAAAATCCCCGGTGTTGGCCTCGGTAACCGCCGCCAAACCGAGTTGCAGGCCGGTTCTTCGCGATGTGCTCTCCACTTCCGGTGTTGCCGCGAGAATTTTTTCGACGCCCAACAATACCTGATTCGTATCGCCGAGAGACGAGCCCGCGGGCATGAGGTAATCGAGAATGAATCCGCCCTCGTCCATTTCCGGAAGCAGATCGCTGCCGAGCGCCTGATAGCAGAAAAACGATCCCGCGATCAGCAGCAGGCACGCGGCCCCGAGCGCCAGCGGATGGTCGAGCACGAATCGCAAGGTGCGCTCATACAGGCGCGTGATCCGGCCCATGATGCCGGTGGTCGCGGCGCGGTCATGCGCGGCCGCGCCTCCCGCTCCGCGCGAGCGCAGGAAATAATGACTGAGCGTCGGGGTCCACGTCAGCGCCAGCGCGAGCGATGTCAGCAGCGCCGTTCCCACCGTGACGGCCAAGGCTCGAAAAAAGGTTCCCGTAACGCCGGTGATCGTGATCAGCGGGAGAAAAACCACGATCGGCGTTACCGTGGACCCGACCAGCGGCACGCGAATTTCGCGCAGAGCGCTGCGGATCGCTTCCGCGCGGCTCTGGCCCGAATCGCGATGCAGAACGATATTCTCGACAACCACGATCGCGTCGTCGATCACCAGCCCCACCGCCGCGGCCAGTCCGCCGAGCGTCATCAGGTTGAAACTCTGGCCCATCCAGCGCAGCGCGATCAGCGTAATCGCGATGGTCGCGGGAATCACCAGCGCTGCGACGATCGAGCTGCCCCAATCGCGGAGGAACAAGACCAGAATGATCGCCGCCAGCACCAGGCCGATGAGAATCGCGTCGCGAACGCTCGCGATCGAATCGCGCACCAGAATCGACTGGTCGTAGAAGGTTTGCAATTTCACGCCGCCGGGAAGCGTCCGGCGAATCTGGTCCAGTTCCCGGCTCACCGCATCGGCCACGGCAACGGTGTTCCCCTCGGGCTGGCGGAAAATATTCAGCAGCACGCCTGGCTTGCCGTTGGCGGTGACGATCGTATACACGGGCATCACCGAAGGCCGCACCGCGGCGATGTCGCCGACGCGCACCGGCACTCCGTTCGGCGTGGTCCGCACCACAATGTTCCCGATCCCGGACAGATCCTTGGCTTGGCCGGTGACCAGCGTCAATGCAAGCTCATGATTGTTTTCGATGAGCCCCGGCGAATCGATCATGTTGCTGCGCGCGACCGCGTCCAGAATGCCGGGCACGGTCACTTGCGCCTCAGCGAGCTTGGCCGGATCCGGCTCGATCTGAAATTCCGGCACCGCACCGCCTTGCAGCACCACCATGGATACGCCGGTAACGCGATTCAGGCGCGGCTTGAGGGTGTAATTGGCCAACTCCCAGAGCTCGGATTGCGGCATCGTATCCGAAGTGAGGCCGAACGCCAGAATCGGCATCAGCGCAGCGAACGTGAGCCGGTTGGCGGTTAATTTCGCGGTCGGCGGTAGCGTCGGCTGCACGCGAGCCAGCGCCGCGTTGGCGTACTGGAGCGTCTGGATCATATCCACATTCCAGTTGAAAAACAGGTTGATTTCCGCCGACCCACGGCTGGTAATCGAGCGTACCTGCTCCAGGCCGGGCACGCTGTTCATCGCTTCTTCGATGGGCCGGGTGACGCCGACCTCCATTTGATTGATCGGCGCGACGCCGTTATCGACCCCGACCACGATGCGCGGAAAATCAGTCGACGGAAACACCGCGACCGGAATGTTGAACGCAAGATACACGCCCATCGCGATCAACGTGAGGATGACGAAAATGATAGGCCGCGAAAATCGCGCGGTCCAGTGTTCCGCCGGAGCGGTGACCGTCACGTCGGGTGCCGGCACATCGCTCATTTCTTCGCGTCCTTGGCCTTGGCGCCGGCGGGCTTGGCCTCGTCGGATTTTTGATCTTCATCCTGGTCTTCGTCCTCGTCTTCATCCGTCTTCGCCGCCTGAATCTTGACCTTGGCCTTATCGTCGAGGCCGAGGCCGCCCGAGGTCACCACTTGATCGCCTTCCTGAAGACCGCCGAGAATCTGCACTCGATCTCCCTGGCGCACACCCACCGAGACCTTGCGTTCGTGAGCGACGTTGTCCGCGGTCACCACCATCACTTTCTCTCCGCCCTCATCCGAATTCAGCAGCGCCGACACCGGCGCCACCATCGTGTTCTGGATGGTCTCCGCGATGATCGCGACGTGAACCGTCGCGCCGGGTTTCAGGCGTTCCTCCGGATTCGGGGCCTGCACCCACACTTCGACCGTGGTGGTGTTGGGATCGACCGCCGGACTCACCACCGTGACCTTGCCGGGGATATCGCCTTCGGGCCCGCTGATTCGCGCCGGCCTCCCGACCTTGATGGAGCCGGCTTCTTTCACCGGCACATTGGCGCGCGCGACCACCTGCGAAATGTCGACGATCGAAACCAGCGGCGTGCCGCTCGCCGGCATCTCGCCCGGATACACCGGACGGTCCGCGACGATGCCGCTGATCGGGCTGAGGAGCTTCGCGTAGGAAACTTGCACGCTCGCGTTTTCGAAATGCGCCTTGGCCGCGTTCACCTGCGCCTCCGCCCCGCGGATCGCTTCGCGCTGGCTCACGTTATCGAGCGCCTGCAAATGACGCTCGGACGTTTCGAGCTGGCTTTGCGCCTGCACCATCGCGACTTTCGCATCATCCACGAGTTTCTGCGCCAGCGCTCCTTCTTTCTGCAGCGCGACGCGGCTCTCGTAAACTTTTCTGGCCGCGTCGAACGTCTGCTGGGCCGATTGAACGTCGGCTTGCCCTTTGGTTTTATCTTCGTGAACGGTGGCGCCGGTCAACAGTTGATACGCGGCTTCGGCCTGTTCATACTGGCTCTTGCTCTCGTTGGCCAATGCCGCGAGGTCGCCGCTTTCGAGTTCCACCAGCACCTGTCCCGCGCGAACGTGGTCGCCCCGATTGACCATCACGCGCTTCACCGGAGAGCTGATTTTCGCCGTAACGTTCGCCTGGTTGATCGGGTAGAGAACCGCGTCGGCGGCGACCACGTGATCGATCGCCCCCAGCACCGCGTTCTCGACGGTCACCGGCGTCGGCGCCTCGTTTTCTCCGCCGGCCTCTTCGCCCTCTTTTTTCTTCCCGCACGAGGCGAGCAGCGCGATCAAAAAAATGAGAACGGCGGCGCGAGTTGCCGAGCGTGAATCCATCATAAGGTCCCCGTGAGTGTTTGGAGAGTGGCGATCGCGATGCGATAGCGCGCCAGCCCGTCGTCGTAGGCATTGCGCGCACCCGTCAGCGTGTTCTGCGCGTCCACCACTTCGAGCGCCGTCGATTCTCCGGCCTGATAGCGGAGCAGCGTCAGACGAAGGCTCTCCGCGGTCAGATCCAGGGAGCCGTGCAGCGAATCGAGCTGCGCCCCGGCCGCCTGCGCTTCCGCGTACGCCGCAGCCAGATTCCCTAGAAGGGTGCGCTGCGCGAGCGTCAGATCGATCTGCGCCTGGTCGCGTTTCAGCTCCGCCTGCCTGACCTTGCTGCGGGTCGCGCCCCAATTCCACACCGGAATATTCAGCGTGGCCTGCGCGACGTAGCCGAGATTATGGCGCGTGGCCACCTGGTAATTCGGCAGCGTGCTGCGGCCCGTATCCTGCGTCTCGTGAGACGTGATCGCGAACTGGTTCGCGTCGATGCCGTAGAAAAAATCGAGACCGAACGACGGCAGGTATTGATAGCGAGCCACAGCGGCTTCAAGACCCGCTTCCTGGATGCCGGCCTGGGCGGCCTTCAGATCGGGACTCGACGCCGTCGCCTGCGCCTGCGCTTGTTCGAGCGGCGGAAGCGGAGCAGGCTGCTCGAGGTCGTCGACCACGGAAAAGTCGGCGCTGAAATTCGGAAAAATGAAAACGCCGAGCGCGATCTTGGCCTTTTCGATCGCGGCCTGCGCCTCCTCGAAATCGCGCTGGCGCTGCGCGAGATCGATCTGCGCCTTGATGACGTCGGCATGGGCGGCCTCGCCGCCTTGTTCCTGCTTCTGGGTGATGTCGAGAAATCGTCCGGCCTCCTGAACACTGGTCCGCACGTTTTTCAACCTGCGCTGCGCGCCGACAATCGCGTAGTAATTTTGGATCACGGTGGCATTCAAGCCTCGCGCGGCCACCTGCACCCTGGCTTGCGCGATGGCCTCCGCCGCCAGTGCGCGATTCATCTCGCCATGCCGGACCAAAGACAGAACCTCTTGGTGAACCACGGCCTGTTCGTTGTACACGTGTACACCGTCATTGGCGACGAACACACCCGACGGAGTCCCGTTGCCCTGCGTATTGATGTATTGATTGAGCGCGTTCACTTGCGGCAGCCGCGCCGCCCGCACCTGCGCGGTATCCTCCCGCGCCTGAAGAACCGCGAGATTCGCGCTTTGAATCTGCCCGCCATATTGTTTGGCGCGGGCGATCGCGTCTTGAAGATTAATCGCCGGCGGCGGCGCCTGAGAAAGCCCGCTCAGGGCGCACGCGCCGAGCAGGACAAGTATTCGTGCCATCATCAATCTAATCGTGGACCACCTAATAGTGAAGCACGCGATGCTGAGGAAACGCTGAAATCGGGCTGGCACAGCGATCCCTCAGCTTTCCCTGTTAGGATCGTCATCAGATGCAGATTCTGGTCGTCGAAGACGAGCGGCGCATGGCCGAACTGCTGGAGCGGACCTTGCTCGAAGAAGGGCACCAGGTGGTGGTCGCGCGCGACGGGCGCGAAGGATTCGATATCGCGCGGGGCTCGCCGTTTGACGTGATCGTGCTGGATGTGATGCTGCCGCGGATGGACGGCATGGCGGTGGCCCGCAAGCTGCGCGAATCGCGGAACCAGACGCCGATCCTGATGCTGACCGCGCGGGATGCCGCCGCCGATATCGTTCATGGGCTCGATTCCGGCGCCGACGATTATCTCACCAAGCCGTTCACGATCGACATTCTTCTCGCCCGGTTGCGGGCCGTGAGCCGGCGCGGCGCGATCCCGCGTCCCACACTGCTCAAAATCGCCGACGTGACGCTCGATCCTGCCAGCCGGCGCGTCACGCGCGGCGCTGCCGTGTTGAACCTGACGCCGCGCGAGTATAGTCTGCTGGAGCTGCTGATGCGGAACGCGGGCCGCGCCGTCAGCCGCGACGCGATCCTCGAATCGGTCTGGGGATTCAGCGCCGAAGTCAGCGAAAACACCGTCGAGGTGTTCCTACGCCAACTCCGCTTGAAAATCGACACGCGCGAACCGAAGCTGATCCACACGCTGCGCGGCTACGGATACATGATGCGGGAGCCGGAATCGTGAGGCTGCGTTTCATGAAAATACGTTCCATCCGTTTCCGTTTGACTTTCTGGTACGCGGCGATCCTGACCGCCGGGCTCGGCTTGTTCGGCGGGCTGATCTGGCTTTCTCTACGCGACCGGTTGATCGGCGAGATCGATCGCGGCCTTCAAGGCAGCGCGAGCCGGTTTGAAAATTATTTTCAAGCGGAAGCGGCGGAGGCGACTGGCGCGCCTCTTCGCGACGAGCTGGAGGAATTCTGCCAAGCCTTGCCACCGGCCAGTTCCGTGGATCTGCGCGGCTCGGACGGATTCCGGTTTCATTATCCGGCTATCGCTACCGATGCGGCTGCGGAAGCTGAGAATCTACGCACGCTGCGCCGCCAGTTTACCTACAGGGGCGCGAAATACGATTTGGAAGTCGGCGTTTCGGTTCGCGAAGTGCTCCACACGCTCGAACTGCTGCGGATTCTGTTGTGGAGTTTTCTTCCCGTGGTCATCGCGATCGCGTGTCTCGGAGGCGCGTGGCTCAGCGGACGCGCCCTGCGGCCGGTCGAGGACATCACTGCGTCGGCCCGGCGCATCAGCATCGAAAATTTGTCGGACCGCCTTCCGGTCACGGCCACCGGCGATGAAATCGCGAGCTTGACCGAAGTACTGAACGGGATGCTCGCGCGTTTGGAAACGGCGGTGAAGACCCTTTCTCAGTTTGTCGCCGATGCTTCGCACGAACTGCGAACGCCGCTGGCGGTGATCCGTACCACGGCGGACCTGGCGCTGCGCCGGACGCGTCCCGCCGAATCCTATCGCGCCTCGCTGGAGGAAATTTCCGCGGAAGCCGGGCGGATGACGCAATTGGTGGAGGATCTGTTGACGCTCGCCCGCGGCGATGCGCAGCTTACCGGAATGCCGCTGGACGCGCTCGATTTGCGCGAAGTCTTGCGCGACGTCGCATCGGAAATGCGAGCTGTGGCGGAAGTGCGCGGACTAAAGATCCGGACCGGGTTGGGCGACCATCCGGCCGTCATTTCCGGCCATCCCGCGGGCTTGCACCGCCTGTTTCTGGTGCTGCTCGATAACGCGCTCAAGTATTCGCGCGACGGCGCCGAGGTGATCGTGCGTATCGAAACCGGCGGCTCTTTTATCGGCGTCGAGATCGAGGATTTCGGCTGCGGCATTCGCGAAACCGATCTTCCGCATATTTTCCAGCGCTTTTATCAGGCCGATCCTTCGAGAAACGACGGAGGCCACGGTCTGGGTCTCGCGCTCGCCGAAAAAATCGTGCGCGCGCATCACGCCGAAATTAACGTACGCAGCAGGGAAGGCTCCGGGAGCACGTTCCGCGTCGCGTTTCCTGCGCGCCAGGACGCGCCCAGGCGGGCGATGTCCCCCGTTTCTTAAGGCCATGGCCTCTTAAGGCAATCCTCAGTTAGATTCGCTACACTCGATGGGCGTTAAAGAAGGAGTGCACGGAATGAGAACGTTTCTGGTATTGATTCTGGCGACGGCGGCCGTTGCCGCACCCACTTACAAAGTGATCACGAAAATCAAGGTCGGCGGCGGAACCCGCTGGGATTATTGTTATCTCGACAGCGCCAGCCATCGCCTGTATGTCTCGCACGGCACGCAGACCGAGGTCATCGATACCAATTCCGACAAAGTGATCGGTACGATTCCCGGTACCAACGGCGTGCACGGAATCGCGATCGCCAGTGATCTCGGCAAGGGGTTCACGAGCGACGGCGGCGATAACGACGTCACCGTGTTCGACCTCAACTCGCTCAAAGTTCTCAGCAAAGTGAAGACGGGCCAGAATCCCGACTCGATCATTTATGAGCCGGTGACGCATCGCGTGTTCACCTTCAACGGGCGCAGCAAAGATTCGACCGCCATCGACGCGAAAACCGGCGAGGTGATCACGGCATCGATTCCGGTCGGCGGCAAGCCTGAATTTTCGCAGGTGGACGGCAAAGGCCACGTTTTCGCGAACATCGAGGACAAAAACGAGATCATCGAGGTCGACGCGAAAAATGCGTTGGTCTCGAAGCGCTACTCGATCGCTCCCTGCGACAGTCCCAGCGGCCTCGCCATCGATCCGAAATCCGCGAGGCTTTTTTCGGTTTGCGAAAACCACCTGATGGTGATCAGCGATCCGGCGGCGGGTAAAGTTCTGGCGACGCCCGCGATCGGCGGCGGACCCGACGGCGTCGCATTCGACGACGGCTACGCGTTCAGCGCCAACGGACAGGACGGGACCATCACGATGGTCGGCGAGGCGGGCGGCAAATTCGACGTGATCGCGACTATTCCGACCCAACGCGGCGCACGCACCATCGCTGCGGATCAGAAAGCGCACAAGCTGTACCTGCCCACCGCGGAGTTTGCTGCGCCGGCTGAGAGCAAAGATGGTAAGAAGGGGCGGCCGCAAGCGGTCCCGGACAGTTTTCAAATCGTCGTCGTCGGACGCTAATTTTTGAAATCGACGGTCGCCGTTTCGCCTTCTTGAACGGTGATCTCTTTTACCACATCCGGCGCGGCGTCGTCGAAGGTGGACGTGCCTCCGACCGCAAGCCGGTATTTGCCGGGCGCAACGCGGCTAAACGAATAGTGCCCGCTTGGATCGATGCCCGTAACCATATCGTTGACCCCCTGTCCCTCGACGTGCTCCAAAGCGATTTGCCCGTTCGCCGGCCCGGTCCCTTGAATCGTTGCCATGTTGTCGCTCACCACGATGCGCAGCGGCGCGGCCGTGCCCGCGGTCAGATCCAACAGTTGACCGGCAATTTCGTCCGTTCCCATCCACGCCGATTTGAGGAACACGGGGCCATTCGCGTGAACCCGCCACTGTGCGGGCAGGACGGATTTTACGGTGAAGCTCCCGTCGTCCTCGACCGGCGCCTGCGAAAACGGCAGGCCCGTCGCATTGTCCGGAGCAAGTTGAATCGTAATCTGATTCATCG
>DATHCE010000255.1:0-13459 GCA_035319685.1 Bryobacteraceae bacterium | reverse complement strand
ACGACGGGCGCAGAATCCGGCAGGGGCGCGTCGGGCACTACAGGCGTATCTGCGGGTTCAGGAACCGAGCGAACATCGGCGGCCGGCGGCGGACCAGTTTGCTCGACGGACGGCACCAGCGAGTGCAGCACGCGATAAGATGCGACTCCGGCCAACAATCCGGCGAGTAGAATCGCTCCGAGCCTGACGCCTCTGACGACATCCTGGCGCATACCCAGGAATCATCGGCAAGGGCACAGTATGACTCCATAAGCCGGGTACCGGTATTTTGTCTGACTCGTGTTAAGGCGGACGCCGGATGTCAGTCCTCGAATGCCGGTTCGAAAGCTTCCTCGCCCCGCGGGCGAAGCTCCTTGTTGCGCATCAGAATGCGGGCGCAGGTGTTCCAGCGCAGAAGCGCGTCGTCATTTCCGGCCGGACGCAAGGATTCCGCGTGCTCATAATGCGTCATCGCTTCGCGGAGGGACTGATAGGCGTTGAATCCGGCGCCGGGCGATCCCTTGCGGAGCAGCGCGCCGGCCCAACGCTCGCAGACGATTCCGGCGTAGTAGGCGCGTTCGTACTGGCCGTCAATGCGCTGCACAACATCGCGCGCGGCGGCGGCGGACACGCCGTGGCCGAACTGATCGGTGAGGCTGAGCAGCAGCATCACCAGCGCCGCCTGATTGGCCGGTTCGATACGCAAAACGTCCTGGCAGATGCTTTCCGCCTGCCAGGGTTCGCTCAGGAGCCGGTAGCGTTCCGCTTTCTGAAGCGCTTCCGGAATGGCTTCGCGGGAGATCGGCTTTAGCTCGAACATTCAGAGCCCTCCTACTTGAATATTTTAAAGAGACGGCGTAACGGATCGTAGAATTCGTCGACCACGCGCTCCTTGAGCGGAATGATCGCATTGTCGGTGATGTGAATTTCCTCTGGACAGACTTTGGTGCAGCATTTGGTGATGTTGCAGTATCCGATGCCGCAATTGTCGCGCAGATCGGCGAGGCGATCCGCGGTGTCGAGCGGATTCATTTCGAGCGCGGCGGCGTAGACCAGGAATCGCGGCCCGATGAACTTGTCATGGAGATGATGCTCGCGAAGCACGTGGCAGACGTCCTGGCAGAGATAGCATTCGATGCACTTGCGAAACTCCTGCACCCGATCGATGTCGGCCTGCTGGACGCGCCAGGTGCCGTCGGCGGCATCGGGGGTGCGCGGCTGGAACTTCGCGATGCGCGGCTTGACGCGATAATTCCAGCTCACGTCGGTGACCAGATCCTTGATGCGCGGAAAGGTGTGCATCGGCTCGATGGTGACGGGCCGGTCGAGAGGAATCTCGCTCAGGCGCGTCATGCACATCAGGCGGGGCTTGCCATTGATTTCGGCCGAGCAGGATCCGCACTTGCCCGCCTTGCAGTTCCATCGCACGGCCAGATCGTTGGCCTGCGCGGCCTGAATGCGATGCACGGCGTCGAGCACCACCATGCCGCTTTCGACTTCAGTTGAGTAATCGACAAATTTTCCGGATTCGCGATCGCCGCGAAAAATGCGAAATGTTGCCGTTGCCATTCTGCCTTGTGACTCCGCCCTATTTGTTCTCTTCGATGATCTGGTTCAGCTCCGCGGGCATCTCTTTCACAGGGACTTCCTGCACCTCGACGCCTCCTTCGGGAGTCCGGATCTCGCGCAGATTCCGGCCGCCCCAATAATCGCTTTTCGCCGGATAATCTTCGCGGAAATGGGCGCCGCGGCTCTCCTTGCGCGCCAGCGCGGCGCGCGCGACGATCTCAGAAACCGTCAGGAGATGGTTCAAATCGAGCGCCGTGTGCCAGCCGTTGTTGTACTCGCGATTGCCGGGCACGCCGGCATTGGCCGCGCGCGCTTTCAATCCGGCGATGCGCCCGAGGGCCTGCTCTATTTCCTCCTGACGGCGGACAATTCCGACTAAATCCTGCATCATTTCCTGCAACTCTTGTTGAATGGCGTAGGGATTTTCCCCCGAAGGTCCGCGCTCGAACGGGCCGAGCGCGTAGCGCGCAGCTTCGTCGATCTGATGCCGGTCCAGGCGCGCTGCGGCGTTCTCCTTCGCGAATTTCGCGGCGAATTCGCCCGCGCGTTTTCCGAACACGATCAGATCGGAGAGCGAATTTCCGCCGAGCCGATTCGCTCCGTGCAACCCGGCTGCCGATTCGCCGGCCGCGAACAATCCCGGAACCGTGGACATTTGCGATTCGGCATCCACCTCGACGCCGCCCATCATGTAATGCGTGGTCGGGCCGATCTCCATGGCTTCCTTGGTGATGTCGATATCGGCAAGCTGCTTGAACTGGTGATACATGCTCGGCAATTTTTTCTTGATGTGCTCGGCTCCATTGGGAAGCTTCTCTTTGATCCAGGCGATATCCAGAAACACGCCGCCGTGCGGGCTGCCGCGGCCTTCGCGGACCTCTCTACGAATGCATCGGGCCACGTGGTCGCGCGTCAGCAGCTCCGGCGGGCGGCGCGCGCTCTTGTCGCCCTGCGTGTAGCGCCAGCCTTCGTCTTCGTTGTCGGCGGTCTGGGCTTTGTAGTTGTCCGGAATATCGGCGAACATGAATCGCTTGCCGTCCCGGTTGCGCAGCACGCCGCCTTCGCCGCGTACGCCTTCGGTGACCAGAATTCCGCGCACGCTCGGCGGCCAGATCATTCCGGTCGGATGGAACTGCACGAACTCCATGTCGCGCAGCGCAGCGCCGGCGTGAAACGCGAGCGACTGACCGTCGCCGGTGTACTCCCAACTGTTGCTGGTGATCTGGAACGCGCGGCCGATGCCGCCGGTCGCCAGGATCACGGCTTTGGCGCGCAGAACTTTGAACCGGCCGCGCTCACGATCGTAGGCGAACGCGCCCGCGCAGCGATCGCCATCCTTCAACAGGGTGACGATGGTGGTCTCCATGTGAAAGTCCATGCCGCAATGGACGCCGTGATCCTGAAGAGTGCGGATCATTTCGAGACCGGTTCTATCGCCGACGTGCGCCAGGCGCGGGTAGCGATGGCCGCCGAAGTTGCGTTGCAGAATTCTTCCATCTTGTGTGCGGTCGAACACCGCGCCCCAGGCTTCCAGTTCGCGAACCCGCGCGGGAGCTTCCTTGGCGTGCAGCTCCGCCATCCGCCAATTGTTGAGATATTGGCCGCCGCGCATCGTATCGGCGAAATGGACGCGCCAGTTGTCGCGATCGTCGACGTTGCCCATCGCCGCGGCCACGCCGCCCTCCGCCATCACGGTGTGCGCTTTGCCGAGCAGCGATTTCGAAACGACGCCGACTCGCATTCCCGCCGCGGATGCCTCGATCGCCGCTCTCAATCCCGCCCCGCCTGCCCCGACTACCAGAACATCAAACTCAAATTCCTGATAATCGGACATCCTAGAGAATCCTCCAGTCGGTCCAGATCCCCATCGAACACATGCGCACGTAGAGATCCGCGAATCCGACACAAAACAGGCTGAACCAGGCCCACCGCATGTGGGCGCGATTCAGGCAGGACACGCAATCGTAGGTGGTCTTGCGCAACGGGCTCTTCGACATTTCGTCGAGCCTTCCGCCGGTGAGGTGACGCAGAGAATGACAGCCGAGCGTGTATCCGCCGAGCAGAATCGGATTCACCATCAGCACCAGCGTGCCGACGCGGATTCCAAAATGCCCGTCAAACCACATGGCTTTGTAGGCGTCGTGAAGAAGAATCACCACGAAAACGAGAGCGAGATACAGAAAATAGCGATGAACATTTTGCAGAATCAGGGGAAAATACCGTTCGCCGAGATATTTTTTTCGCGGCTCGCCGACGGTGCAGGAGGGAGGGTCGGCCCAGAACGCCTTGTAGTACGCGCCGCGATAGTAGTAACAGGTGAGGCGGAATCCGCCGGGCGCCCACAGAATCAGCATCGCGGCGGAGAACGGCACCAGAGCCGGCCACCAGGCGGGCTTTTCCGTCATCAGAAGCGGTGAATAAAAGGGCGAAAGATACGGCCCGTAGGTGTAATGATTGCCTTGTAAAGCGGCCCACGTCGAATACACGATAAAAGTGGAAAATCCGAGGAAGACCAGCAGCGGCTCGACCCACCATGCGTCGTGTCGCGTGGTGCCGCCAAAGCCGCCGTTTCGAAGCGGCACGTCAACCGAGGACATCAGAAACCCTCCCGGAGCAAATGAGACCGCGTATCAGCATAGCAGATAAAGCCTCCGCGCTCCTGAGATGCTACTCTGGCTGGCGATGCGCATTACTCGGATTGACGCTTATCGCGTGGAGCTGCCACTGCATGAAGGCAGTTATAAATGGTCGGGCGGGAACGCCGTGACGGTGTTCGACTCGACGGTGGTCGCGGTTTCAACCGACGAAGGAATCACCGGATATGGAGAAATTTGTCCGCTCGGCGCAGCGTATCTTCCCGCGTATGCGGCGGGAGCGCGGACCGGGATCGCGGAGCTTGCGCCGCAACTGATCGGGCTCGATCCCACGCAGGTCGCCGTGGTGCATCGCGCCATGAATCAGAAAATGCGCGGCCACGCTTACGTGAAATCGGCGATCGACGTGGCTTGCTGGGATATTCTCGGGAAGGCTTGCGGGCAGCCGGTGGCGACGCTGCTCGGCGGGCGATTCGGCGACGATTTTCCGCTCTATCGAGCAATTTCGCAAGACACGCCGGAGGCGATGGCGGCGATGGTCGGGGAATATCGATCGCAAGGCTACACGAAGTTTCAATTGAAGGTCGGCGGCGACGTGGAAACCGACGTCGCGCGGATTTTCGCGGCGGCCAAACGCCTCAAAGGGGGTGATGTGTTGATTGCGGACGCGAATACCGGATGGACGCAGCATCAGGCGCTGCGCGTTGCCGATGCGGTGCGCAACCTCGATGTGTATATCGAGCAGCCCTGCCGCACTTACGAGGAATGCCTCGCGGTGCGGCGACGGACCGCCCGGCCATTTGTGCTCGACGAGGTGATCGACGACCTCGGCATGGTAGTTCGCGGCGTGAACGATCAGGCGATGGATGTGATCAATTTGAAAATTTCGAAAGTCGGCGGACTGACGCCCGCGCGGCAGATTCGGGACTTATGTGTTGCGCTCGGAATCGCGCTGACGATCGAGGATACCTGGGGCGGCGACATCGTGACGGCGGCGATCGCGCACCTCGCGCACAGCACTCCGCCGGAGCTTCTGTTCACGACCACCGATTTCAACAGCTACGTCACGGTAAGCATCGCCGAAGGAGCGCCGCAGCGTAAACACGGCCGCATGACGACGACGGATCGTCCGGGGCTGGGAATTACTCCGCGAATGGACGTGCTGGGCAAGCCGGTGTTCGCCGTAAACTGAATTCGAATGGTCATCGAGGCACGGCCGTCGCGGCGCGTAACCGGTTCGGAAGCGGCACGCATTGCGAAACAAATGTACGGCCTGGACGCGACCGCGACGCCGCTTTCCGGCGAATATGACGACAATTTTCGTCTGGAAACGGCGAGCGGAGCGCGCTACGTGCTGAAAATCATGCGCCCGGGCTGCGACCGCGCCTTCGTCGATCTGCAAATCGAAGCGCTTCATCGCCTGGCGGAGTTGCCCGTCCCGCGCGTGGTCGATTCGGTGAAGGAAACCGGCGACGGGCGTTTGGTCTGGTTGCTCCAATGGATTCCGGGGCGGTTGCTAACCGAGGTGCGGCCACTAACCAACCAAGTGTCCGCGAGCCTGGGACGCCTGCTCGGCAAGATCGATCATGCGCTCGAAGGATGGAACCGTCCCGACGCGCATCGCGAGTTGAAATGGGACCTGGCGCGCGCGCCGTGGATTCGCGATTATCTGCGCTATCTGCCGCGCAACCGCCCGCTAGTGGAGCGAGTGCTGGACCGGTATGAAGCGGAGGTCGCGCCGGTGCTCGGGCAGTTGCCGCAGAGCGTGATTCATGGCGACGCCAACGATCACAACGTTGTGGTGAACGGGAATGAGATCGCGCTCATCGATTTCAGCGATCTGCATTACACAGCGACGGTCTGCGAGCTGGCGATCGCGTGCGCATACGCAGCTTGCGGAAGCGGGGACCCGCTGGGATCGGTCGCGCAAGTCGCGGGCGGGTATCGCGAAACGCATCCGCTCGAAGATCGCGAACTCCAAGCGCTGCTGCCGTTGATTCTCACGAGGCTCGCGGTCAGCGTCACCAATTCCGCATATTTGAAGACGACGCATCCCGCGGAATACACGTCTGATCTGTATTTGAGCGTGCATGAAACGCCGGCGTGGATCGCGCTGGAAAAACTTGCCGCGGTGCATCCTCGATTGGGGCGGTACGCGTTGCGAGGCGTGCCGACCACGCTGCCGATCCCCAAAGACGCAGCGCCTCTGCTTGAAAATATCGACCTTCGAAAGGAGCCGTACATCGTTTTCGATTTGAGCGTGGGAAGCCTGATGCTCGGCGCCGATCCACGGGCGATGGAAATGCCGGCGCTCGCGGAAACGCTCGCCGGAAAAATGCGCGAGGCCCGCGTGAGGGTTGGAATCGGAAGATACAACGAAGCGCGATTACTGTATAGCTCGCCGCTGTTTGGAACCGGACATCCGACCGAAGAACGCCGGACGATTCATCTCGGCATCGATCTGTTCGCCCAACCCGGGACGCCGGTTTGCGCGCCGCTCGACGCGACCGTTCACGCATTTCGAAACAACCAGCGGCATCTCGATTACGGGCCGGTGGTGATTCTGCGTCATGAAACCGGCGGCAATACTTTTTTTACTCTGTACGGGCATTTGAGTCTCAATTCGCTCGAGGATTTGTGCATCGATCAGCCGATCGCGAAAGGCCAACGCATAGGCTGGATCGGAGCGCCGCCGGAAAATGGCGGCTGGATTCCGCATTTGCATTTTCAGATCATCCTGGATCTGCTCGATCTCGATTGCGATTTTCCAGGCGTGGCGTTCGCCAGCCAGCGCGAATTATGGCTGGCCCTGTCGCCCGATCCGAGCGCGCTTGCGGGCATCGCCGCGACGCCGCAAGAGCCTTCTAAGACAGAGACGCTCGCGTCGCGGCGCGCGCTGCTTGGAAGAAATTTGAGCGTCAGTTATCGCGATCCGCTGAAGATCGTTCGCGGATGGATGCAGTGGCTTTACGACGAAACCGGCCGCGCGTTTTTGGACCTTTACAACAATGTTCCGCTAGTGGGCCACAGCCATCCGCGCGTGGTGGAGGCGGTCGAGCGGCAGATCGCGCTCCTGAATACGAATACGCGTTATCTGCATGACAACGTCGTGCAATATGCCGCGCGGCTGACCGCGCTGATGCCCGATCCGCTGCGCGTCTGCTATTTCCTGAATTCGGCGAGCGAAGCCAATGAACTCGCGTTGCGCCTGGCCCGCGCGCATGTGGGGCGCGAGGACGTGATCGTGCTCGAACACGCCTATCACGGGCACACGAACACGTTGATCGATATCAGTCCGTACAAGTTCGATGGACCGGGCGGTCGCGGCAGGAAGCGGTGGGTGCGTGTCGCGCCGCTGCCCGATCCTTTGAGGCGTGACGATCCGTCAGCGGGACTCGAATACGCGCGCGCTGCCGGGAGTTTGATCGACGGCCCGATCACCTTCATCGCCGAAAGCCTGCCGAGCGTCGGCGGGCAGGTCGTCTTTCCGCCTGGATACCTTGCGGAGATTTACGCTCAGGTTCGCGCGTCGGGCGGCGTTTCGATCGCCGACGAAGTGCAGGTCGGATTCGGAAGGCTGGGGCGATGGCGCTGGGGATTCGAGATGCAGGGCGTGGTGCCCGATATCGTGGTGCTCGGAAAGCCGATGGGCAACGGATTTCCGCTGGCGGGTGTGGTGACCACGACTGAGATTGCTGCGTCGTTCGACAACGGGATGGAATTTTTCAGTACGTACGGAGGCAATCCGGTGGCGTGCGCGGCGGGATTAGCCGTGCTCGACGTGCTCGAACAGGAAGGCTTACAGGCGAATGCGCGCGTGGTTGGCGATCATCTGATGAGCGCGCTGCGCGGAATCATGATGAGCGCGCTGCGCGCGACCGATCCTCCTTCGATCGTCGATGTTCGCGGCGCGGGATTATTTCTCGGCATCGAGTTGCGCGACGGCGATCTGGCTTCGGACGCCGTACATCGCCTGCGCCATCGAGGGATTCTCGCGGGCACCGATGGGCCGCGGCACAATGTGATCAAGATCCGTCCGCCGCTGGTGGTTACGCGCGAAGATGCGGATTTCTTCGCGACCACGTTAACGGACGTCTTGGCCACGAATGGACACGAATAAACACGCGTTCGGATTTGTGCGCATTCGTGTTTATTTCTCGCCTAAACCAGAACCGTGAACGCGTTCTCGGCACGCTCCACCGGATGGTACAGCGTGTCGCGTTCCACGGGCTCGCGGCCGGATTCGCGGATCAGGCGCAGCAGCTCGCCACGGCGGAGATTCTGGCTCGTCGTCGCGCCGGCATCGTGGTAGATTTTTTCCTCGACCACCGTTCCATCGATGTCGTCCGAGCCAAACCGCTGCGCGATCTGCGCGATTCTCGGCGTCATCATGATCCAGTACGCCTTGATGTGCGGGATGTTGTCGAGCATCAGGCGCGACACGGCGATCTGGCGAAGATCGTCGAAGCCGGTGGTCGCCGAAATGTGTTCGAGCACCGTATTGGCCGAATGAAACGCGAGCGGGATGAAGGTCACGAAGCCGTGGGTCTCGTCCTGAAGAGTCCGCAGTTTTACAAGGTGATCCACGCGATCCTGTTCGGTTTCGATGTGGCCGTAGAGCATCGTGCAGTTGGAATGGAGGCCCAGCTCGTGCGCGGTGCGCGCGACTTCCAGCCACTGCTCGCCCGTGATTTTGTGATCGCAGATGATGCGACGGACGCGCTCGTTGAAAATTTCGGCGCCGCCGCCGGGCAGTGAATCCATGCCCGCTTCTTTCAGTCGCGTCAGCACTTCGCGCGGCGCGAGCTTCGCGCGTTGCGCCAGGTAGCCGATCTCGACCATGGTGAACGCCTTCAGATGAACCTGCGGGAAACGTTCCTTCAATCCGCGCAGCATCTGGCAGTACCAATCGAGCGTCAATTCCGGATGCAGGCCGCCCACGATGTGAAATTCGGTCACCGCTTCGCTATAACCATGGCCCGCGGTTTCCCACACCTGTTCGAGCGACATCGTGTACGCCTTGGGGTCCCTGGCGCGCTTGCCGAAGGCGCATAACCGGCAGCTTGCCACGCACACGTCGGTCGGATTGATGTGGCGGTTCACGTTGAAATACGTGACGTTCCCGTGCATCCGCTCGCGGACGCGATTCGCCAGCCAGCCGACGCCGAGCAGATCGGCGGTGCGATACAGCGCGACGCCATCGTCGAAGTTGAGGCGCTCGCCGGATTCCACTTTGTCGCGAATCGGCGCCAGACGAAGGTCTTCAAAGGTCGGTGTCATTTCCAAAAAATGTCACTTCCAAAAAATATCCGCGGCCCAGAATACAAAGAATATCACGCTGACGTAACCGTTCATGGTGAAGAATGCGGCGTCGACGCGCGAAAGATCGTCGGCGTGAACCAATCGATGCTCCCAGGCGAGCAGCGCCGCGACCGCCGCGATTCCCGCGACCGCGATCGCTCCCAAGGCGAACGAGTGGACCAGCATCAGCAGGCAAATCAACATGCCCGCGTGCAGGATGCGCGAGATCCACAGGGCTCCGGCGATGCCGAAACGTTTCGGAATGCTGTGCAGTTCGGCGTGAATGTCGAATGCGTAATCCTGGCACGCGTAGATGATGTCGAATCCGGCGGTCCACAGCGTGACGGCGGCGGTGAGCCATAAAATCCTCGGATCGAGCGAGCCGCGCATCGCGATCCAGGCGGCGGCGGGCGCAATCCCCAGAGAAAACCCGAGCACCAGATGCGAGAGCGACGTGAAGCGCTTGGTGAACGAGTAGAACATCGGGATGGCGAGCGCCAGCGGCGCCAGCTTGAAGCACAGCGGATTCAGCTCGCGCGCGGCGAAGATGAAGATGAACGCCCAACCCGCGATGAATCCCCAGGCGAAGCGCGCGCTGAGCAACCCCATGGGCAGGTGACGCATCTTCGTCCGCGGATTTCGCGCGTCGATTTCCGCGTCGAGCACCCGATTGAACGCCATCGCCACCGATCGTGCCGCGACCATCGCCACGACGATCCAGAACAGCTTTAGCACGAGTCCTGCGCGCGCGAATCCTTCCGCGCGCCAGGCGAGCAGCGCTCCGGTCAGCGCGAACGGCAGCGCGAAAACGGAATGCTCGAACTTGATCATTTCGAGCGTCAGCAGGATGTGTCGGAGGAACCTTCTCAATTCAAAACCTCGGCAATCCAGCTACTATTTTAAGTGATGCGACGAGCTTTCATTGCCGCGCTGGCCGCGACGGTCTCATTATTAGGATGCGGCGAAAAGCCATCCACCATGGAAGACTTGACCTCCACGCTGGTGACGTTTCCCAACGGGACGAAAATCATCGCGCAAAGCATGCGCGAGCAGATCGACATGATGCGCGGCATGATGTTCCGCGATTCGCTGGCCGCCGATCACGGCATGCTGTTTTTCCACGGGAAGACGGGCAAGTACACCTATTGGACCTATCAGAACCGGATTCCGCTCGATTTTATCTGGATCGATCCCGCGCACAAGATCGTAGAAATGGCGCTGGATATTCCGCCCTGCCCGTCGAAGGTCGCGCACGAGTGTCCGAATTACGGCGGTCACGAGGACGCGAGTTATGTGCTGGAGGTCAACGCCGGCATCGCGGCGAAGAATGGATTGAAGGTCGGCGACCGGCTGGATTTCTGATCCGGGGAGAAAAATGTGAGGCATTTTGCCGGTGTTTGACGCCGTTTTCGAGTAGAGGAGGATCGCCCGAATGACGAAGCCGTCGTGGATGTTGGTTCTGGCCGGGGTCGTGTTCGCCGCGGCAGGCCTGTATGTCGGCAGGAACTGTTCTCTGGCGACGGGTTGCGATGCCGGTACGGCGATCCATTCCGTCCGCGAACCGAAGGACTGGGCGAACAAACCGCGCGGAACGGACCTGCGAAGCCTCGCGCCGGACGCGGCGATTTGCGTGAATCCGGTGAAAAATTTGAGCGACCAGCCCGTGGACATGGAACACGTCGATGAGCTATTGGCGTCCGAGATCGCCAAGACCGGCTACCGCGCGGCGAAGATCGGCGATCTGGCCTGCGATGCGACCGCGTACACGGAAATCGTGCATGTGAGCAATGGCCAGCGCGTTCAGGCGGAGCTCGAATTCCGGCTGGTGTTCGCCGGAGAACAAGCGCCGCGATTTTCCGCGACCGCCAAGGGACAGAGCGAATCCGCGGAGCTTCTCCAGAGCGATTCAAGCGATCCATCTCGCGCACGAGACGCGATCCTAGCCGCGTTTGCGGATCAGGCGCGGAAAATTCAGCTCGCGCAACGCCAGGGGATGGCGCCTTACGCGGGAGTGCAGCAACCGTAGCGAGATACCATTGTTGGGCGATGCTCCGCCTCAGCGGCGGGATCGTCTATGCCTACCTCCTACAACCCGCATGGGAGCATCGGGTTCCTGGTGCTGGTGCAGCTCAACTTCGCGTTCGCGCCGAAAATTCCGTATATCTCCCAAATTTAGGCGTCGACTGCTTCGAGCGCGGCGTAGTGCGTTTCGACGTAATGGTTGAGGATCGCGATGAACTCGGCGACGATGTGATCGCCGCGCAGCGTGCATTTCAATTTTCCGTCGACATAAACCGGCGCCACCGGCTCCTCGAACGTGCCGGGCAGCGAGATGCCGAGGTTCGAATGCTTGGATTCGCCGGGACCGTTCACCACGCAGCCCATCACGGCGACCTTCATTTCTTCCACTCCCGCGTGGCGCGTTTTCCAGACCGGCATCTGCTCGCGCAGATACGTCTGGATTTGATCGGCCATGTCCTGGAAGAATGTGCTGGTGGTGCGGCCGCAGCCGGGACACGCGGTGACTTGCGGGGTGAAGCTGCGCAGCTCCAGCGCTTGCAGGATCTGCTGGCTGACGATCACTTCGTCGGTGCGATCGCCGTTCGGCAGCGGCGTGAGCGACGCGCGAATCGTGTCGCCAATGCCTTCCTGAAGCAGAACGCCGATCGCGGCCGTGGTCGCGACGATTCCCTTCGATCCGAGCCCCGCTTCGGTCAGGCCGAGATGCAGGGCGTAATCACATTCGCCCGCGAGCATCCGGTACACCGCGATCAGATCCTGCACGCCGCTGACTTTGGCGCTTAAGATAATTCGATCGCGACCGAGGCCGTAGTGCTCGGCAGCCTTCGCCGATTGAATCGCGCTGACCACAATCGCGCGCAGGGTGACGGTTTTGGCATCGAGCGGCTCCGCCGACCGGCTGTTTTCATCCATCATGCGCGTCAGCAGCGCCTGATCGAGCGATCACCAATTCACGCCGATGCGCACCGGGCGATCGTACTCGATCGCGGCTTCGATCATGGTGCGGAAATTATCGTCGTGCTTCTTGCCGATGTTGACGTTTCCCGGATTGATACGATATTTCGCGAGAGCGCGCGCCATCTCGGGATATTTCTTCAGAAGAATGTGGCCGTTGTAATGGAAGTCGCCGATCACCGGAACGCGCACGCCGAATTTATCGATGGTCTCGACGATCCTGGGCACCGCTTTCGCCGCATCTTCGGTATTCACGGTGACGCGAACCAGTTCCGAACCCGCATTGGCGAGCGCCATCACCTGGTTCACCGTCGACATGACGTCGGCCGTGTCGGTGTTGGTCATCGATTGAACCACGATGGGGTTCGATCCGCCCACCTTCACGTTGCCGATGGTCACCGGCACCGAACGGCGCCGCGAATTTGCAGCCATGCATCCTCCCCGGGATTCTTTATTGTATCGTGGACCTTCACTTGGCCGAGCGGAAGCCCCGGCCGGCGATTGCGGTAGACAGGCAGCACCTGGATCAACGCTCGCGGCGGGCGGCAGCGGTCCATTTGAGCATCGGCAAGCATACCTCCTGGAGCAGACTACAATCGGGTAGAGGTACAGATATGAGCCAGAAGTATAATATTCCCCTCGCCCTTGCAGCAGGACTGTTCGGTGCCGTCTTACTACGTTGCATCGAACCACTCCCCATACACGCCCAAGCACCATCTCAACAGGAGATCAAAGCTCAGAGTTTTGTCTTGGTCGATAAGAAAGATAATCTCGTAGGAACGTTTAAAGCTTCAGATGGTCCCGGGGCTGCGGTTATATTGCTGGATCGAAACGGTCGTGAAATCTGGCGAGCCGGAGTTTCTGCGAAGATGCTATCGAAGTAGCCCACTTCATTTGACGCCCTTCGCGCCGAGCGCATCGCCCGGCGGGCGCGGCCATTGACAATCACCCTGCACCTTACTTAAGCTTTCGGATGCACCGTAAAAAGGGGAAACTTCATGCGACGCATGCTGTTCGTGGTCCTTCTTGCTCTTCCTCTC
>DATHCE010000254.1:0-20886 GCA_035319685.1 Bryobacteraceae bacterium | reverse complement strand
CTGGCCCAAAAGGCGGACCACATCGACACAATGGTTGAAGGAAAAGAAGTCGTTTTGAAGGCCGTGGAGGCTGCGGAGGCTTCGGGTGCGGTGCCGAAGCCCGGCTAAGGCCCGGACGCCAGAGTATGCGAAGGTCGCGCTACCGACAGAAAACGAGCAACCATCGGCAGGTTAGTTCCTACTCAATTTCCTCACCCTGTGCGGGTTGGCCCTTCAAGAGAAAAGTCAGTGGATGATGGCCTTCTCGGCAGACCTTGAAGGACCCAAAATCCTTGAACCGGAGTCCTTCGGGCGCGTCGGGCAACGTGTTGCGCCACTCCTCCAGCGCGAATATATCCTCCATGCTGAGTTCCCTCTCTTTTGCCCGTTGAAAGAGGTGCTCGCGCAACTCAGCCGGAAGGTTGGTCCATTGGATCTTCGGCATTACCCGCCGAACGTCATTCTTGCAAGTTCCTCGCGAAGGCGGAGAGTTTCGGCAGGATCGGTGGATCTCTGGAACCGGTCTGCGAGTTCAAAAAAGGTTCTGCGACGCTGCTCGTAAGCAGTGATCGCCTCGTTCAGAAGGTCAATGATTGCGCGATTGCCGCTAACGTGGCGGCTCGCGGCAATGGCGTCAACTTTTTCCGCTACCTCAGCGGGAATCGAGATGCTCCGTCGAATGACGGCATCGGTCGTTACTGGAATGCCTGTCCCCATACATCACCAACATACACCATTTCTCACCAAACGTGCAAGGTGACAAGGTCGCGCTCTTGAAATAATGCACGTGGGTTCCGCGTGAGCCGATCCGAAACTGTAAATTTCAGAAAAGAGGAAACTTAAGGTGGTGGAGGCGGCGGGAGTTGAACCCGCGTCCGAGAAAGTCTACCGCAAGAAGGCTACGTGCGTTTCCGGTTCGGTGGTTTTCGTCCGTTTCATGCGGAAACCGGCAAGAGAGAAACGGCTTAGCCCGATTGGTCTCGGCCTTAAAGCTCCGAGCAGAAGCTTTTCAGCCTATCCTGCAAAATGACGTCCTTAGACCGCGTGCAGGCCCAGCGATCCAGGGCGGCTACTTAACTAATTAAGCAGCGTAAGCAAACTGCTGATTGGCAGTTGTTGTTTTCCGATCGTTTTACGGGAGCTCGGAACCCGGCACGACTTCCCACGACGGATGCAATCCCGTCGAATCCGTTGCGCCCCCTTTCCATTTCATTCTAGCATCGATGAAAATAGAAACGAGCCGTTCCATGACGCGCCCGACTGTTGCGCCGGAAATCGAAACCAATCCACAGGATCAGCTTTCGCCGCTGTTCCACGTGGTGTTGCTCGACGACGATGAGCATACCTATGATTACGTCATCGAGATGCTCGGAAAGATTTTTCTGCTGTCCGCCGAGGTCGCGTTCGGTCACGCGGTGGAGGTGGATACTACCGGCCGCACGCTCGTCATGACCTGTGAACTGGAGCAGGCCGAGTTCGGACGCGACCAGATTCACGGCTACGGCGCCGATCCGCGGATGGCGAAGTCGACCGGATCGATGCGCGCGGTGATCGAACCCGCGGGCGATTCCAGATAGCTACGGGCGCGGCGGCGGGAATAATTTGTCGGTGCGGCTCAGCAGCCAGCGCGCGCGGCGCTGGACGACGAGATTTAATTGGCGATGCTCGGGCCAGGCGTTGGGGTTGATTCTTAGCGCGGTTCTGAGCATTTCCTGAAAACCGGCCTTATCCTTCTGCGCCACCAGCACGCTTTCCGCGTAGGTGACGTAGGGCCCGGCCTGGTGGCCGTGGGCGAGCGCGAGATTGCGCTCGAAATGCGCCTTGGCGATGGCGAAACGATCCGGCTTCGGGTTCAATCGCGACATTTCATAGGTGATGAGGAATCCGTGGATCGCGCCTTCTTCGTAGGATTCGTCGAGTTGCAGGACCCGGTCGGCGAGCGCTTCAAACCGGGGAATCTCGGGCAGCATCATGATGTCGTGCGACACCGAGAGCGCGGCGGCCCAGGAAATGGTGGTCCAGTACATGAACGGCACATCGGATTTTTTCAGTTCCTGGACGGCTTCCTTGGGATTCGCCGTAAGGCGCGCGGTGAACTCCGGGCGCTTCACTTCCAGCCCGCGCAGGCCGTAATTTCGCGCACGAATGTAGAGTTTCGCGGCTTGGGCGCGAAGGGCCGCGGCGCGGACGCGATCGGTATCCTCGGCTTCATCGGCGTCTTCGGCGACGAAGGCATACGAATATTGCGTGAACCCTTGCGCCGCAGCGAGCAACAAGCCTTCATGACGCGGGCTCTGATCGATCAGCGCCTCGATCAGTTTAAGGCTGAACGGCACCGCCGCGCGGACCAGCTCGGGATCGTCATCGGAAGCGAACGTGGTTCCGGCGCCCGCCATCGCGTCGCCCACCTGTTTGATCGCGTACTTTTTGATCGAGCAGGACGACAGCAGCAGGGCCAGCGGAACAATCGCGGTCCGCGAATGCATGAGTTATTCTAGACCATTTCTTGATTTTGCATAGACCAGTTTCGCGCGGCTTGTAACAGTGTTTGCGACGGATTAACGTTTGTGGAAACCTTATGCTATCTACGAAACTGGTCTAGCCCCCTGTTCCAATGCGGCGGGCGCAGCAAAATCTTCAACACACCCTTGGTGGCCGCGCGCTCGAAAGCTTCCGGCGCCCGATCGAGCGGGAACTCGTCGGAGATGAGATCGCCGACGCGAATTTTGCCCGAGGCCATCAGCCGGATCGCCGGCTCGAAGCGTCCGCAGCGCGAGCCAACCAGCTTCACTTCATTGACGATGGCCGGCGCGGTGTCGATCGCGACCAAACCGTGAATCGTCGATTTCATGACGACCGTGCCGCGCGGGATGGTCATCGCGATGGCGGAGCGAAGGCCGTCTGCCGACCCGGTTGCGTCCACCACGAGGGGGAACCTGCGCTCGGGGAGGTTCGATTTCACAATCTCGGTGGTTATACCGGCGGGTTCCACGATGCGCAATTTCTCGCGATGCCGTCCAAACAAGCAGACCTGCGCGCCGTGCGCATGAAGGACCTGTGCGATCAGCAGCCCGAGCTTCCCATCGCCGAGCACGGCCACGCGCTCGTTTCTCGGGATCTTGACCTGATCGAGAATCTCGCAGGCCGCCGCGGTGGGTTCGATGAAGACAGCGTGCTCGGTAGGAATCGTTTTCGGGACGCGGTGCAGATTGCGAACCGGCAGCGTGAGGAATTCGCTGAAAGCTCCGGGATGTTTGATGATGCCGAGCACGGTGCGCCTGGGGCAATGACGGCCGAGTCCTTCCGCGCACCATGCGCAGTGGCCGCAGGAGAGATTGATTTCGCCCGCGACCCTTTGCCCGATCCACGCTTTGTCATCCGCCCCGGCCGCGTGGGAATCGTTCGCTGCGCTCACTTTGACGGAATCGTTCGCTGCGCTCACTGCGACGACTTCGCCGACGAATTCATGACCCGGCGTGCCGCGAAATCCGTAGTACCCGCGCTGCAATTCCAGATCGGTGGAGCAAATCCCGGCGGCCAGCAATCGTATCCGCGCGAAACCCTTGCGAAGGCGGGGGAGCGATTGACGCCGCACGTCGACGCGGCCGTTTTCCAGATGCACTGCGATCATTGTTCAAAAAGTGAATGGTCTAAAGTTAAAAGATACCAAGCATGGCGGAGCTGATTTGTTTCAATGCGGCGTGCCGGGCGCGCTACGCGATCACCGATATCCTTTATAACTGCACCAAATGCGGAGGGCTGCTCGAAGCCGTATACGATCCAATCGACGCCGCGTCGCTCAAGCGCGTGTTTCGCGAACGAAGGATGAGCAACCATCCGCTCGACGCGAGCGGAGTGTGGCGATATCGCGAATTGTTTCCGTTCCTGGACGACTACGGGAGCGTGGTGACGCTGCGGGAAGGGAACACTCCGCTGCTCGACATGACCAACCTCGCGCCGATCGCAGCCGGATATGGCGGGCTCGACCGGATCGCCTTCAAGCATCAGGGATTCAATCCGACCGGATCGTTCAAGGACAACGGAATGACCTGCGGCGCGTCACAGGCGCGCAGGCTCGGGTTGCGGCGCGTGGCGTGCGTGTCGACCGGGAACACTTCGGCGTCGATGGCGGCCTACGCGGCGGCCGGTGGATTGGAGGCGCTCATTTTTTTGCCGCATGGGAACATTTCTTTCGGCAAGCTGGCGCAGGCGCTGGAATACGGCGCGAAGACCTTCGAGGTGGAGGCGAATTTCGACCAGATTCTCGCGCTGGTGCGCGTGCTGGCGGAACGGGTCGGCATTTACCTGCTCAATTCGGTCAATCCGTTTCGTATCGAGGGGCAGAAGACGATCGTGTTCGAGATGCTCGATCAGCGCGACTGGCGCGCGCCGGATTGGATCGTCCTGCCCGGAGGAAATCTCGGCAACACGTCGGCGTTCGGCAAAGCGCTGAGAGAAGCCCGCCAGTGGGGACTGATCGACAAGATGCCCAGGCTGGCCGTGATTCAAGCGGAAGGCGCGGCTCCGTTTTACGAATTCGTCGCCAAGGGCGGCGAGTTTCACGCGGTCGCCAGGCCCGAAACGCTGGCCACGGCGATCCGTATCGGCGATCCGGTTTCGTGGCCGAAAGCGCTGCACGAGATTCGCTCGACCAACGGCGTCGTCGAAAAAGTCAGCGAGCAAGAAATCGCGGACGCGAAGGCTCAAATCGGACGAGCCGGCATCGGATGCGAGCCGGCATCGGCCGCGACGCTCGCCGGAATTCGAAAGTTGACAGAAAACGGCACGATCGAGCGCAGCGCGGATGTCGTCGCCGTGCTCACTGGCAATTTGCTGAAGGATCCCGACTATATTTATCGTTATCACACCGGCAAACTGGAGGCCCCTGGCGGCGCGAAGATTCGTTCCACCTTCGGCAACCGGTCTGTGGTCGTGCCGAACGACGCGGAGCGGATCGCGGCGATGATTTAACCCCGGCGATGCTTTAACCCCCGGCGATGCTTCAAGGAAAGGCGCTTTGAGTATAATCGGGGTGATGCGGAAATTCATGCTGATCGCGTTCGCAATGCTGCTTGCGGGGTGCTCCAAGGATATTCAGAACACGGAGGCGGTGAAGCAGGGCGTCCTCGACTATCTGCAATCGCGCAAGGGGCAGACCGGTCTCGACGTCAATTCCCTCCGGGTGGAAGTCACGTCGGTGGCCTTTGAGAAGGACCAGGTCCGCGCGACGGTTTCGTTCCAGCCGAAAACGGGCGACAGCGGCGGGCCGATGATGATGAGTTACGTGCTGGATCGCAAGGGGAATAAATGGGTGGTGCGCGGGCGCCAGGAAAACGGCGTCAATCCGCACGGCGGCGCCACGCCCGGTGGCGGCTCGGCGATGCCGCCCTCCAGCACGCTTCCGCCGGGGCATCCGCCCATAGGTTCGCAAAGATGAAGACGGTCGCCGTGTTGGGCGGCGGACCGGCGGGATCGTTCGCCGCTGAAAAGCTCGCGCGCGCCGGGTTGAAGGTCGCGGTTTTCGACGAGAAGCTCGCGTGGGAAAAGCCGTGCGGCGGCGGACTGACGTACAAGGCTTATCACGAATATCCGTTTCTGATCGACAACGATACACCGAAGCGCGTCATCCATGAGACGTCGCTCGCGGCGCCCAAGGCGGGGGAAGTGCGGATGGCGCTCGATCAGCCGCTGGTGATTTATTCGCGATTCGACTTGAACCGGTTGCTGCTGGAGCGCGCGGAAAAATCGGGCGCGTCGATCGAGAAGACCCGTGTGCTCGGGATCGAGCGGCGCGATCGCGGATGGCGTTTGCGCACGCAGCACGGCATCGCCGAGGCCGATTTCTGCGTCATCGCGACCGGAGCGCGGAATCCTTTGCGCGAGGTCGGCACCGAGTGGAGCGCCAAGGATACGATGAGCGCGCTCGGCTATTACGTGCCTGCCGAGCAGGGGCACATCGACATTCAATTCCTGCCGCAGTTTGAAGGGTACATCTGGGTGTTTCCCCGCTGCGGCCACCTTTCGGTCGGGATTTGCGGGAAGGGCGAGCCTGCGCAATCGCTGCGGGCGCGCCTGGAAGCATTCATGAACGAACGCGGAATCGCGTGGCGGGGATCGAAATTTTACAGCCACATGCTGCCGTCGCTCGAGACACGGGCGTGGAAGACGAATCGCATCGCCGGCGACGGATGGCTTGCGGTCGGCGATGCCGGCGGTTTGGTCGATCCGATTACGGGCGAAGGTTTGTATTACGCGATGCGGTCGGGCGACCTGGCGGGACAAGTAGTGATCGACGATGCGCACGGCCCGGCGGAAAAGGCCGCCGTGTACCGCGCGCTGCTTTCGCGCGAGTTCGCGCTCGATCTGGAATTCGCCGCGACGCTTGCCAAACGCGTTTTTCTCGGCAGCTTTATGTTCCATTCGGTGCCGGCGCGAATGGTCGAGTTCATCCGGCGCAGCCCGCGGTTCCGCGGTCTCATGCAGGATCTTTTCGCGGGCACGCAGCCGTACTTGACGTTGAAGAGCCGCCTGCTGCGAAACCTGAACGGCACGCTCCACGAAGTCTTGATGAACTTTTTCCTCGATCGCGTCATTCCGGAAAGTTCCCGCGCCAGCCTATGAAAACTTCACAGTCCGAGGCCTGGTTTGCGCGCGCGCAGCAGCGCATTCCGGGCGGAGTCAATTCCCCCGTGCGTGCATTCCGGGGCGTGGGCGGAACGCCGTTGTTCATCGATCGCGCCCAAGGCTCGCGCATTTTCGATGTCGATGGAAATTCCTACATCGATTATGTGGGCTCGTGGGGACCGATGCTGTGTGGGCATCGCCCGGCGTTTGTGATCGAGGCGCTGCGAAAGGCGCTCGATTCGGGAACCAGCTTCGGGGCGCCGACGGAAGGCGAAGTCGAGCTGGCGGACCGGATCGCCCAAATCGTGCCGTCGATGGAAATGACGCGTCTGGTCAACTCCGGCACCGAGGCGACCATGAGCGCGCTGCGCGTTGCCCGCGGCTTCACCGGACGCGATCTGACCATCAAATTCGAGGGCTGCTATCACGGCCACGTCGATTCGCTGCTGGTGAAGGCGGGATCCGGAATGGCGACGCTCGGGATCGCCGATACCGCGGGCGTGCCTGGTGCGTTTGCGGCAACCACCATCGCGCTGCCGTACAATTCGATCGCGGCGGTCGAGCAGGCATTCCAGCAGCGCGGCGACAAAATCGCGGCGGTGATCGTCGAGCCGGTGGTAGGAAATATGGGTTGTGTTCCGCCCGCGCCCGGATTTCTCGACGCGCTGCGCCACTTGACCGCGCGTTATGGCGCGCTGCTCATCTTCGATGAAGTGATGACGGGATTTCGCGTGGCTCCCGGCGGCGCGCAGCAGCGCTTCGGAATCAAACCGGATCTGACGACGATGGGGAAAATCATCGGAGGCGGTATGCCGATGGCCGCATATGGCGGGCGCGCCGATATCATGAAAAAGGTCGCGCCTGTGGGTCCGGTGTATCAGGCCGGAACGCTGTCGGGGAATCCGCTGGCCGTCGCCGCAGGGCTCGCGACGCTCGGTTATCTTGTGGCGCATCCGGAAACCTACGAGATCCTCGAAGCGCGAGCCGCGCAGTTGTGCGCGTGGACTCCGCCGGGTGTGACCATCAATCGCGTCGGCTCGATGTTCACGTTCTTCTTCACGCTCGATCCGGTAACGGACTGGGAATCGGCGAAGAAAAGCGATACCGCGAGGTTTGGAAAATTCTTCCACTTCATGCTGGAACACGGTGTGTATCTGGCGCCGTCGCAGTTCGAGGCCGGATTCGTTTCCGCGGTGCACAGCGAGGATGATATCCGCCAGACGGTTGAGGCCGCGCGTGAATTCTTCGATCGGCCTGTGTGAAACCTGCGCGCACTGCCGCGTGATCCGGTCCGATCGCGGATCGGAGTTTTACCTGTGCGAACGATCGTTTCAAGAGCCGGAATATCCGAAGTATCCCCGGTTGCCGGTATTGCATTGCGCGGGCTTTGAGTCCCACGAGCGCTAAGTCGAAATCTCCAACTCCACCGGAGTCCCCGCGCCACAGCTCAGCCTTTCCGCCGCTGACGCCTGATTCGCCGCGATCTCGAAATATCCCGAGCTGCCGACGATCATAAACAACTCGCCCAGCTCCGCCTCGGAAAACGTCAGCGCCAGCCGATGAACCCGCTCCCTGCCGATGCGAAGCTCGAACGGACGCGTCCGCACTTCGGGAAACGCGTGGATGTGAAAATTCGTGATCAAATTTCCGAAGCGGTCGACTTTCAGCACGATTCCACTCGAAACATTCCGCGAGATTTTCGACGGCTTCCATCCGCTAAAGCGCAAAGCATCGTGAATGAGTTTTCCAAATCGAGCCGCGGGAACGCCGCGCGCCAGATGCGCGGCCGCGGGTGCGAATACGTCGCGGCCGTGAAACGTGCGGCTGACCTCGTTGAGCATCATCTTCGGATTGGAAATGACGCGGACCTTGGTTTTCGCGTCTTCATAAATCATCGACAGCACGCCATTGTCCGGCGCGATGAAAAAGTGACCTTCGGCTTCGGCCAGAATCGGCCTTCGCGCGCTGCCTACGCCGGGGTCGACCACGATCACGTGAATCGTGCGTTTCGGGAAATAGCGCCACGCCTGTGCGATCACGAACGCGGCATCCATCGCCGCATACGGAGCGATTTCATGCGTAATATCGACGATGCGCGCGCGCGGCGCGATGCCCAGAATAACTCCTTTCATCACGCCGGCAAAGTGGTCGGCCGTTCCGAAATCGGTGGTCAGCGTGATGAGTCCGCCCGGCATGTCCTGTTAAAATTCCAAGGCCTGTTAGAATTGTGATAACCATGGAACGCTATTACTTCGATCACAACGCGACGACGCCTGTCTCGGCCGAAGTGCTGGAGGCGATGCTGCCGGTGATGACTGAAGTATACGGCAACGCTTCCAGTATCCATTATTTCGGCCAGTCCGCGCGGCAGAAACTGGACGAATCGCGCGCGCAAGTCGCGGCCCTTTTGGGCGCCAAGCCGGACGAGATCGTGTTCACCAGCGGCGGCACCGAGGCCGATAATCTCGCGCTGTTCGGTATCGCGCAATTCGGCCACGCGATCACGACCACGATCGAACATTCCGCCGTGCTCAGCGCGGCGGATCAACTGGTTTCGGTGACGCGCGTTCCCGTCGACGGCCGCGGCATCGTCGATCCCGGCGACATTCGCAAGGCGCTGCGGCCGGATACGAAAATCATCAGCGTGATGCACGCCAACAACGAACTGGGCGTGATCCAGCCGATTGAGGAAATTGCGAAGATCGCACACGAAGCAGGCGTCGCAATGCACTCGGACGGCGTTCAGGCGACCGGGAAAATTGCGGTGAACGTCGAGCAGCTCGGCGTCGATCTGTATTCGATGAGCGGCCACAAGATTTATGCGCCGAAGGGCACCGGCGCGTTGTATGCGCGCAAGGGTTTGAAGCTTGCGCCGATGATGTTCGGCGGCCATCATGAGCGCGATCGCCGCGCGGGCACCGAGAATGTTCCGGGAGCCGTGGGCCTGGGACGCGCCGCGCAGTGGATTCTCGAAAGCGGCGCCGAGGAGTGGGCGCGCGAAGCAGCGTTGCGCGATCGTCTGGAACAGGGCGTGCTCGATGGCGTGCCGGATGCGCACGTGAACGGCGCGGGCGCCCGGCGAACGCCCAATACCACCAATCTGCGGTTCGACGGCATCGACAGCTACGCGTTGCTGATCGCGCTCGACCTGAAGGGCTTCGCCGTGTCGAGCGGATCGGCTTGTTCGAGCGGCGCCACCGAACCGTCGCACGTTCTCACCGCGATCGGTCTCACCAAGGATCAGGCGCGATCGAGCCTCCGTTTTTCTCTCGGCCGTTCGAATACGATCGAGCAGGTGGACGCGCTGATGATCGCCGTCGCCGAATGCGTCGCGCACCTGAGAAAGCTGGCGCCGGCGTATGCCTGATCGTAAGGGGTCTGAGACGATCGCCGTCGCGATGTCGGGCGGCGTGGACAGCTCCGTCGTCGCAGGCATGCTGCATCGCGCGGGCGAGCGGGTGATCGGGCTGACCATGCAACTCTGGAATCAGCGCCGTTTGCCGGAGATTGCCGCCGAGGGCGCGACCGGCCGATGCTGTTCGCTTGACGATGTCTACGATGCGCGGCACGTCGCGCAGCAACTCGGCATCCCATATTACGTCGTGAATTTTGAACAGCGCTTCGAGCAGCAGGTGGTCAAGCCGTTCATCGACGAATATCTTGCGGGCCGCACGCCGATCCCATGCACCCTGTGCAACAACTTCATCAAGTTCGATCAGTTTCTGGCAGTAGCGGAGGGCGTGGGCGCGGAGCGCATCGCGACCGGGCATTACGCGCGGATCGCCTGGAACCCCGATAGCGGCCGATGGGAGATGCGGCGCAGCGCGGATCGCGCCAAGGATCAGACGTATTTTTTGTGCGGACTGACTCAGGAACAACTTTCCCGCACCCGGTTTCCCTTGGGAGGATTCGAAAAATCCGCCGTGCGCGAATTGGCGCGCGAAATCGGCATCGCGACCGCGCAAAAGCCCGACAGCCAGGAAATCTGTTTCGTGCCCAACGGCGATTACGCCGGTTTCATCGACGCATACTTTCGTGAGCAGGGAATTCCGCCGGCCGAGACCCGCGGCGAGCTTGTAACTACCGACGGCCGCGTGGTCGGCGAGCATTCGGGCGTGCATCATTTCACCGTCGGGCAGCGCCGCGGCCTTCGCGTCGCCGCGGGCGAGCCGTTGTACGTCATCGCTACCGAGCCGGCCACCAGGCGCGTGATCATCGGACGCAACGACGCTCTGTTGCGCGCCTCGATGCGCGTGAAGGACGTCAACTGGATCTCGATCCCCGCTCCCTCGGAACCCGTGCGCGCCGAGGTGAAGATCCGCAACAAGCATGCCGCCGCGGCCGCGACCATACTGCCCTGGTCCGATCCGGCGCGGGTCGAAGTGCGCTTCGATGAGCCGCAGCGCGCGGTGACTTCGGGACAGGGCGCGGTGTTTTATTCGGGCGACCTGGTGCTCGGCGGCGGCTGGATCGAGTAGTGAGAACGCTCGAGTACTGGGTTGCGCGATGCGTGCTCGCCACCATCGCACGCTGGCCCTCTTGGTCGCGCGTCTACGTTCGCGTCCTCGATCTGGCGATGCCGCGCCTGCGCCGCACCGCCAAACGGAATCTCGAAATCGCCGGAATCGGCGACGGGCGGATGGTCGACGGAGTGTTTCGCTCCATCGCCCGCGTGCTCGCCGCGTTCGCGCAATTTCCGCGGGTCACGCGCGAAAACGTTCATCAATGCATTCGTTATGAAGGGCTTGAAAATTTCACGGACGGCCTGGCCCGAGGCCGCGGTGTGTTGGTCGCGACCGGGCATCTGGGCAACTGGGAGCTCAGTGCGTTCGCGCACGCCTGGATGTCCGGGCCGATGAATATCGTCGTCCGTCCACTCGACAACGCGCGCATCGACGAAATCGTGGAGCGTTATCGGGCGCTCTCCGGCAATCGCATCATCAGCAAGCGTGAAGCGGCTCGCGAAATTCTGCGTGCGCTTAAGGCGAACGAAGCGGTCGGCATTCTGATCGATCAGAACACGACGCTCGATCAAGGCGTGTTCATCGATTTTTTCGGCGTAAAGGCGTGCGCGGGAACCGCATTTGCGAAACTCGCGCATCATAGCGGTGCCGCTGTGGTTCCCGGATTCGCACTGTGGTCAGAAGCCGAGCAGAAATACGTGCTGCGATTTTATCCGGCAGTAGAAATGTCGGGCGACGCCGCCACGGATACGCAGCGCATCCACGCGAATCTCGAAGCCGCGATTCGCGAATATCCCGATCAATGGTTGTGGATTCACCGGCGCTGGAAAACGCGTCCGCCCGGCGAAAAATCGATCTACTGACGCCGCCGTTTGTGGATGGCCCGTGGCGCGGGTTCGGCGATCGAGAATTGCAATTTCTTCTCGACCGGGTCGGCGCGATCCAACCGCACGCGCACTTTGTCGCCGATCGAAAATTGACGCCGTGTGCGCTCGCCAATGATCTTGCGCACGTTTTCGTGATAGTGGAACCGGTCGCCCGCCAGCGATTCGAGAGGCACCAGTCCTTCGATGAACAGATCTTCGAGTTCGACGAAAAAGCCGAAACGCGTCGTGGAAATGATCAGCGCGGCGAACTCGTCGCCCACATGATCGACCATGAACTTCACTTTCTTCCATTCGACCAGCTCCCGCTCCGCGTCGGCGGCCCGGCGTTCTGTTTCCGACGACGAATCGGCGATCGAGCGCATGTCGGCGTCGAAAATTTTGTCATCGAGATGCGCCGCCAGAATCCGGTGCACGATCAGGTCCGGGTAACGGCGGATCGGCGACGTGAAATGCGTGTAACTGTCCGCGGCCAGCGCGAAGTGGCCGGCATTCTGATCGCTATAGCGCGCCTGCTTGAGCGAGCGCAGCATCAGATAACTGAGGATCCGCTCTTCCGGTTTGCCCGCGATTTTCGCTACCAGCTTCTGATAATTGCGCGACGTGAGGTTGGGATTATCGAGCGCGAGCGTTGCTTCGCGCAGCTTCTTCACCGTTGCCGCTCCGGCGCCCAGTGAATAGCCGAAATGCGCAGCGATCTCTTCAAATTCCATCACCCGCTTCGGATCGGGGCGCTCGTGGATGCGATAAATCATCGGCAATCCGGCCGCTTCGATGTGTCTGGCGACGGCTTCGTTCGCGGCCAGCATGAATTCTTCAATCAACCGGTGCGCGATGTTGCGCGGCGCGCGGGTCACGCCGGTCATCTCGCCAAATTCGTCGAACTCAAGTAACGGCTCGGGCAGATCGAAATCGATGGAACCGCGGCGGACGCGCTTGCGATTCAAAATCAGCGCCAGGTCGCGCATCATCTCAAACTGATGAATCAGCCGCGAGTAACGCTCCCGCAGCGCTTCATCGCCTTCCAGAACGGCATGCACCGCGGTGTACGTCATGCGCTCCGCGCTGCGGATCACGCCGCGCGTGAATTGCTGGCCGACCACGTCGCCGCGCGCGTCGATTTCGAGCAGGACGCTCAACACCAGACGGTCTTCATTCGGACGCAGCGAGCATTGATCGGTCGAAAGTTCCACCGGCAGCATGGGCACGGCGCGATCGGGAAAATACACGCTGGTGCCGCGCAGCGCGGCTTCACGGTCGATCGGGCTAGCCGGCGGCACATACTGGCTTACGTCGGCGATGTGGACCTGCAACCCGTAATTCCCGTTAGGAAGACGTTCCACCCAGACGGCGTCGTCGAAATCGCGCGCGGTTTCGCCGTCGATGGTGACGATGTCGAGCTCTCGAAAATCGCGGCGCCGCGCGATCTCCTCGGAAGCGATGCGGCCTGGAATCGATCGCGCCTGTTCCAGGACGTCATCGGGAAAACGATGCGGAATGTGATGCGCGCGGATCAGAATCTCGACGTCGATACCGAAGTCCTCGGGATGGCCCAGCAACTCGACGATGCGTCCGACAGGACGTTCGCCATCGTCGCCGAAGTCGAGAATTTCCGCGGTGACGACGAGGCCCTCCAGATCTTCAATCGACCCGATCTTGATCTCTCTCGCGCCGACGCGATGCGCGGAAACGGTCTCCGGCGGCAGCGCGAAATCGTCCGGGATTTCAATCCATTGCTTGATCCGCTCGTCGTGCGGGATCACGAAATTCCCGCGGCGGCGGACGCGAAATTCGCCGACCACACTGGGATGCGCGCGCCGCAGAACGCGCACAATCTCCCCATCCGCGCGCCCGTCGCGCTCGATGCGGCCGATGCGGACCACCACGCGATCTCCGTGCATCGCCTTCGCCGCGGCTTCCTTCGGAATATAGACATCGCCCTTCAGACCGCTGATGGGACGGTCCGGAATCACGAACGCGTAGCCGTCGCGATGCACGCTCAACCGGCCGGTCGCAAATTCGCGCGTCGATCCGACCGCCACGTAATGGCCGGGCCTGGTCTCCACGATCACGCCGCGCTCGGCGAGCCGCTTCAGCTCCTCCTCCAGCTCCGCACGCGTGACGCCGCGGCTCCCCAGCTCGCGCACCAGCTGTTTGAGATTCGCGCGCCCATGCGGCAAACCGCGGATGTGCTCGGCGATATGATTGACGTCCAATCTTCAGTATATTGAGGAGGCATGGATCTTAAAGCGATTCGACTCGAAGTCCCCGAAGAGGGCAACATCGTCGTCGGACAAAGTCATTTCATCAAGACGGTCGAGGATCTCTACGAAGCCATCGTCAACACCGTGCCGCAGATGAAGTTCGGCATCGCGTTCAACGAAGCGTCCGGCGCGTGTCTGACGCGAGTCGACGGCAATGATGCGGCGCTCAAGCAAAATGCGGCCCGCAACGCGCAGGCGATCGCGGCGGGACACGTCTTCGTCATTTCCATGTCCGATGGTTATCCCATCAACGTACTGAACCGCATTCGCGACATACCTGAAATCTGCTCGATTTATTGCGCCACGGCCAACGCGGTGGAAGTGATCGTCACCGAAACGGAGCAGGGAAGAGGCGTGCTCGGCGTGATCGATGGAAGCCCGCCTAAGGGCGTCGAATCCGAAGCGGACGCCGAATGGCGCCACGGGCTGCTTCGCAGGATCGGCTACAAACGCTGATTACGGCTTGGCGGGATCGCACTTGCCCGTGCAGATCGTTTCCGAAATTTTCTGCGGACTTCCCAGCCGGCCCGGATCCGAAACCGACGAGCGGCTGGCGCTCGTGGTCTCGACCACGCTCCCGTCCGGCGCTTTCGTTCGCATCACCACGTCCTGTTCATACAACTGCGGACTGAGGCCGCTCCCTTGCACGACGCCCGGAGCCGAAGGTGCATAATAATCGATTCTGGTGACTTCGGAGCCATCCGCAGCCGTAGTGGTCGTCGCCACCGATTGCCTCGATAGCTGCATCTGTGCGCTGGTTGCGATCGGCTCATACATCGCGCTCTTCACCACCGTTTCATTGCCGCGCTTCGTCTCGTCCTTCACTTCGCGAACCGCGGGATAAAAAGCGCCGTTAGGCGAAAGTCGATAAATGGTCTCATCCTGCCTGGAAACATCTTTGCCGGTTTCCGTCACCGCGCTGCGTTTTTCCACCGGCTGGAGCGATCCGTTGATCGTGGGCCGCTCGATCACGGTCTGCATGCTGGTCGTGCCGTTCTCGGTGTGGGATTCGACCGTCTGGTGCTCGGTTTCGTGCATTTCGCCGTTGACGTCCGTAGCGTACATGGTCGATTGCCGCGTGAATCCGCCGGCCTCGGTGCGCTCCTCGATCAGGATGCGCTGCGTTTGCGTGAGCTGGCCGCTGCGATCGTACTTGCGCACGATCCGCTCGGTCACCGAGCCGTTGGCGTCCTTGCTGAGGACCTTCTCGTCGGTCTGCTCCAGCGGAACGATCCTGCCATTCAGGTTTTGCGACAACTGCGTATGCACGCCGTCGGTTGAGACCACCGAACTCGCCGCGACCCGGTTCCCGTTGACGTCCGTGACGTACGTCGTGGAAACGGACTGCGCCAGCGCAATCGAAGCGATCCAAAACAGCGCCCAAAATACGGCATAGTACTTCACATTTTCAGGCTAAGCTCGATGGAGGACGGGCGCAATCGGTCAAATCCCTTATATGGTTATATGGAGCCGCAGCCCTCGGTCAAGCTACTGGCTCAAGTTACAATGAAAACGAGTGAAGACCTTCTACATCGAGACCTTCGGGTGCCAGATGAACGCGCACGATTCCGAAAAGGTCATCGGCACGTTGATCGGGCAAGGCTACTCGCAGGTCGGAACCGCGGAAGAAGCGGAACTGGTTTTTTACAACACGTGCAGCATCCGCGATAAGGCCGAGCAGAAGGTATTCCACCGGCTCCAGCAATTCAAGAAAGAACATGGGAGGGGAAAAACGTTCGCGGTGCTCGGATGCGTCGCGCAGCAGGAAGGCGAGCGCATTTTTGAAAAAGCCCCGCATGTGAGCCTGGTGTGCGGATCGGCCAGCTACAATCACCTGCCCGCAATGCTGGTCCAGCTCGAGACCGGGAACCGGCGCGTCACCGGCCTGAGCCTCGACACGGAAGACACCTTCGATACGCCGCTCACGCGCCGCGACAATCCGCACCGGGCCTATATTACGATCATCGAAGGATGCGACAAATCGTGCGCCTATTGCGTGGTCCCGTTCACGCGCGGACCGGAGCGCAGCCGCACCAGCGCATCCGTGCTCGCTGAGGCGCGCACGCTCGCCGATGCCGGCTATTCCGAAATTCAGTTGCTCGGCCAGAACGTCAACAGCTATCGCGACCCGTCGCCGGCCGGGCGGGATTTCGCGATGCTTCTAGACCATGTCGGGCGCGTCGCGGGGATCCGCCGCGTGCGATTCACCACCTCTCATCCGCGCGATTTCAGAAAAAGTATCATCGACGCGATCGACTCCAATCCCGCATTGTGCAATCACGTGCATCTGCCGGTGCAGTCGGGTTCATCGCGGGTGCTCGATGCGATGCAGCGGCTCTACACCCGCGAGGAGTACATGCGCCGCATCGAATGGATGAAAGCCGCGCGCCGCCCCATCGCCATCACCACCGACGTCATCGTGGGATTCCCGGGCGAGACGGAAGCCGATTTCGAGGCGACGCTGGCGCTGCTCGACGAAGTCGAGTACGATTCTATTTTCAGCTTTAAATATTCGCGCCGGCCGAACACGCCCGCGTTGGCGCTGGACGATCAGATCCCGGAAGAGGAAAAGAGCAGGCGCCTGACCATCTTGCAGGAAAAACAGCGCGCCATCCAGATACGGCGCAACGGTGCCTATGTCGGCGCCGTCGAGGAATGCATGGTCGAGGGTTTCAATACAGCGACCGGACAATGGATCGGCCGCACTTCGCAAAATAAGACCCTAAATTTTCTGCGCCCCGATAGCAGCCTTGTGAGCGGGGAGGATCTGCGCGGGCGCTACGTCGACGTGCGCGTTACGCGCGCTGGCCCCAACTCTCTGGCAGGAGAGTGCATTCAATAGGCCAGCCCGGAAAGAGGTTACTCATGGAAGTTGAAATGAAAATCCGCGGACTGCTGATGGATCCCGTGTCGAACATGCCGATCGTGGTGCTCAAGGACGTGAACGGCACGGCCATTCTCCCGATCTGGGTCGGCATCTACGAAGCCAATGCGATCGCGCTCGAAATCGAAAAGGTCGCCACGCCGCGGCCGATGACCCACGATCTGATCCGCAATCTGTTGTTCGGGCTGGAAGCTGGTGTGAAAAAGGTCGTCGTGAGCGATCTCAAAGAAGACACCTTTTACGCCATCATCTGGCTGGAGAAGAATGGGGAACTGATCTCGGTCGACTCCCGGCCGAGCGACGCGCTCGCCATTGCGTTACGTCTGGATTGCCCGATTTACGTGGCCGAAACGGTACTCAACACTTCGAAGAGTGTGGCCGCCGTCGCCGAAGCAGGAGGCAATGAAGAACTGCGCCGCTGGCTCGAAAATCTGAACGATGAGGATCTCGGCCGCTACAAAATGTAGATCCTAAAAGGATCTCGCGCATTTTTCGTTACACTAAAAGCTTGAGCGAAATAGAACAGCGTCGCCAGGACGCCGCCGCGCGGCTTGGCGAATGGAAAATCGATGCGCTGCTGATTTCTTCGCCCGCCAATGTCCGTTATCTTTCCGGTTATTCGGGTTCGAACGGCCTGATTCTGCTCGCGGCGAAGGAGGCCCATTTCTTCACCGATCCGCGCTATGGCCTCGAAGCGTCCGAAAGTATCACTTGCAAAGTGCATGTCGCAAAGGGGCCGCTGATCAAGGCCGCGTCCGCGATCCTTCAGCGGAAAAAGTGGAAAAAAATCGGTTTCGAGTCGGCCTGGATGCACGTCGAGGAATACAGCGCGCTCAAGGACGAGCTGGCGCTGGGTTTTTCGCTGCATCCGGTCGGGCGCGTGATCGAGGAACAGCGGATGGTCAAATCCGCCGGCGAGATCGATTGCATCCGCAACAGTGTGCTGGCCAATTCGGAAGCCTACGCGCGGACGTTGAAGCGGATCAAACCCGGCGCGAAGGAAAACGATATCGCCGCCGAGCTCGAATTTCAGATGCGCATGTTGGGAGCCGAAAAAGCGGCCTTCGAGACCATTGTCGCCGCAGGCGCCCGCTCCGCATTGCCGCACGCCCATCCGACCGGGCATCGCCTTCAGGAAAATGAATTATTATTAATTGACATGGGCGCAAGCCTGGGGGGATATGCGAGTGACATGACGCGCGTCTGCTTCACCGGCGCGCCGCCCAGACCAGTACGCGACCTGTATCGCGCGGTGCTCGAAGCGCAGTTGGCCGCGCTCAACGCGGTCCGGTCTGGTGTCGCGACCGCCAAGGTGGACGGCGCCGCTCGCAACGTGTTAAAACGGCACAAGCTCGACCGGGCGTTTCTCCATTCCACCGGTCATGGCCTCGGGCTGGAGATTCATGAGCCGCCCCGGATCGCCAGAAAGGATAAGACAAAGCTCCGGACGGGGATGGTGATCACCATCGAACCCGGCGCCTACATCGACGGGTTGGGCGGGGTTCGGATCGAGGACACGATTCTAGTCACCGAGAGCGGTTGTGAAGTGCTCACCCCCACTCCGAAGGAATTCGTCAGCATATAGGAAATGACCATCGAAGAGATTAAAGAGCTGCTCCGGATTTTCAACGAAAGCGGCGTGGCGGAGCTGGAAGTGCAGCGTGGGGAAAATCGTCTGCGTCTTCGCCGCGCGAGCGTGAATCAGGACTTCACTTTGCCTTCTCCGGGGCCCGCCGCGCCGGCGATGACGAATGGGCCCGCCGCCTATGTTCCGCCGCCGGCCCCTTATGCGCAAGCGCCCGCGCCTGCGCCTGCTTCCACGCCATCGGTGACGCCGAAAGCTCCCGATGTCGATTCCGGTCACGTGTACGTGCCCTCGCCGATCGTAGGCACGTATTACGACGCGCCCGCCCCCGGCGCGCCTTCGTTCGTCAAGGTGGGCGATCCGGTCGAACCCGGCCAGGTGCTGTGCATCATCGAATCGATGAAGCTGATGAACGAAATCGAGTCGGAGGTGGCCGGAGTCGTGGCGGCCAAGCTGGTCGAGAACGGACGCGCGGTCGAATATGGAGAAGCCCTGTTCGCCATTCGCCCGCGCTGACGCCAATGTTTGAAAAAATTCTGATCGCCAATCGCGGCGAGATCGCCCTCCGGGTCATTTGCGCCTGCAAGGACCTCGGGATCAAGACCGTAGCCGTGTATTCGGAAGCCGACCGCCACAGCCTCCACGCACGCTTTGCCGATCAGGCGGTGTGCATCGGCCCGGCCCGAAGCTCGCGCAGCTACCTGGACATTCCGTCGGTGATCAGCGCCGCGGAAATCACCAATGCCGACGCCGTGCATCCAGGCTACGGATTTCTTTCGGAGAACGCCGATTTCGCCGAGGTCTGCGAAACCAGCGGGTTGACGTTCATCGGTCCGTCGCCGGAGGTGATCCGCCGGATGGGCTCGAAGCAGATCGCCCGCACTTCGATGGAGGAAGCCGGAGTGCCGATTCTGCCGGGCTCCAAGGGAATTCTCAAGAGTCTCGAAGAGGCGCTCGAAATCGCTGGCCAGATCGGATATCCGGTGATGTTAAAAGCTTCGGCCGGCGGAGGCGGGCGCGGCATGCGCATCGTTCGCAAAGCCGACCAGATGCCGCAACATTTCGCCCAGGCGCAGGCCGAGGCGGCCGCCGCGTTTTCTTGCGGCGAGATGTACATGGAGAAACTGGTCGAGAATCCGCGACACATCGAGTTCCAGGTGCTCGGCGATCAGCATGGCAACGTCGAAATTCTGGGCGAACGCGAATGCTCCATCCAGCGGCGTCATCAAAAGCTGATTGAAGAGGCGCCGTCGACCGCCGTCACCGCCGAGCTTCGCGCGCGCATGTCCGAAAAACTGCGCGTCGCCCTCAAAGCGATCGGTTACACCAACGCGGGCACCGTCGAATTCCTCATGGACGAGGATCGCAATCTTTTTTTCATCGAAGTGAACGCGCGCATTCAAGTGGAGCATCCGGTGACGGAAATGGTGACCGGCGTGGATCTCGTCAAAAGCCAGATTCGCATCGCGGCGGGAGAAAAACTTTCAGAGATTCTGCGCGAGCCGGTGGAGCTGCGGGGCCACGCCATCGAGTGCCGCATCAATGCCGAGCATCCCGATACGTTCACGCCTTCCCCGGGCCGCATCACCGGCCTGAACCTGCCCGGCGGCGCCGGAATCCGCGTCGATACCGCGGCATATCATGACGGCGTGATTCCCCCTTACTACGATTCTCTGCTGGCCAAGCTGATCGCCTATGGCTCGGATCGCGCCGAAGCCATTGCACGCATGAATCGCGCGCTTGAAATGTTCGTGGTCGAAGGGATTTACACTTCGATTCCGCTCGATCAGCGGATTCTCGCGCATCCCGATTTCATCGCGGGAAATCTCGACACGGGCTTTCTCGCCCGCGCCGGATTCAATGGAGAAAAGCCGCGCCAGTAAAGGTGCGCCGGCCGAAACACAGCGTATTTTATTTCGGCCTAGGCCTCGTCTTCGCCCGCCGCCCCCGATTCGTCAAGAACTCTGCGGACGCACCCTACCAGCGCATCCGGTTTGAACGGCTTTTCCACAAAACCCGAACCTTTTTCCACCGCCTCAATTCCGGCGCCCGCATACCCGGACATATAAATCACCTTCAGACCTTTTCTGCGGCGCCGCAGGCGCTTGGCGAGCTCGTGGCCGCCCATCCGCGGCATCACCAGATCGGTGAGCAGCAGCTCAATCACACCATGGTGTTCCTCAGCGATGCCGATGGCCTCCCG
>DATHCE010000253.1:0-12864 GCA_035319685.1 Bryobacteraceae bacterium | reverse complement strand
ATGTTCGTCGCTCCGCACGGAATTTATGTGGATAAACAGGACAACATCTGGGTCACCGATTATCAGGACAATGCACCTCTGCCGGCTCGCGGCGCGCGCGGAGGGGGAGGCGCAGGGAAAGGCGGCGGGGGTCGTGGACGCGGCGCTGCGCCCACTGGTCCCATCGGACCGCAGCCTGGCGCGACCAAGGGCAATCAGGTATACAAATTCAGCAACACCGGTAAGCTCCTGATGACGCTCGGCACGCCCGGCGGCGCCGCTGAGCCGGGTTATTTTTACGCTCCTAACGACGTGGTCGTAGCGCCGAACGGCGACATCTTCGTCGCGGAAGGCCACGGCGCCGGCAACAATCGCATTCTCAAATTCGACAAGACCGGCAAGCTGCTGAAGTCCTGGGGCAAGTTGGGAACCGGCCCCGGCGAATTCGATCAGCCGCACGCCCTGGCGTTCGATTCCAAGGGCCGTCTTTACGTCGGGGACCGCAACAATAATCGCGTCCAGGTGTTCGATCAGGAAGGCAACTTCATTTCCGAGCTGCGCCAGTTCAGCCGCCCGAGCGGCATCTTCATCGACAAGCACGACAATCTTTACGTGGCGGATTCGGAATCGGAATCCGTCTCGCGCAATCACGACGGATGGAAGCGCGGCATTCGCATCGGCAGTCTGAAGGACGGCAAAGTGACCGCCTTCATCCCCGATCCGGTTGAAAAAGCCACCGGCACCAGCGCCGCCGAAGGCGTGGCCGTCGACGCCAAGGGCAACGTCTACGGCGCCGAAGTGGGTCCCAAGGACCTGAAGAAGTACGTGAAAAAATAGCGCCCGCTTTAGCCCAAGCGATTCCCGTGGGCTCGCCGGTCACGCCGCCACGACCGGGCTCGCCGGTCACGCCGCGTCGGCCGGGCTCGCCACCCGCTCGCATCCGTGCTCGTTGAGGTGCCTGGTGACCGCTTCCAAAGCCTGGTCGGCCCTGGTCATGAATTGGTCGAGCTGACAAACGATCGGCGTCCCGGGTGACTTGCGGGAGCAGGCACGGCAAGCGCGGCAGCGCTCAAGCGCGAGCCGGTATTCGTAATTGGAATCGATATACCGCCGAAGCAAACGTATTTTGTCACGGCATTCCATAAACATAAATATCGTTTCGTGTAGCGAGCCCATGAACCGGGAAATTTCCGATGTATCGAAGCACTCGGACGGCGACGATAAGATTACCGCCATAACTTTGGGGCTCCGCTCTTGACGAGTCGTGCGAAAATACAACTTAGCAGGTGTCTCAAGCCATCCTGGACGAGCAATTCGCCGCTTTGCGCCGGTCTGTGGAGGAACAGATCGCGGGCGCCCGGCGCGAGATTTTCTCTTCGCTCGCGCAGGCCGTCGCGAAGATGCGGTCGGCCGTGAACGAAGCCGAATGGCACAACGCGGTGCTCGAATCGGGACGTCCCTTTGCGGAAGATCCGGCGGCGCTGGAGCTGCTCGCTTCGCTCGCCGCGCTGACCGCGCCTTCGAATCCCGAAAATACCGTTCCGCGAGCCGCCGAGTTGAGCGCGAAGCGATTCGCGAAAGTGAAAATCGCCGAGATGCAACTGTATCAGGCGCCTGCCGTGAAGGCCGGACGCGCGGCGCGCGATCTGTATGGAGCGCTTCGCCCCCAGATTGACGCGGCGCGGCAGGCCTTCGAGCAGCGCTTTCTAAGGCCCGGCAATGGAATCGCCGATTATTTGCATGCGGAGCTGGTTGGGACGTTGGCGAATGATGATGCAACCCTGCTTGGTCCCGGTTATCCGGGGCCGTTGGCGTAAGATCACGGCGGGCGCGATCGCGATGGCGGCTCTGGCCGCGATGGCCGCGCGGTCGCACGCCGCCTCCGATCCGCTCGCCGAACTGAAGGCCGGCGCGGCGGCGCTCGATGCCCAGCGCTACTCTTCCGCCATTCAGACGCTCGAACCGCTGAGGAAGAAACTCCCCAAGCTCGCCGATTACGTGGCCTGGTTTCTCGCCTCGGCCGAGGTGGAATCGCAGCAATACACGGCTGCGACAAAAACGCTCGAAATTGTTTGGAAGCAGACGCCGCCGTCGCCGCTCGGCGCGCGATCGGTGCTGCTCGCCGCCCGCGCCTACGGCCTCGACGGAGATAACAAAGCCGCGGTCGACATTCTGCGCAAAAATTACGCGACGCTGCCGCAGCCCCAGGGCGATCTCGCGCTCGCCTCCGCGTTTGCCGCATCCGGCGACCAGGTCAGCGCCGCGGTCTATGATCAGCGCGTCTATTACAGATTCCCAATGTCGGCCGAAGCGGCCCAGGCCGACGCCGATCTCGCCAAACTGCGCTCCGAACTCGGCGACACTTATCCGCCCGCGATGCCCGATGCCATGCTGGGCCGCGCGCTGAAGCTGCTCGACGCGGGCAGTTCGCTGCGTGCCCGTAAGGAACTGGAGGCGATCATCCCGCAACTGGGCGGCGCCGAGCGCGACCTGGCGCGGGTGCGCATCGGCGTCGCCGATTTCAACAGGAAGGAAACGCTCCCAGCGCAGAAATATCTGGCCTCGCTCGAAGTTTCCTCGCCCGAAGCCGATGCCGAGCGCCTTTCTTACCTCGTGCTCGCCGAACGCCGTCTCAAGAATCAGGATGCGGTGCATGCGACGCTCGACAAGCTGGCGCGTCTCTATCCGGCCTCGAACTGGCGCTTGCAGGCGATCCTCGCCGACGCGAATTCGCACCTGGTGGAAAATCAGCTCGACGTGTATGAGCCGTTGTATCGCGCCTGCTATGAATCGTTCCCCGGCGCTCCGGAAGCCGCGGCCTGTCATTGGAAGGTCGCTTGGGGCCATTATTTTCGGCGCAATCCGGACGCGGCGGAAATGCTGCGCGCGCACCTGCGCTTGTTCCCTGGCTCCGGCGACGCTCCGGCCGCGCTGTATTTTCTAGGCCGGTTGTCGGAAGCCGCCGGCGATGCCGCGGGCGCGCGAACCTGGTTCGGCGAAATCGTGCGCGAGTATCCCAATTATTACTACACCGTGGTCGCGCGCGAGCAGCTCGCCACGCTCGGCGCCGGTCCGGTTTCCTCCGCGGTGAGCGATTTTCTGCGCGGCGTGAAATTTCCTCCCCGGGCGCGCACGCTGAGCTTCGTGCCCAACCCGACCACCACGCTGCGAATCGAGCGGTCGCGAATGCTGTCGCTCGCCGGTCTGGACGATTGGGCCGAGGTCGAGCTCCGCTACGGCGCGCAGACTGAGGACCAGCCCCACATTCTCGCGCTCGATCTGGCCGCGCTCGCCAGCCGCCGCGCCGGTCCCGATCAGGCCATGCGCTACATCAAGCGTTACGCCGGCGGATATCTGTACATGCCGCTCGATTCGGCGCCCAAGGAATTCTGGAGATACGCGTTTCCCATGCCGTATCGCGACGAGCTCGAAAAATTCTCAAAACATAACGGCATGGATCCGTTTTTAGTGGCCGCGCTGATCCGCCAGGAATCGGAGTTCAACCCGAAAGCGGTCTCGCATCAGAACGCGCGCGGGCTCACGCAGATTCTCCCCTCCACCGGGCGCGAGCTGAGCCGCAGATTGAAGCTCCGGCCGTACACCACCGCGCGATTATTCCAGCCCGCCGTGAACCTCGAGCTCGGTACCTATTACTTGAAGACCATGGCGGATACGCTCGGCGGGCATTACGAAGCCGCGCTGGCCGCTTACAACGCGGGACTGTCGCGCGCGCATTCCTGGCTGAGCTGGGGTAATTTCCGCGAGCCGGCCGAGTTCATCGAAACCGTTCCGTTTTCCGAAACGCGCAGCTACATCCAAACCGTTCTGCGCAACGCCGACGTCTATCGCCGGCTCTACGGCGGATCGGAAGCGGATGCCACGGTCGCGGCGCGCAAGTAGCCCTCGCTGCTTCAGCGGTCGAAATGGATCAGGCGCACGTTGCCGGCCGCTTGCCGCGCATCCCGCTGTGGGCGGCGCCGAACGCGGTAGAATATCTCCCTTGCCGCTTTCGTCCTCGATCGTGCCGCAATCGGAAACCTACCGCTCGAATTATGCCTGGATGTCCGCCGCGATCGATCGCCTGCGCCTGGAACTGAAGCGATCGACCGAGGGCGGCGGCGCCAGGTATGTCGAGCGGCACAAGGCCAAGGGCAAACTGCTTCCGCGCGAGCGGATCGATACGCTGCTCGATGAACAGTCGTATTTTCTGGAGATCGCGCCGCTTGCCGGTTGGGGCATGGACGGCGAAATTCCTGGCGCCGGAATCGTCGGCGGCATCGGATTGGTGGAAGGACGGGAATGCCTGATCGTCGCCAATGAAGCGACCGTCAAGGGCGGCGCGACCGGCGAGCCCGGCTTGCTCAAGAACGCGCGGCTGGCCGACATCGCCCGCGAAAATCATCTGCCGTCGATACTGCTGGTGGAAGCCGCGGGCGCAGACCTGCCGCAGCAGGCTAAGGTTTTCGTGCCCGGCGGACGCGGATTCCGCGAAATCACGCGGCGGTCGAAGATGCGCGTTCCCACCATCTCCGTCGTATTCGGACCATCCACCGCGGGCGGCGCGTATCTTCCCGGCATGTCGGATTATGTCGTGATGGTCCGCAACCGTGCGAGCGTCTATCTCGCCGGTCCGCCGCTGGTCAAGATGGCTACCGGTGAAGTTTCCGATGAAGAATCGCTGGGCGGCGCGGAAATGCATTCGCGCGTTTCCGGTTTGTCGGATTATCTCGCCGAAAACGAACTCGATGGCATTCGCATTGCGCGCGAAATTATTTCGCATTTTCATGTGCCGAAGCCGCCGGCGGAGATCGCGCCCGTCGAGGAGCCGGTGTATCCCGCCGAGGAATTGCTGGGCATCGCGTCGGCCGATCCGCGCGTGCCCTTTGAAGCGCGCGAGGTGATCGCGCGAATCGTCGATGGCTCGCGTTTTTCCGAGTTCAAAGCGAACTACGGCACGACGCTGGTCACCGGGTTCGCGCGGGTCCATGGCTTCTCGGTCGGTATCCTCGCGAACAATGGAGTCCTGATGTCGGAATCGGCCGCCAAAGGCGCGCAGTTCATCGCGCTGGCGAATCAGCAGAATATTCCTTTGTTATTTTTGCAAAATATTACCGGATTTATGGTCGGCCGGTCTTATGAAGAGCAGGGAATTATTCGCAACGGCGCAAAATTGATCAACGCCGTCTCGAACTCCACGGTTCCCGCGATCACCATCATGATGGGAGGGTCGTACGGCGCGGGAAACTACGCGATGTGCGGCCGGGCGTACGAGCCGCGATTCCTGTTCACCTGGCCCAATCACCGCATTGCAGTGATGGGCCCGCAGCAGCTCTCGGGCGTGATGGATTTGATCAAGCGCGAGGCGGCGGCGAGGCAGGGAATCGCCGTCGATGAAGCGCAGCTCGGCGCGCAGAAGAAAGCGCTGGAAGATCAGATCACGCGCGAATCGGACCCGTATTTCGCGACCGCGCGCCTATGGGATGACGGCATCATCGACCCGCGCGACACGCGGACGATCCTTGCGATTTCGCTTTCCGCGGCGTTGAACCGGCCCGTGGAAGGCACCATGGAATGGGGCGTATTCCGCCATTGAAACCGATCCGCAAGATTCTGGTGGCGAACCGCGGCGAGATTGCCCGCCGCGTTTTTCGTGCGTGCCGCGAGCTCGGCATTGCGACGGTCGCGGTGTACTCCGACGCCGATCGCGACTCGCCGCATGTGCGGGACGCGCGCGAAGCCGTGTATATCGGTCCCGCGCCGAGCCGCGAATCCTATCTGTCCATCGCGAACATCCTTGCCGCGGCCCAACGCACCGGCGCGGATGCGATCCATCCCGGCTACGGTTTCCTGGCGGAGAATGCAGGGTTTGCGGAGGCCTGCGAGGCCGACGGAATGGTCTTCATCGGACCTCGGCCGCAGACGATTCACGCAGTGGGATCGAAGATCGAAGCGCGGGCCATCGCCAGACGCGCCGGCGTTCCGGTGATTCCCTCCGAGGGATTTCCGCTGCTGGTCAAAGCCGCGGCCGGGGGCGGCGGCAAGGGAATGCGGCGGGTGGATCGCGCCGCGGATCTTGACGAATCCATGGCGGCGGCGAAGCGCGAAGCGGAATCGTCGTTCGGCGACGGCGCGCTGCTGGTGGAGCGATACATCGAAGGCGCGCGGCACGTCGAAGTGCAAATCATCGGCGACGCTTTCGGCAACCTCGCGCACCTGTTCGAACGGGAGTGTTCGGTGCAGCGGCGGCATCAGAAGATCATCGAGGAATCGCCCGCTCCGAATCTCGCTCCCGAACTGCGCCGCGACATGATCGAGGCGGCGTTGCGCATCGGGCGTGAAATCGGCTACCGCAGCGCCGGCACGGTCGAATTTCTGCTGGCTCCATCCGGCGAATTTTATTTTCTCGAAGTGAACGCGCGCATTCAGGTGGAACATCCGGTAACGGAAATGATTTTGGGTCTGGACCTGGTGCGGATGCAGATCGAACTCGCCGAAGGAGGAGCGCTCGCATCGGTTACGCCGCCGCCCGAAGGCCACGCGATCGAGGCGCGTCTGTACGCCGAGGATGCCGCGCATGGTTTCGTCCCCTCGACAGGAAACATTCTCGCCTGGCGCCCGCCCGAAGGGGTTCGCGTCGAGAGCGGAATCGAGCGCGGATCGGAAATCGGCATCCACTACGATCCGCTGCTCGCGAAAATCATTGCGCATGCCCCGGAGCGCTTCGCCGCGATTCGCAAGCTGCGCCATGCCCTCGAGAATCTGCTGGTTCACGGCGTAATCACGAATCGCGAGTTTCTCATCCGCGTGCTCGATCACCCGGATTTCCTGGATGGCCGGCTCAGCACCGATTTTGCGATTCGATTCGAGCCGGACAGGAGCGGTGAAGCGCATAGCCAGGCCGCGCTCGAGGCGTATATTGCGGCGCAGCGGCAGTCGTCGCGCAAGATTCTGCCGAATGTTCCCTCGGGTTTTCGCAATAACCCTTCGAAGACGGATGAATCGCAGGGTCGAATCAAGAATGTTTCCATCACGCCGGGCGAACTTCGCGCGGAGATCGACGGCGTCGAACGCGGCTACGTGATTTCGGAGGATACGAACCGCTACTGGGTGGGCCATCACATCTTCCCCCGCGTTTCGCGCTATCCTGCATCCGGGAGTCGAGCGCCCGAGTCGGCGAGTTCGCCCATGCCCGGCCAGGTGTTGCGGATCCTGATCAGTGCGGGCACTGAAGTCGAAGCCGGCGATCCGCTGGTTGTGCTCGAAGCGATGAAGATGGAGCAGACGATTCAAGCCCACGCGGCCGGCGTCGTCGAGCAGGTGTTGGTGGTGCCGGGACAAGTGGTCGCACCGGGCGAAACGCTGGTCCGCATTCGCGGCAAGGAGGAAATATGAGTTCCGTGATTCAGGAAACCAAGAGAGAGTTTCCCTATTTCGGCGATGAACACAACATGATTCGCGAAACGGTGAAGCGTTTCGCGAAAAAGGAGATCGCTCCCTTTGCCGCCGAATGGGACGAGGCGGGAGAATTTCCTGTCGAATTATTCAAAAAGGGCGCGGAATTAGGATTATTCGGCATCCGGCTTGACCCGGAGTGGGGCGGCAGCGCGCTCGACTGGTGGGCCACGGCGGCGTACATCGAAGGGATGTCGTATTCCGACAACGGCGGCGTCAACATGGCTTTCATGGTGCAGAGCGACATCACGCTGCCGGTGCTCGATGAGTTGGGCACACGCGAGCAGAAGGAAGAATTCCTGAAACCGGCGATTGCCGGAGACCTCGTGGCGGCGCTCGGAATTAGCGAGCCGGGAGGCGGTTCCGATGTTGCCGCGATGAAGACGCGAGCTCGCGTCGACGGCGGCGATCTGGTCGTGTCCGGCCAGAAATTGTGGATCTCGAACGGCACGCGCGCCGATTTCATCATCCTCGGCGTGCGCACCGGAGAGGACCTTCACAAGGGGATCTCGCTGGTGCTGCTGCCGGCAAAAACAAAGGGCTTTTCGGTTGGGAAAAAGCTCAAAAAGGTCGGGAATTTGTCATCCGATACCGCGGAATTATTCTTCGACGAATGCCGCATTCCGCGCCGCTATGTCTTGGGCGAGTTCCATCGCGGATTTTATTACATCATGCATAATTTTCAGGGCGAGCGGCTCGCGGCCGCAATCGGAGCGCTCGCCGGGATGGATCGTGCGATTCAATATGCGCTCGATTATGGCGAGGAGCGCATGGCGTTCGGCAGCCCCGTACGCAAGTTTCAGGTGTGGCGGCATAAATTCGCGGAGCATCTGACGAGTATTGAAGCGGGACGCTGGCTGGTTTATCGTGCCGTGGACTTGATGAATCGCAGGCAGAAGTGCGTGCGGGAAATCACGATGGCGAAGTTGTACACCTCCGATCTGTGCCAGAAAGTCGCCTACGATTGCATGCAGATTTTCGGCGGATTCGGGTACACGAATGAATATCCCATCGGCCGTTTCTGGCGCGACGTGCGGCTGCACACCATCGGCGCCGGTACATCGGAAATCATGAAAGAGATCCTGGCTAAGGATTTCAAAATCTGATCGGGTTCACGATTCCATTCGACCCCGAATACCGATGCCGGACGCCATCGACGCGCTGTTGCGCGATCCCCGGGCGGCGCTGACGTGCCTCCCGCCCAGGTTGGATGCAAGCCACGGCCGAATCGGTGTAACCTTGAGGAACCGCCTCAAAAAGGAAACAACGAACACCATGACCACGAAGTTTCTGTTGTGCGCGCCACTGCTTGTGGGAACGCTTTGCGCGCAGAATACCCTGACCAGCACCTCGATTCAGCGCTATTTCAATCCGGTTCGAAGGAACATCGAGGCGGCCTCGGACGTCATGCCGGCCGAAAAGTACGACTTCCGCCTCACCAGCGGCCAGATGACGTTCGCCGAATGGCTGCTCCACTCCGCGCAACGCAACTACGCCGATTGCGGGACTCTCAAATCGGAGAACACCTCCGACGCCCAGAAGCGCCTGGAGACCCTCAAGGACAAGGCCGAGATCAGCAAAGCCGTGAAGGATTCCTTCGCCTACTGCGCCGCGGTGTTTGAATCCATCGACGATCAAAAAGTCCTGGTTTCGCCCCAGATGACCTACGCTTTCCTGCACACCGTGGTGCATAATAACGAGGTCTACGGGAACCTTGTGGGCTATCTGCGCGCAAGCGGCATCGTGCCGCCATCCACCGCGGGCCGCGGGAACAAAAAGTAAGCGCACTCGCGCGGCCTATCCGTGCTACAGTAGGAACGGCTGAGTGATTTTGGCATCTTCGTATTAGTCCGGTCCTTTACCGCCCTCTTCCGACCCTGCCCCGATTTATCAGACTTGTGATTTCAAAGGAAAGCGAATGAAGAATATTTTTGTAGGAAACCTGAACTTCGCGGCTACCGAAGGCGCGGTGCGATCTCTGTTTGAGGCGTACGGAACAGTGGAGCGCGTCAACCTCATCACGGACCGCGATACCGGTCAGGCGAGAGGGTTCGGATTTGTCGAGATGAGCGTCAACGCGGAAGCGGATCGCGCCATCGCGGAACTCAATGGCCGGGAACTCGACGGCCGGGCGCTGAATGTCAATGAAGCCCGCCCCAAAACCGAGCGTTCCTTCAGTGGCGGCGGCCGCCGCCGCAACAATCGCTGGTAGGAGAACCGAGTCTTTCGGCTCGCGCGCGGCACATTTCACCGCGCGCGAGCGCCGTCCGGACCGATGTCGCTTTGGAACGAGAGCAGGATGGATTTTCTACTCACCGGATTCACGCGACGACATGACATACAGGCTTGCGAATGAGCGCGCAACCCGCAAGGCGGCTGTGAGAAAAAGGAATCCGCCGCAGCGTCCCGCTTCCGAAAATCCCGGCGCGGCCATCGATTTGGCGTGAGGCAACGAAGGTATGTGAGGGAACTCCCCCTGCCTCCGCCATTTTTGCGATCCGCGGCGTCTACTTGTGTTGCCCGAGCAACGTCGCCGTGTCGGCCATATCCGCCAGCGCGAGCACCTCATAATGCGCGTAATTGTACACGGGCGCCATCGCGAGCAGCAGATCCAGCTCCTCGTTCGATTTCACTTTGTAGATCCAGGCGCCGCCGTGCCGGCCGATCAGGTGGTAGCGGCATTCGAGCTTCCCTTCGGCCTCCAGCTTTTTGCCGTAGTTCGGTTGTTCCGCGATCGCCTTGATCAGTTCCGGGCCGGGACGCCCGGCATCCAGATGCCAGAGCACGAGAAATTTCACGTGGCCTCCTTCTTGGGCGATTATAGCCGCGACGCCGGTCCTCCGCGGCTCCCGGCCAATTCCTGGAGGACTGGGCCGATCCGGCCGTCAAATCCCCGTCGGGCGCCAGGTCGTGAAACGCCGGTGCCGCGCGAGCAGAAGCACGCCGGTGTGGAAGAGTCCAGAAGCGGGAAAAAAGCCCGTGATCGTCAGCTCCTCCTCATCGCACAAAGCGAATGCGAGGCCCTTCGCCCGTGGCGGAAAGTTCTCAAGGCGCCGGGTGCAGCGCGCCGTCCAGCCGTCTTTGAGGCTAGCCGCGCGCGGCGGATTTCGATCGCGTGCTCTTCGTCACCGTCTCGCGAACGGGATAGCGCTCGCGAAGCCATTTTTCTACCAGCTCTCTCTGCGTCGCCATCAGGACCCGCTGCCAGCTCACGATGCCGGTGCGCTCGTTGTACTCGGCCATCAGGTAGCAACCCTCGTTGAACACCTGAATGAGGCCGTCCGCTTTGGCCCGCTTGAATTGATACGTGGAAAGAGCCGCGTGATAATTTTTCATCTATATCCAGAATAGCAGTCCCTCAAAATCCGCCGGACCTTATAAGGTTTATTCGCGATCTTTTTGGTTCCGTCGTGTATACTTAGAGTAGTATTCGCGCGTGGCTTATTTCGCGGCTCCGGCGAATGCCGGAGTGCCCAATTATACGTTTTGCGCCTCATTTTTCCGATCTGATGACCTGGCCGTTTGAAGCTTTGACTTCAATCAGTCAAACATAACAAAAGAAATCCGTTATGACGAATATTCTTGTCTGTGGCGGATGCGGCCGGGCGCGATCGTTCGGTAGAGCGTCGTTTCGGTAGAGCGTCGATTCGGTAGAGCGTCGTTCGGTAGAGTAAAGCTGCGTGGGCGGCAATGACATCACACGCGTAAGGAGCAAAGATGGCAGGTCGTGGACCCCAATCCTTCAAAAAACGGCAGAAAGAACAGCAGCGTAAAGAGAAGCAGCAGGAAAAGCTAGCCAAGCGGATGGAGCGCAGGCACCACGCTCCGGCTGCGGAACAGCCTGAACAACCACAGGTGCCCGCCGAGGCTCCGTCGACTCCGGCCGAGTCCTGAAACTCGTTATTTCTCGATCGCCGCGTAGACCATGTTGCGGATCACCGTCATGTAGTGCTGGCGCTGCCGCGGCGACTGGATCATGAACACGACGAACATGTCTTCCTTCGGATCCACCCAGAAGTGCGTGCCGCCGACTCCGTTCCAGGTGTAATCCCCCACCGACCCGTTTTCCGGGGAGACTCCCGCGTCGCGCCGCACCGCGAAGCCGAGCCCGAACCCGTACCCCGGTCCCGGCAAATAGAAGGGACCCGGCACGATGCCTTCGCCGGTATGGTCCGACGTCATGAACGCGACCGTTTTCGGGCTCAGGATTCGTTTTCCGCCCAGGCTGCCGCCGTTCAGCAGCATTTGTAAAAACCGCGCGTAGTCCGTCGCTGTGCTGACCATTCCGCCGCCGCCCGATTCCCACTTGCCCGCCACGCGCGGATCGTTAAACTTCGCTTCCTCCCCGATCCCAAACACCCGGTCGTTGGGGTACGGTTCGGCGATCCGCGATTGCTTCGCCGTATCGGTCACGTAAAAGCTGGTGTCGGTCATGCCCAATGGCCCGAGCAGGCGCTGCTTTTCGTATTCAAAAAGCGTCGTGCCCGAAACCACTTCGATGATCCTGCCGAGAACGTCCGTCGAATGGCTGTAGTCCCAGGTGGTGCCCGGTTGATAGGCGAGCGGCATTTTGGCGAGCCGGTCGACGAACTCCTCATTCGTAAAGTCGTAGACGGGATTTGGAGATGTCTGCGACCCTCTCATCACGCCCGCTTCGACGTACATCTTCTTGACCATCGAGTTGCCGAAGAAGCCGTAAGTAAGTCCGGAAGTGTGGCGCATCAGGTCCTGAATCGTGATCGGACGCCGGGCGGCGACCAGTTCGAGCGTGGGTTTGCCGCCTGCCGGATCGGTCTTCTCGACGCCGACCTTCACTTGCCGGAATTGCGGAAGGAATCGCGCGACCGGATCCTGAAGGGCGATCTTGCCGTCCTCGAACAGCGTCATCGCCGTGACGGTCGTGATCGCCTTGCTCATCGAAAAGATGCGGAAGATCGCGTCCTTGGTCATCGGCGCCTTCGTTCCGGGGTCCAGCACGCCGGCGCTTTCAAACCACGCGATCTTTCCGTGCCGCGCCACCAGCAGCACCGCTCCCGGCACCGTGCCCTTCGCGGCATCCTCGCGCAGCATCTGCATGATCCGGTCCAGCCGGGCTGACGAAAGCCCGACCTCGGCCGGAGTGGCTCGCGGCAGATTTTGTGCCGCCGTAAATTGCGTGGTGAACAGCCCGATGACGGCGATCAGCAGAGTCGCGACAGTCTTCATGTTTGGTTTGGTCTCCTCAAGGTCAATCGCTACAGGTTATCGAATTTTGCAGCGCAATGCACTGACGATCTTTTAGAAAGCCGCGCCTGAGCGGCCGGGGACATCCTTTACACTTTAGACCGGCGACATCCTTTACACTTTTTGGACCCGAGGCCAGCCAAGGTGAAGGGGAGCTGGCGTTCAGCCGCTCCCCATTTCGGCGCTGGAGCCGGCGCTCAGGTCGCATCT
>DATHCE010000252.1:0-14004 GCA_035319685.1 Bryobacteraceae bacterium | reverse complement strand
CCCAGCCCTGAATCACCTTGACTCCGAAGCGCTGAAGATATTTCTCGATCAACGCGCGCGGCACCGCCGCGCCTCCGCAGGTCATCAACCGCAGCGAGGAAAGATCCACCGGGTGCGTTTCGCTGTAGCGCAAAATATCGTTCAGGATGGTCGGCACGCCTGAGGTCACCGTCGGCCGTTCGGCCGCGATCATCCGGCACAACGGCTCGGCTTGCAGAAAACGCCCGGGCATGATCATGTCGGCTCCGCACATCCACCCGAGATACGGCAGCCCCCACGCGTTGGCATGAAACATCGGCGGGATCAGCAGCATCCTGTCGTTTTCGGAAACGCCGAGGTTCGCCGACTGCCCCGCCGCAAAGGTATGAACGAATGTGGACCGGTGCGTGTACACCACGCCCTTCGGATGGCCGGTGGTTCCGCTCGTGTAACACATCGCCGCCGCGGATCGCTCCTCTAGCGCAGGCCAATCGAAACCCGGCTCCTCCGCGGCGATCATCTCTTCATAACCAATACCGTTCGCGAGCGTCCCGTCGTTGTGACCAATCACGATGTACCGCTCCACGGTCTTCAACTCCGGCACCACCTTTTCGAGCACCGGAATCAAGATGTCGTCGACGATGATCACGCGATCCGCGGCGTGATTGATCACATAGGCGAGTTGTTCCGGAAACAGCCGGATGTTCAGCGTGTGATTCACCGCGCCCATGCATGGAATCGCCCAATAGGCTTCGAGATTCTGTTGATGATTCCAGCAGAATGTGCCCACGCGGTCGCCCTCGCCGATGCCCAGCCGCTTCAGCGCCGCCGCGAGTTGTCCGGTTCGCCGGGCAACATCGGCGAATGTCGCGCGATCGACGCGATCGGCGTGATAGCTTACCACTTCGCTGCCGGCGTGAATTCTGGCGCCGTGCCTGAACAACATCGTCAACGTCAATGGAAAATCCTGCATGGTTCCGAGCATGCAGTTGAGTATATTACGGAGTCATCCCGATTGCGTGGAACAGGTCCTCGCTGCGATACACCACGCCGTCTTTAATAATGATGCGCGGCTTTCGAATATCCGAAATCTCGCGCACCGGATCGCCGTCGAACAACCCGAGGTCGGCCAGTTTCCCCGCCGCGATCGAGCCGCGCTCGCCGTCGGCGCAAGCGACCCGAGCCGCACCGATGGTTGCAATTTGCAGGACTTTCTCCGGCGGAATCCCGGCCTTCACCCACAATTCCAATTCGCGATGAAGCATCAGCCCTTCGATGCCGTCCGTTCCGATCACCAGCGGAACGCCGGCGCGATACAAGCGAGCGGTCATGTCGAGCATCGCTTGAAACGACGCGCGATGAATCCGGTCTCGGTCGCCCTCGACCGGCAACCCTCCGCGAAATGCCGCGCGCCGCAACAGCACCGGCAAATGATCGACAATCGCCGCATAGCTCGGGCTCACTACTCCCGGCCGCGCCGTATATTCCGCTTCGAACACGCCTAGCGTCGGGTCCACCACGATCTGCTTCGCCTTGAGCTTCGCGATAAATTTCTGAACTTCGGGAGAATTCGGATCGAGCGAGGCGGCGCGTTCCGCGGGCACCGTCAATCGCGCCCGCGTATTCGTCTTCACCGCTTCCTCCGGCCAGAAATTCAGAAAGAAAAAATTGATGTGTTGAAATTCGTCCACGCCCGCATCGACGAATTGATCCGCGATCATCCCGGCCGGGACGTGACCGCTCACCCGCATCCCGTTTTCGTGCGCCACGCGCACGATGTACCCCACCAGTTCCGGCTTGATCGACGAATAAATCTTGATCTGGATATATCCCGCCGCTTTGTATTTCTCGATCGCGGCCTTCGCTTCGGCTTCGGTATCCACCAGAACATCGGTCGGCGCCGTGTACGGCCCGCGCCCGTCCATCACACCCGCAAGCACGACGCGCGGCCCGATCATTTCATTGGCGTCCATCTGCTGTTTCCATCGCAGCAGCCGGTTCATGTCATTACCCAGATCGCGAACATTGGTCACGCCGCAGGCGATATTCAAAATCCCTTCGTAAGCCTCGAAATGCGCGTGCATATCGAACAACCCGGGCAATAATGTTTTGCCCGTCCCGTCGATTACTTCGACGCCGGGCGTGTTCACGGGGTGATCTTTGGAGACGCTCTGAATGCGATTCCCGTTGACGATGACGACCTGATCATCATGCGCCGTCGCGGTTTCCGCATCGAACACGCGAACATGACGGATCGCCAGCGAATGCGCCGGCTTGTGGCCGAACCGCAGCGCTAGCTCGTGAAACCGCTTTTCGCCGGCCTCGCGCACCGCCGCTTCCAGATTCGGCAGAGCGTCCTCGAAGCCTTCGAGAATCGCCGCGAATTCTCCGGAGCCGGCGAAAAATTCATTGTGATCGTCGAGCCAGACCGATTGCGGCGTGAAGTCGAGCCCGCCGATCGAATACATCGTGACGCGCTGCCCTTTCACTTCCATCGACGCGCCACGTTGTATGGTCGCTTCGCCGCCCGGCAACAGGCGCATGGAAATCGTCCCGGCTTGAAGCATCGCCCGGGCCAGCCATCCAATCTGCGCCGCCGGACCATCGGCGGCAACATACCATCCGCCCGATTTCGACTCGCCCGATTCCTTCCGGCTCTTCCACTGGCCGGCCGCAAACCGCTCGTCAACCGGAGTGTGATTATAATCCTGGCCCATCAGTTCCGCGGAAACCGTCATCCCGTCGCGATCGAAAACATAGCGGCCCTGAATTTCCGGCCCGCGCCCGCGGTCGTTATAGGAATAGGTGACGCGAACCGAGCCGTCACTGCTGAACGTATCGGTCTCGTGGCCGGCGGTTCTTCCGGCGACCACGATACTGTAATTTCGCGCCTGCGCCATCGCGCACAGGGAGGAAATGGTCAACAGAATAGCGAGCCGCGGCATCTCTACATTATCGATAGAATTTTAAGGATGCATCGCCGAACCGTGCTCAAAGCCGCCGCGGCGGTCGTCGCTGCGCCGTTCTTCAATCGCAATCGCTACGCTCTGTTCGCCCAATCCCCGCACCAATATTCCGAACGCGCGGTGCGGCTGGTTCGAGAATCGCTGGTCGTCGACATGCTGAACCAGTTTCTCTATCGCCGCGATCAACAGGGGAAACTGCGCCAGTGGCTCAGCCAGCCGGGCGCGTTCACCCAGGCCGATTTCGAACAATTCCGCGACTCCGGCATCAACGCGGCCAGCTTCGGGAACGCCGCCGACAATTTTGAGGACGGCATCCAGCTGTTCGCGCGATGGAACAGCTTCCTCGCCATGTATCCCGACCGGCTCCTCCGCATCAGCACCGCCGGCGATTTGATGCGAGCGAAAACGTCCCGTCGTTACGGGATTGTTTTCGGGCTTCAGAACTCGACCCATTTCCGCAACCCCGACGACGTTGATACGTTCTACGGGCTCGGCCAACGATCCGGCCAGCTCACCTACAACTACCGCTCGCTGAGCGGGAACGGCGCGTTCGAGCGGCATGACGACGGCGTAAGCGAATTCGGCGTCCGCATCATCGAGCGGATGAATCGCGTGGGCATGGCCGTCGATTGCGGGCACGCCGGGGAACGCACCATGCTGGATGCTTTCGAGCTCTCGAAAAAACCGGTGATCATTTCGCACGGCAACTGCCGCGCGCTCTATCCCGGCTATGTGCGCTCGGTGACCGACGAGGCGATCCACGCCCTGGCGAAATCCGGCGGCGTGATGGGCATCAACTTCATCAGCTCGATGATCAAGGCGCACGAACCGACCACCGTCGACGACGTGATCGATCACATCGATCACGTCTCCAAGCTCGCGGGAGTAGAGCATGTCGGCGTCGGCAGCGACATCGGAATCGAAAGTAACGATTTTATGCCGCCCGCTCAACTCGCGCAGATGCTGGCGGGAATGGACGCGAAATATCACGCCCATCATCGCGAAGCGGTCGAACACCTGGATCATCCCAAGCGCATGTATGATCTCACCGACGCGTTGATCCGCCGCGGATACACCGACGAGCAGGTCCGTTTGATTCTCGGCGGAAATTGGCAGCGGGTCCTTACTGAAATCTGGACACCACTCGCCTGATTCCGCGTTGTGCGGACCCTTTCAGACGAGTATTCTGGAAGGCGCATGGAACTGCGCATCGATCACCTTTCCAAGCGCTACCCGAACGGCGTTCAGGCTCTGGACGATGTTTCGCTCACCATCGGCGCGGGCATGTTCGGATTGCTCGGCCCCAACGGCGCGGGCAAATCGACGCTGATGCGGATTCTCGCGACGCTTCAGGAAGCCGACGGCGGAAACATTTCGCTCGACGGTATCGACGTGCTGCGCGATAAAGACGCGGTGCGCCGCTTGCTCGGCTATCTGCCGCAGGAATTCGGTCTCTACCCGAAAGTCACTGCCATCGATATGCTGGATCATTTCGCGCATCTCAAAGGCGTGGTCATCGGCCGTGAGCGCCGCGCGCTGGTGGAGGCTTTGCTGCGACAAACCAATCTCTGGGACGCGCGGAATCAGCGCCTGGGCGCCTTTTCCGGCGGCATGAAGCAGCGCTTCGGAATCGCGCAGGCGCTGATCGCCAATCCGAAACTCATCATTGTAGACGAGCCGACCGCCGGCCTCGATCCGGAAGAGCGCGTGCGCTTCCACAACCTGCTCAGCGAAATCGGCGAGCAGGTCATCGTGATTCTTTCGACGCACATCGTCAGCGATGTGAGCGACCTGTGCCAGTCGATGGCCATCATCAACCTCGGAAAAGTTCTGATCGAAGGCCGGCCGGCCGAGCTGGCGCATTCGCTCCGCGGCCGCATCTGGCAGAAATTGATCCCGCGCGCCGAGCTCCCCGTTTATAAAGGACGCCTGCCGGTGATCTCGTCGCGGCTCGCCGCCGGCCGGACCCTCATCCGCGTCTATGGCGAATCGATCCCCGAACAAGGATTCGCGCCGGTCGATCCCGATCTCGAAGATCTGTACTTCTGGAGCGTGACCCAACCCGCGCACCCCATCGGGACCGTCGCCTGACGCCATGCTGACCATCGTTCGATTCGAATTGAGCCGGCACTTTCGCGCGATCTCGACTTATGTTTATTTCACGCTGCTCGCCGCGCTGGCGTACCTGCTGATGATCACCGCCGGCGGCACGTTTCAGAGCGTGAATGTCGTGCTGGGAGCCGGAAAAGTGGTGCTCAATTCACCCTACACGCTCGCCGTGTTCATTTCCCTCGTCAGTTATTTCGGATTACTGATTGTCTCGGCCATCGCCGGCAAAGCCGCGTTTCAGGATTTCGAGTATCAGACTCACTCCCTGTTTTTCACCGCGCCGATCTCGAAAGCCCAATATCTTGGCGGGCGATTTATTGGTTCGATTCTCGCGCTGCTCGCGATTTTTTCGGGCATCGCCGTCGGCGCTGCGATCGGCACGGTCATGCCGTTCATCGACAAAACTCGCTTCGGCCCGAATCATCTGTGGGCTTACGTGGAACCGTATTTCGTCACGGTGATCCCGAATCTTCTGGTCATGGGAGCCTTGTTTTTCGGGCTCGCGGCGCTCATGCGGCGGATCCTGCCGGTGTACATGACCAGCGTCATCCTGCTGATCGGATACTTGATCGCCACCAGCACCTCCGCCAGGATCGAAGAAAAATTCCTGGCCGCGCTGCTCGACCCGTTCGGTCAGATCGCGATGGATCGCGTCACCGAATATTGGACCGTCTCGGAAAAAAATGTCCGCATGGTGACGCTCGAAGGCGCGCTCGCGTGGAACCGCCTGTTGTGGCTCGGCGTCGCCGCCGCGGTCTTCGCGTTCACCTTCGTCAGATTCAAATTCGTATATGCGATCGAAGGACGCCCCGCACCGGTAAAACCAGCCCCAGTAAAACCAGCTCCGGTAAAACCAGGCGTGGAAGAATCCGCTCCGATCGCCGCCGCGCCGGCCATTGTGCCGTCGTTTTCCAAGGCAACATTTCTCCGCGCGATGTGGCGCCTGACGCGTCTCGGCTTCACGGAAACGGTCAAGAATATTTATTTCGCGGTGATCATGCTCGCGGGAATTCTGTTCATGATCGCCGCCGCGCGCAGCACGGGCGACATCTACGGCACACCGACCTACCCGGTCACCTATCAGATGATCGAGTTGATCGGCGGTTCGTTCGGCCTGTTCATCCTGATCATCATCACCTTCTATTCGGGCGAGCTGGTCTGGCGCGAACGCGACGCGCGCACGCACGAACTCATCGACGCTCTTCCGCTTCCCGCCTGGGTCCTGTTTTTTCCGAAACTGCTCGCGCTGTTCCTCGTGCAGGTGCTGCTGATGGCCGTGGTCATGGGTACCACCATTTCGATTCAGCTCGCCAAAGGCTATACGCACATCGAGCCCGCGCTCTACATCAAAGAATTATTCGGGCTGAGATTGATCGGATATTTTCTGCTATGCGTACTCGCCATCACCGTGCAGACGCTGGTGAACAACAAGTATCTCGGCTGGTTCGTGATGGTCCTGTATTACCTGGCGAGCGCGTTCATGGCCCAGCTTGGATTCGAGCATCGCCTGTATCGTTACGCATCCAATCCCGGCTACACCTATTCCGACATGAATCATTTCGGGCCGTTCCTCTCCGCCGTGTTCTGGTTCGATGCGTATTGGAGCGTGTTCGCCATTCTGCTCACGCTGGTGGCTTCGCTGTTTCTGGTGCGCGGCCTCGCGACCGAGTGGCGATGGCGAGGCGCTTCGGCGCTCGACCGGTTCCGTGCGCCCGAACGCGCCGTCGCGATCGTCGCCATCTCCGCGTTCACCGCTATCGGCGGATTTATTTTTTACAACACGAATGTCCTGAACCCATATCGAACCGAGAAGCAGCGCGACCTGCTCAACGTCCGCTACGAACGCGATTACAAAAAATATCTCGCGGCGCCGCAGCCGCGCATTACCGCCGTGAAATTCAGCGCCGACATTTATCCCGAGTCGCGCAGTGTCAAAATTCGCGGCCAATATCAGATCGCGAATAAAACTTCGCAGCCCGTCGACACGATTCTGGTAACTTTGCCCGAAAACGTGGATCGCTATCTGACATTCCACCCTCCGGCGACGCTTGCTTCCGGGGATCGGCCGCTTCAAGCCGCGATTTATCGCATGAATCCGCCCCTTGCTCCCGGCGCCTCCGGCACGCTCGATTTCGAGCTTTCTTACGCGCCGCGTGGATTCGGGAACGGCCAGGCCGAGACCGGCGTGGTGGAGAACGGAACGTTTTTCAACAGCACCAACCTTCCGCATTTCGGCTATCAGGACGCGCTCGAATTATCGGACGACAACACGCGCCGGAAATACGGGCTCGCGCCGAAGCCGCGCATGGCCGATCTGAACGACGCCGCGGCGCGCGCCAATACCTACATCGCGAACGATGCCGATTGGGTCACGTTCGACGCGACGCTTTCCACCGATGCCGGTCAGATCGCCGTCGCGCCGGGCGAACTGGTGCGCGATTGGACGGAAGGCAATCGTCATTATTTCGAGTACCGCACGCTGGGAAAAGTGCTCGATTTTTCTTCGGTCCTTTCGGCGCGATATACAGTTCTGCGCGACCGCTGGCACGACGTCGATCTCGGCATTTATTACCAACCCGGCCACGAATATAATCTTGCGCGAATGATGAAGGGCATGAAAGCCGCGCTCGAATATTGCACCGCGAATTTCAGCCCGTATCAGAATAAAACGCTGCGCATCGTCGAGTTTCCGCGCTACGCCTCGTTTGCGCAGTCATTTCCGGCTTCGATTCCCTACTCGGAATCGATCGGATTCATCGCGCGCGTCGATCCCAAAAATGACGAGGACGTCAATTATCCGTTCTATGTGACCGCGCACGAAGTGGCGCATCAGTGGTGGGCGCACCAGGTGATCGGCGCGAACGTGCAGGGTTCCACGCTAATGTCGGAATCGCTCGCGCAATACACCGCCATGATGGTGATGAAACATGAAGTCGGCGCCGATCAGATGCGGCGATTTTTGAAATACGAAATGGATCGCTATCTGATCGGCCGCGCGATTGAGCGCAAGAAGGAGCTGCCGCTCGAGCGTGTCGAAAATCAGGGCTACATCCACTACAACAAGGCGAGCGTGGTGTTTTACGCGTTGCAGGATTACGCCGGCGAGGAAAACGTCAATCGCGCGCTGCACGATTACGTTCAAGCCGTCGCGTTTCAGAATCCGCCCTATACCATTTCGACGGAATTGATCGACCGGTTGCGCAAAATCGTGCCGCCGCAATATGCCTATATCATTCCCGATATGTTCGAGTCGATCACGCTCTATGAAAATCGTGCGATTGCGGCGACGTATCGTCCGATTTCCGGCGGAAAATATGAAGTAAAGCTAAAAGTGGAGTCGCGAAAAGTCAAATCCGGAGAATTGGGCGAGGAGAAAGAAGTTCCGCTCGCCGATTGGATCGACATCGGCGTGTTGGATTCGAAAGGCAAACCGTTGTACATGGAAAAGCACAAAATCGAGCGGCGCGAAACCGAATTTACGATCATCGTCGACGGCGTGCCGGCCAAGGCGGGGATCGATCCGTGGAATAAACTGGTGGATCGCAAGCCGGATGATAATGTGATCGCGGTCACCAAGGGTTGACGGGGGATGATCCGGGCGCTGGTCCTGCTCCTGTTTCCCGCGCTGGCCTCGGCGGCGGATTGTTCGCCGGACGCCGCCGGCGAGCAACAAATTCTCAGCGCGATGACCGAAAATGCGCGCAATTACGCGCAGGCGCTGCCGAATTTTCTCGCCACGCGAGTCACCAAACGCTTTCTCGATCCCTCGGGAAGCGGCTATCGCTGGCGCATGGTCGATACCATCGAAGAGCATCTTTCCTATTTCGAGCACAAGGAAACGTACCGGACCGTCAGCGTGAACGGGAAGCCGGCGGCGCCGGGGTTGCAACCCGGGTTGAGCACCGGCGGCGAGTTCGGCTCCGTCCTCGAAGATATCTTCAGCCCGAAAACGCAGGCCGATTTCAAGTGGAAGCGCTGCCAGACGATGCATGGAACGCCCATGTACGTGTTCGAATATCGCGAGACGAAGGCAAAAGGCGTCATCAGTTTTTCGATGTCGCAGCCGGCGCCGCGCACGACCAGCATGTCCGAGCTCGAAGGGAACCAGCAGGTGCAGGTCTCCGTGCCGTATCACGGCCTCATTTACGCGGACCGGCAAACGCAAAAAGTGATGCGCCTGACCATCGTTTCGGAAATGCCAAAAAATTTCCCGATGCGCGAAGCCGTGCGCGAGATCGATTACGGATGGACTCCGGTTGGCGGCGGAGAATATCTGCTGCCGCAAAAAGTCGATGTCCACGCGCGGTTTCGCTTCACCTCGATGCACAATGAAACCGAGTTCCTGCTGTATCGTAAATTCGAAGCCGATTCCGTTTTGAAGTTCGACCAGAAGTAGACGGTTTGTCATGCGCATCGCCATCGTATCCGACATTCACGGCAACCTCACTGCCTTCGAAGCCGTTCTCGCGGATCTTCGCGAGACCTCGCCCGATTTGATTTTTCATGGCGGCGATCTCGCCGACGCCGGCGCCAGTCCAACCGAAATTGTGGACCGCATCCGCGATCTCGGCTGGCCGGGCGTGGCCGGCAATACCGACGAAATGCTGTTCGATCCCCCATCGCTCCGCCGTTTTGCGAGTCAATCGCCGCAGATGCAACCCCTTCAACCCATCATCGAGGAGATGGCCGCGGCGACGCGTGCAGCGCTCGGCGAAGACAGGCTCGCGTGGCTGAGCGAGTTGCCGCCGGTGCAGATTCACGCGTCTCTGGCGCTGGTGCATGCGAGCCCTACCAGCGCCTGGCGCGCACCCGCGCATACCGCGAGCGATACCGAACTCGAATCAGTCTACTCGCCGCTGGGCCATTCGGTTGCCGTCTATGGCCACATCCATCACTCTTATATTCGAAGCCTGCCGCCGCTGACCGTCGTCAACACCGGCAGCGTCAGTCTTTCTTATGACGGCGATCGCCGCGCTTCTTACCTCCTGCTCGATGATTCCACGCCGTCGATCCGGCGCGTCGAGTATGACGTGGACCGCGAGCTGCGGGCGCTTCGCGGCCGTGGTTTTCCGCACGCCGATTGGATTGCGAAAATCCTGGCGAGCGGCGCTCCTCAAATGCCCTGACGTTAGGGCTTCAAATGCCCTGAGGTTAGGGCTTCTGTTGTCCGGGCGGTCTTTCGGAGGATTTCGCGTCCGGCTCCGGCGTTTCCGGCGGCTGCTGATAGCGCACGATCACGGAAATACGGCGGTTGGACGCATCGTCCGGACGATCCTTCACGCGCAAGTCCTGAGCCGCATAGCCTCGCACCTGCACCACCTGATCGGGCCGCAGGCCGCTCGCCTCCATCAACCGGCGCGCCGCGTTGGCGCGGTCGGCGGATAACTCCCAGTTCGAGTATTCGGATTTGCCGGCGTAGGGCCGCGCATCGGTGTGGCCCTCGATCAACACGTCGTTCGGGAGTTTGCCCAGCTCCTGCGCCAGGCTGTCGATCAAGTCCCTGCCCACTTCGGTCGGCTTGGGACTGCCGGATTGAAAGAACACTCCCCTCTCGCTCTCCATCAGCTCAATGCGCAGTCCGTCGCCGGTGACGCTCATCTGGATGTAGTCTTTCAGTTTGGTGAAGTCCGGACTTCTCTTGAGGGCCGCTTCCAGCTTCTCCTTCAACCGGGGCATGTCGTCCTTCGCGATGTTCACTGTCTCGCCGGTGCCCGCGCTGGAGCTGCCGGTTTGCTTGCCGACTCCCGACGGATCCCGAAAATACGCGCTGATCGCCCTTTTTATCTGCTCGCTCGTATTCATCAGCCACAGCACGATGAACAGCGCCATCATCGCGGTGACGAAATCTGCGTAGGCCACCTTCCACGCTCCGCCGTGATGGCCGCCGTGGCCCGTCTTTTTCTTGATGATGATGATCGGCGGATTCTGCCCGTTCATTTTTTGGCTCCTGCCGGCGCCTTGGCCGCGGCCGCTGCCGCCTTCGCCGGTCCCGGCGCAGCTTTCCCCTTTGCGCCGGCTGCTGCCGTGCCCTTGCAGGCCGCTTCGAGTTCGAGGAAGGAAGGCCGGACCTCGCTCGCGATGGATCTGCGCGCGAACTCGACGGCCAGCACCGGCGCCGATCCTTTCGCGAACGCGATCACGCCCTTTTGCAGGCAGCGCAAATAGTCGCACTCGGCGTCATTCAGCTTGGTCAAATTGGAGGCGAGCGGTCCAAAAAATCCGTAGCACAGCAAAATCCCGAGAAAGGTTCCCACCAGCGCCGACGCGACCTTGCGCCCGATCTCTTCCGGAGGCCCGCCGAGCGCGCCCATGGTGATCACGACCCCGAGCACGGCGGCGACAATCCCGAATCCGGGCAGCGCGTCGGCGACGGTGGTGAGCGCCGCCACCGGCACCGACGATTCGTGATGATGAACCTCCATGTCCATCTCCATCATCTGGTCCAGATCGAACGCGGGCACGCCTCCGCTGATGGACATGCGCAGCGTGTCGCAAATGAAATCCACCGCATGATGATTCGCGAGAAACCTCGGATATTTCGAAAACACGGCGCTCTTGTGGGGATTTTCCACATCCTCTTCGAGCTTCATCACGCCGTTCTTGCGCGCATACATGAACAGGTCGTAAAGCATTTTGAGCGTGTCGAGATACGCCGCCTTGGTGTACGGAGAGCCCTTGAGAATCCCGGAGAGGCCTTTCAAGATTTTGATGACGGTCGAGAGCGGGTTGGCGATGAGCAGGGTGCCCACGGCGGCTCCGCCGATGATCACCAGTTCGGCGGGCTGAAGCAGCACGGTGATTTTCCCATGCTCCATCAGGTAGCCGCCCAGGATGGCGCCAAAGACCACTGCAAAACCGATGATGGCAAACATGTTTGCGTTCTATATTCCGGGACTCGATCACAGCCCTACGGTGTGCTCATCGGCAAGTGCGGGGAAAATTGGACTTGCGCTACACTTTTGATGAGTCCGTGTGTTTGGAGCCCTACTGAGCATGAGAAGTATTTTGATCCTGCTGTGCGCGGCCATGTCCCTCGCCGCCGCCGAGAATCGCCTGGCGGATAAGTTTAAGTCGCATAAATATGATTGGTTTTCGATCTTCGACGGTTCGACGCTGGAGGGCTGGAAGGCCAACGAGCATCCCGAATCGTGGAGCGTGAAGGACGGCGCCATCCGCGGCGACGGCGACGCCAGCCATCTTTTTTATATGGACAGCAAGTGCGTCAACTGCGAGTTCCAGGCGGATGTGAAGATCAATCACGGCGGAAACTCCGGCATGTATTTCCGCACCGCGTTCGGCCCCGGGTTTCCCGCCGGATATGAAGCGCAGGTGAACAGCTCGCACAGCGATCCGGTGCGAACCGGGAGCCTGTACAATTTCGTGAACATCACCGACGTGCTGGTCCCCGACGACACCTGGTTCCACCAGCACATCATCGTCGACGGGAATCACATTCAGATTTTCGTGAACGATAAAAAGGTCGTCGATTTTGTCGATACCAAGAATACTTACACCAGCGGTTACCTCGCTTTGCAGGAGCACAACAAAGGCACCGTGGTGGAGTTCAAGAACATCTCGATGCGGGAGCTGCCTGGACCCACGACGCCGCTGGTGGGGACGTGGAAGTTGAACCGCGCGCAATCGACGATGACGCCGGGCGAGCCGCCCACCGAACTCGTGATCCGCATCGAGGACGAGCGCACCGGACTGCGCTATCAATCCGAGAGCGCCACCGCCGACGGCCAGAAGCACGCCGCGAATTTCTTCGGACGTACCGACGGGTACGATTACGCGTTTTCCGGCTCGCCGGCCTACGATCATATTTCGATCGAAGAAACCAATTCGCATCACGTGCACGATGTCATGCATATGGTGAAATTGCGCAAGAAGATCGACGAGCGGGTGTATATTTTCAGGACGAAGCAGCGTTCGACGCCGGTCGGCGAAGCGGTTTATTATCTATCGCCCGACCGCAACACGCTGACGCGCGAAGGCACCACCAAGCACGAAAACGGTGAAGTGGTGAAGTATAAAGAGGTGCTCGAAAGGGTCGAGTGAGCGCATGAAAACTACCCGCCGGAATCTGCTGCTGGCGTCTGCCGCCGCGCCGTTCCTCGCGCCGGCCTCCCAGGCGCAGGAGACCGCCTCGCCGAATGACCGCGTGCAGATCGCGCTGATCGGCGCCGGCGGGCAGGGGTCGGCGGACGCGAACAACTCCATCGCCAACGGATCGAAGCTGGTGGCCGCGGCGGATGTGTACCAATCGCGCCTCGAGCGCGCCAAAGAAGTCTGGGGCAAGGACCTTTTCACCACGCGCGATTATCGCGAGGTGCTGGCGCGCAAGGACGTGGACGCGGTGATTATCGCCACGCCCGATCACTGGCACCAGCGAATCAGCATCGACGCGATGAACGCCGGCAAGGACGTGTATTGCGAAAAGCCGATGGTGCAGTTGGTCAGCGACGGCGCGGCGGTGATCGAAGCGGAGAAAAGAACCGCGCGGATTTTTCAAGTCGGCAGCCAGCGCGTCAGCTCGATTCTTTATCAGAAAGCCAAGGACCTGCTGGCGTCGGGAGCGATCGGGGATCTGAACCTGGTCGAAGCGTGGTGGGATCGCAACGATCCCATTGGAGCGTGGCAATATTCGATTCCGCCCGACGCGACGCCGGCCAACATCGATTGGGACCGGTTTCTGGGGCGCGCACCGAAGGTTCCCTTCGAGCCGATCCGGTTGTTCCGCTGGCGCAATTATCGCGATTACGGTACCGGAGTGGCGGGCGATCTGTTCGTGCATCTTTTTTCCGGGATGCATTTCATCACCGGAGCGAGCGGGCCGTCCCGCGTCTACGCAACCGGAGGGTTGCGCTTCTGGAACGACGGGCGCGACGTGCCGGACGTGTTCCTCGGGCTGTACGATTATGCGAAGTTCAACCTGGCGCTGCGTGTCAAC
>DATHCE010000251.1:0-12750 GCA_035319685.1 Bryobacteraceae bacterium | reverse complement strand
TGCGCCGCTGATGCTCGCCGGAGCGGCCCTGATGATTGTTTCGGTCAGCGTGCAGCTCGCCAGCACGAAGATGGGAATTTCGCTGAACAAGCTCATGCCGGATTTCAATCGCCTGAATTTCCTGAAGCGATTTTCTTCCGTTCCGGCGCAGAATCTTCCCATGTTCCTTCAAGCCCTGCTGTTGCTGCCGCTGGTGGGGCTGGTGGTCTATTACGAGGCTGTCGAAAATATCAATTCCTTTCTGGAGCTGCCGTGGATGGGGGTGCAGGTGGCGCTGGCGCGCGTCGGCGGCACGCTCGAAACGCTGTTGTGGCGAGCCGCCGTATTGTTTTTGCTTGTCGGCATCGGGGATCTGTGGTGGCAACGGCACCGCTACACCGATCAGCTCAAGATGAGCAAGCAGGAGATCCGCGAGGAAGCCAAGGAAACCGAAGGCAACCCGCAACTGAAGATGCGCATCCGCCGGTTGCAGCGCGACCTGGCGCGGCGCCACATGATGAAGGAAATCCCCAAGGCTACCGCCGTCATCGTCAATCCGACGCACTACGCCGTTGCGATCAAGTACTCGCTCCACGACGGCGGCCGCGCGCCGAAGGTGGTGGCGAAGGGCAAGAATTATCTTGCGCTCCGAATCCGCCAGAAGGCGATCGAGCACCAGGTGCCGATCATCGAAAATCCGCCGTTGGCGCAGGCGCTGTATAAATCGGTGGACGTGGGACAGGAAATTCCGGCGAATCTGTATCGCGCGGTCGCGGAAATTCTCGCGTACATTTATCGATTAATGGGCGGCCATCTGCCGGGGTCGGCGTAACGGGTCGGCGTGGCGGGTCGGCGTGGCACCTAATCCCTTTACAATGTTTCACTTGTAATCGCATGCGGCATTGGAACTGGCGGTCTGCCGGACGCATCCAATTGGCAGAGGACAAGAATATGTTAAAGCGAAACCAAATCGTCGCTTTGGCCGCCGCACTGGCGATATTCGCCGTGCCGATGCTCGGGAAAATGCCAAGGCCGGATACGATTCAGGAAAGGGTGAGGCATGAACTGGCATCGCTCCCGTATCTGACCCTGTTTGACGATCTTTCTTTCCGTGTTGACGGCAACACGGTAACGCTGTTCGGCGAAGTGGTCCGGCCGATGCTCAAAAACGACGCCGAAAACGCCGTTAAAAGAGTGGAAGGCGTGATGCGCGTCGACAATGAAATTGAAATTCTTCCGCTTTCCCCGATGGATCAGCAGATCCGCCTGCGGGAGGCGCGCGCGATCTTCAGCTACCCGCCGTTATCGCGTTACGGAATGGGAGTGTTGCCGGCGATTCACATCATCGTGAAGAACGGCAACGTGACTTTGAAAGGCGTGGTTGGCTCGGATGCGGATCGTAATCTCGCCTATATGCGCGCCAACGGCGTGCCGGATGTTTTCTCCGTCACCAATGAGCTGCAAGTCGTGAAATAAGGCTCCGGATCAGGCTCTCAATCCTCGACGAACGCCTTCAGCCTGGAGAGAGCGTGATCCCACTGCTGGGAGACCAGATCGAGATATTTTCTGGCTTCTTCGATCGGCTCCGGATCGAATTCGAAGCGTTTCTCGCGGCCGGCGCGGACGCTGTGCACGATTTCCGCCTGCTCCAGCACTCGAAGATGCTTGGTGATGGCTTGCCGGGTAAGCGTGGAGCCCTCGGTCAGCTGAGAGATCGAGCGCGGCTCGCCGCCGGAAAGTTTGGCCACCAGCGACAGACGAGTCTGATCTCCGAGCGCGGCAAACACCGGCGCATGAGCCCGCCATCGGGCAACTGCCCGGCTATGGGTGTTGCGCGACATAGCTTTCGATATTCTTCATCTGCTGTGTCCAGCCGCCGTCATTCATGCGGAATGCTTCCAGCCGGCGGTCGCCGGGAACGTTCTCGAAACCGGACTCCGTGAGCTGAAGCAATGTGCCAGTCGCGGTCGCCTCCAGCCTGAATTCGACCAGCGTGGGAGCCTCTTTGGAGTAATCGATTTGGGGATCGACGGAATACGGGTGCCAGGTGAAGGAAAACAGCCGTTCGGGCTCCATACTTTTGACGACGGCCTGCCATTGCACGTGCTCGTAACCGGGATGGGTAATGTGCCCGCGCGAGATTTCGCCGGCCACAAACGGGCCATCCAGTTTCACGCGAAACCACTCGCCGAACTCCCGGTGGTCGGTCAGCGCGCGCCAGACCCGCGAAACCGGGGCGTTCAGCTCGATGCGTTTCTCAATTTTGTGCTCCACGATTATGCAACCTCCAGATTGCATATTAACGCGGCTCGAAGGGAAACGCAACCGTTTTGTTGCATGTCGTTTTTTTTTGGACCCCCTCCCCGGAAGTTCAGAAGGCCGGTCGCTTGCATGGAAGGACCGCAGTCAGGATGGCGTCGCGCGCGGCGTGACCCGCACACCCACCGTCTTGGTCAACGGCGGGCCGTGTATTGAAGAATTTTCGGTTGAGGATGTAATCCAGACTATCGCGCGCGACTGGCTGCGGAGAAAACTCTAAAATAAAATTTGCAGAAGACTTCGCTCGATAAAAACAAAATCAAAATTTTGCTGCTCGAAGGCATCCATCAGACCGCGGTGGAGTCCTTTCAACGCGACGGCTACGGCGGCGTCGAGTATCACGCGAAATCTCTGGCCGGGCCGGAACTGCTGGAGGCCGTTCGCGACGCCCATTTCATCGGCATCCGCTCGGCGACGAAACTGACGGCGAGCGTCATCGAACACGCCGCGAAGCTGACCGGCATCGGCTGCTTCTGCATCGGAACGAACCAGGTGGATCTCGAAGCCGCGCAGGATCGCGGCGTGCCGGTGTTCAACGCGCCGTTTTCGAACACGCGCAGCGTGGCCGAGCTGGTGCTGGCCGAGATCATCATGCTGATGCGCGGCATCCCGCAGCGCAACGCCGCGGCACATCGCGGCGAATGGATCAAGACTGCGGCCGGCTCGCGCGAGGTCCGGGGGAAAATTCTCGGCATCATCGGCTACGGACACATCGGCACGCAGATCGGCGTGCTGGCGGAAGCGGTAGGCATGCAGGTGATGTATTACGACATCGAAACCAAGCTCGCGCTGGGCAACGCGCGCGCGATGCCGTCGCTCGATGCGTTGCTCGAATCGGCCGACGTGGTCACGTTGCACGTTCCCGAAACCCCGCAGACCACCGGCATGATCGGCGAGCGCGAATTGTCGCAGATGAAGCCCGGTACGCTGCTGATCAACGCGTCGCGCGGAAAAGTGGTCGATATCGGCGCGCTGGCCGATGTGCTTCGCGCCAAGTACCTGAACGGCGCGGCGATCGACGTGTTTCCCAAGGAGCCCAAAAGCGCGGGCGAATCCTTCGTGTCCCCGCTGCGCGAGTTCGACAACGTGATTCTGACGCCGCACATCGGCGGCAGCACCGAAGAAGCGCAGCAGAACATCGGCGTCGAAGTGGCCGAAAAACTGATCAAGTACAGCAACACCGGCTCGACGCTCACCGCCGTGAATTTCCCCGAAGTCGCGCTGACCGAGCATCCCGGCAAGCACCGCCTGCTGCACATCCATCGCAACCAGCCCGGCGTTTTGGGCGCGATCAACAAGATTTTTTCGGAAGAACAGATCAATATCGCGGGCCAGTATTTGCAGACCAACGAGCGCATCGGCTACGTGGTGATCGACATCGAAACCGGCGAGCGGGAAGCGTCGCTGCACATCAAGCGCCGCCTCGACGAAGTCCCCGGCACCATCCGTACGCGGATTCTGTATTAGCCGGTATCGGCGAATCGGAAGTTTGCCGCCCGGCCGATCAATACAACCGCACACCCCTTCGCCCCGGCTCCTGGAACATGTGGACCGTATCCACGAACCGCACCTTCCTCGATCCGTACGTCATCACCAGCGAGTGCGTCCGGCAGCCGTCGCCGAAGAAGCGCACGCCGTGCAGCAGCGCGCCTTCCGTTACACCGGCCGCTGCGAAAATAATCTGATGGCCGGGCGCCAGGTCGCGAGCCGAATACACGCGCTTGGAATCGCGAATCCCCATTTTCTCGACGCGCTCTTCGAGCTCCGGCGTATTCACCACCAGGCGCGCGACCATCTCTCCGGAAAGGCAGCGCAACGCCGCCGCCGTCAACACGCCCTCCGGAGCGCCGCCGATTCCCATCACCGCATCGACGCCTGCGCCGCGCACCGCCGCCGCGATGCCCGCCGATAAATCGCCGTCCGGGATCAGCCGAATCCGCGCACCCGACGCCCGGATCTGATTGATCAAATCCTCATGCCGCGGACGATCGAGCACCATGATGACCAGATCGCGCACCTGCCGGTCGAGACAATGCGCGATCGCCTTCAGGTTGTATTTCACCGGCGCGTCGATATCGAGCGCGTCCCGGCACGCCGGTCCCGCGATGATCTTTTCCATGTAGCAATCCGGCGCGTGCAGCAGGCCGCCCGGCTCCGATGCCGCCAGCACCGCGATCGAATTGGCCGTTCCGGTCGCGCACAGATTGGTGCCTTCCAGCGGATCGACGGCGATATCCACCTGCGGATATTCCACGCCCTGCGGCGCGGCGGCGCCGACTTTTTCGCCGATGTACAGCATGGGCGCTTCGTCGCGCTCGCCTTCGCCGATGACGATCTCACCCGCGATCTGTACTTCTTCGAAGGCGTGGCGCATGGCCTGAACGGCCGCCTGGTCCGAGCCGGCGCGATCGCCCTGGCCCATGGTGCGGGCTGCGGAGATGGCCGCTTCTTCCACCACGTGGACGAAGTCGCCGGCCAAATCGCGCTCGATTCTATGGATGCTTGCCGCGTGCGTGGGAGCAGTCACGCGGCTATCTTATCAAAACGCTAGGGCAGGAGCCGAAGCAGCCGGGCGACGACGTCGGTCGGATCGAATGGTTTCACCACGTAATCGTTGGCGCCGAAGCCGAGCGCCATGCTCACTTCGCTTTTCTGTTTCCGAGCGGTTAGCATCAGGATCGGGAGCTCTCGCGTCTCCGGGGCCTTGCGGATCTCGGTCAGCACCGTGAGCCCGCTGATGCGCGGCATCCCGATGTCGAGAATGGCGGCGTCCGGCGATAAATCGCGGATCGCATCCAGGGCCGCACGTCCGTCGCGCGCCGAACGGCACTCGACGTTCACCTTGTCAAATGCCGCCTTCAGCAGCGCGTGGACCATCTCATCGTCGTCGGCAAGAAGCACCATGCGTCTTTTTTCCGCCGGAGCAGAGCGGCTCAGGATACGCTGCGCGCGAAACGAAATTTCTTCGGGCTCCCACGGCGCGAAAACAAAATCCGCCGGGCTCGCGTACGGCTGAACAGGCGGCAGCGGCGCAATCATCAACACGGGGGTTTGAAAATCCTCGCGGCCGAACGCGCTCTCCCACGCGCGCATCCCGGATTCGGTGCAGGCATTCAGCACAATCAGATCGTGCGTCGCGAAAAATTCCAGGCTCAGTCCTTCGGTCAGCGTTCCCAGATCGATGGCGACGAAGTTCACCGCTTCGAACGCGCTCCGAATGCGCGCGAATTCCTGCGGGTCGAATCCGAAAATACCAGCCTGCATGGGGACCGCCGCGCACGGCTCGAATCCCGCCGCGAGCGCGGAGGCGAACAAATCGCGCATTTCGACGAAACTGGCCTGTTCCGGCGAGGTGTCGAGCACCGCCTCGAGCTCTCTCGCCCGCGACGTGATTTCGGGATAGCCCAACGTCCCGCCGATCCCAATCCAGTGATGAACCGCGCGGCGAAGGGAGTCGAGATCGAGACTCGCCGCATCGGCTTCGGCCCACGCGCGGCTCGACTCATGGCCTTCGGTGATGAACTCTCTTCGAATCTCGGCCGGCACTTCGACAGGGTCGCTCGAAACCGGCGCGGCAGAGGGTTCCAGATAGCGGCGGATCTGCTCCATGAAGGTCCGGGCATCGATCGGCTTTGCGATATAGCCGTCGCACCCGGCGGACTTCGCCTTTTCCTCCTCGCCCTCGGCTTGATCGGCGGTAAAGGCGATGATCAGCGCGTCTTTCGCCGCCGGATCTTCCCGTAAGCGGCGGGTCAACTCCAGACCGCCGGAATCGGGAAGCCGCAAATCCATAAGGATCAGGCGCGGCCTGAATTCTTTGACGAGCTGCTCGGCCTGGCTTGCATCCGCGGCGGCGCGGACCTCGTAACCCGCTTTCGTTAAAAGAACTTCCGCAAGCCGCCGATTCACCCGGTTGTCGTCGACAACCAGCACGGTTTCCTGAGACATCCTGAAGTATTTATCGACCAATTCAGATATATCGTGGTACGATGTAATAAAGAGATGAAGACCACCCCGTCCCGCGATCTTTCCCTCGCCGCCTATCGCAGCCTGGCCGAGTTCCGCCATCAGATTCGCCGCTTCCTGCGCTACAGCGAGGATGCCGCGCGCGCTTCCGGCATCGAGCCGCAGCAGCATCAGCTCCTGCTCGCCATCAAGGGATTGCCTATCGGGGAATTGCCGACCGTCGGAGAGCTGGCCGGCCGGATCCAGCTCCGCCATCACACCACCGTCGAGCTGATCAATCGCATGACCGATCGCGGCATGGTGTTGCGCGAGCCCGGCGTCGAGGACAAGCGCGAAGTGCTGATCCGGCTGACCGAAGAAGGCGAGCGAATTCTGCACGCGCTCTCGGTGGAGCATCAAACCGAGCTCAAGAAAACCGGACCGGAGCTGCGGGACGCGCTGGATGCGGCGCTGATGCTGGCCAAATGAACACGCGCGAGAAGGCTCTTGGCGATTTCACGACAACCTGGGAGGTGATTCCGCTTTCCGCGCTGGCGGTCGCGATCGGGATCATCGCGAGCGGCATCGCTTGGGCGCTGCTTCGGCTGATCGGGCTGTTCACCAATCTGTGCTATTACGGCCGCTGGGATTTTCACCTGGTTTCGCCCGCCGGGAATCATCTGGGGGTTTGGGCCGTGCTGGTGCCGGTCGCCGGCTCCATGATCGTCGGCCTGATGGCGCGATTCGGCTCGGACCGCATTCGCGGCCACGGCATTCCGGAAGCGATCGAATCCATTTTGAACGGCGGAAGCCGCGTGGAACCGAAGCTCGCGATTCTGAAGCCGCTTTCTTCCGCCATCTCGATCGGGTCCGGCGGACCATTCGGCGCCGAAGGTCCCATCATCATGACCGGCGGCGCGTTTGGATCGCTGATTGCGCAATTTTTCCATCTGACCGGAGCGGAGCGGAAGACCTTATTGGTTGCGGGCGCGGCGGCCGGCATGTCCGCGACGTTCAACGCGCCCATTTCCGCGCTGATGCTCGCGGTCGAGCTGCTGCTGTTCGAATGGAAGCCGCGCAGCGTGATTCCGGTTGCCTTCGCGAGCGCCGCGGCCGCGATCGCGCGCTTCTACATTATCGGCGGTGGCGCGCTGTTTCCGGTCGCCGGGCATCCCGCGTTCGCCGGAGTGGGGCCGCTGGCGATGTGCGTGATCGCGGGCGTGCTCGCGGGAGGATTATCGGCGCTGCTGACGCTCGCCGTCTACGCGTCGGAGGATGGGTTTCAACATGTGCCGATTCACTGGATGTGGTGGCCGGCGATCGGCGGGCTGGTGGTCGGCATCGGCGGATTGATTTTTCCGCAGGCGCTCGGCGTCGGCTACCAAACCATCGGGGCTCTGCTTCAGGGCGACGTGCCGCGCAAGGTCATCCTCGGAATTTTACTGGTAAAATCAGTGATCTGGGCGGTTTCGCTCGGATCGGGAACCTCGGGCGGCGTGCTTGCGCCGCTGTTGATGATGGGCGGAGCGCTCGGCGGCCTGGAAGCGGGATGGTTCCCCCACGCCGCGCTCGGCGTAGGATTCTGGCCGATGGTGAGTCTCGGCGCCATTCTCGGCGGAACCATGCGATCGCCCTTCACCGGGATCCTGTTCGCGATGGAGCTGACGCACGATTTCAATATAATGTTGCCGCTGCTGATTGCGAGCTTCGCCGCGCACGCCTTCACGGTCCTGACGCTGCGCCGTTCCATCCTCACCGAGAAAATCAGCCGCCGCGGCCTGCATCTGAGCCGGGAGTACTCGGTCGATCCGCTCGAAACGACGTTCGTGAAGGAGGTCATGCAGCCGGCGGTGCCAGCGGCCGGCGATGAATCCGCCGCGGCGTATCCGGACGAATCTCTGCGCGAGGTGGTGTACCGGATGGCGGCGTCGGGACTGACGCGGATGCCGGTGGCCGACCGCGACACCGGAAAACAACTCGGGACCATTTCGCTCGAGGATCTGTTGCAGGCGCGCAGTAGAAATTTGCAGGAGGAATGCGAGCGCGAACGGGTCCTGAGCTTCCGCGGCCGCCGCTAGGTGTTATGCGCATCAAGAAATCTGGTTCGATTTCAACAGAAACGTCGTCACGCCGGCTTCGGTCTTCCGGCTGACGATCTCCGCTTCCGTCGCGAGCAGGTGGATCATGCGGCGGTTGTCCGAGAGCACATCGGCGCGGAATCGATGGATGCCATTCTCCTGTGCGGCCCGCATCGTTTCGCGCAGCAGGATGCGGCCCAGGCCGCGATTCTGCCAATCGTCCACGACCACCAGCCCCAGTTCCACCACCTCCGGGTCGGGCGTCCGCTCATAGCGGCCCACGCCCACCAACTCGCCCGCGGCTTCGGCCACCACCGCCATGCGGCTGTGATAATTCACGTGCGAAAGATAGCGCGCCATTCCCGGCGTCAATTCCGGAAGCGCGGTGAAAAATCGTTGATAGACGGCCTGCGGACTCAGCCGCGAGAAAATCTCCACCAGCGCGTGATCGTCTTCCGGCTGGATGGGACGGATGCGCACGCGGGTTCCGTCCTTGAGCGTGGTTTCGAGATCCGTGCCGCGGGCGCTCATGCACTTAGGATGACACGCGCGCGTCCGAAAATCGCACCAACAGTCGCACCCAAGCGAATGCCGGTGTTAGGCTCGAAGTCGGGAGGTGTCCACTTGTCGATGCACTTTGTGGTTCGCTTTGAGCCTCCGCCGGGGACGGAAACGGCGTTTCGCGAAGAACTGCTGCGTGTTCTCGAGCCCTCGCGAGCCGAGGCCGGATGCGTCGGCATCCAGGCATTCGAGTCCCTGAGCGAACCCTTCGTCTTCGCTATTCATTCCGAATGGGTGGACGAAGCGGCGTTCGATGTTCACGCCCGGTTGCCGCATACGGTTCGATTCCTTAAGGCCGCCGAGCAGTTGCTCGGCCGGCCCGTCGCGGGATTGCGGTCGCGGCAGATCGGCGGAGGCCGAGGCGCAGCCGCTTCCGGGAGCAGCCGCGGATAGAAGCGCCGGCGCTCGCGTTACTGCGCCAGCAGATTCTTCATCTGCGTGAAGATGAGAATCACGGCTGGGCCGAGCGTCACTAGAATTACCGACGGAAAGATCAGAAAGAACACCGGGAAAATCAGCTTGACGCCCACCTTGCGCGCCTTTTCCTGTGCGACCTGACGGAAGCGGATGCGCAGATAACGCGCGTGGGTTTTGAGCGCCGGGCCCAAGCTGGTGCCGAAACGGTCCGTGTCGATCAACAGGCTTGCGAATTTTCGCAGCTCCAGATCGTGATTGCGCAGCGCGAAATTGCGCAGCGCATCGACGCGCGTCGTGTTGGCTTTCAGCTCCAGTTGCAATTGCGTGAACTCGGCCGCCAGGTCCGGATGCGAGTTGCGCAGTCCGCGGCTGGTTTCGAGAATCGCGGCGTCGAGTCCCTGGCCCGCTTCGACGCCGAGCACCATCAGGTCCAGCGCGGCGGGAAGTCCGCGGCGCAGCCGTTCCACGCGGCGCTGCGCCAATCGTTCGAGAACCCGATCCGGCAGCATGTAGCCGAAGCCGAGCCCGCAAATGGCCGGAAGAAACGCGAGGGTTGCGTCGGAGCTGAAGGTGACCGCGGCCCACACGCCCGTGAATCCCAACGCCAGTGCCGAGGCGCATTTGATCCCCAGGAAGGTCGACACCGCCGACGGCCAGCGATACCCGGCCAGGATCAACTGGCGCCGCGCGGCCACGGCTTGTGCCGCCATGCCCGGCAGGGCGTCGCCGATCTGCCGGAAAATATCGATCACCGCGGCCTGCGCCATCGGCATGTCGGGTTGATTGGTCAGGGGAGTCTCGGTCTCGCCGCCCTCGACGGCGGAAGGGCGCAGCACAAACACGTAACCGGCGGCGGTCACCGCGGCCAGGGTGAACAGAAAAAATCCGATCAGCAATTCCCCGCTTGTCATAAAATGCCCGTCATATTTTAATGTCCACGATCTTTCGAATCACCAGGTGCGCGAGCACCAGACACACCGCCGCGGCCGTGATCAGCGTTTTGCCGTAAGGATAGTGGAACAGCACCTGCATGTAGCCCGGACTGACGATCATCATCATGATGGCGATGCCGATCGGCAGAATGGTGAGGATCACGCCGGTCAGCTTTCCGTGCGCGGCGAGCGAGCGGACTTCCCCTTGCAGCGCGATCGCTTCGCGCATGTTTTCGGCGAGTCCGCCGAGCACCTCGCTCAGCTTGCCGCCGGTTCGGGCATGCAACTGCACCGCGGCGATGAACAAATTCACTTCGAGCAGCGGCACCCGCCGGCTGAGATTATCGAGCGCTTGCGGCCAGCCCATTCCCAGATTCGCTTCTGCCGAGGTCTTGCGCATCTCCGTCGAAACCGGCGGCAGCGTTTCGGTAGAGATCATTTCCATCGCCGCCGAAAGCGGATAGCCGGCTCGCAGCGCGCGCGAAAGCGAATCGAGCACGTCCGGAAAATTTTCGGAGAATTTCTGAAACCGCTTGTTCCGGGCCCGGAGCACGTAGCCGTAAGGCGCGAAGGCGACCAGCGCGGCTCCGGCGAGCGCGGCCCAGGGCGCCACCAGCTTCGCGAGCACCAACAGCGCCACGGTGCCGGACAGCAGCATGGCCAGCGTAACCCGGCCCACCGACCAGTTCAGCTCGGCTTGCGCGATGCGCTCCCGCAAAATTTCGATGAAGTCGAACCGCGTGAGCACCGCGTCCCAGAAGTTCAGCGAACTGAGACGCTCATTGCGGAACAGAGGCGACTCGTCGAAGCCCGGCGCCGGCCGATCGTCGCCGGAAGTCTCGCCGGAAGTCTCGCCGGAGACCTGGAGGTCGCGCCGCGCCGCGTCGGATTCCTCCGCCGTCGTCTTCAGAAATCCCATCCAGGCGACGGTCACCGTGATCGACGCCAGAAGGAAAATGACGGCAAAAAACGCGAGGATGGAAAGAATCAGCATCGGCCCGCCCTATTTAATGATCCGCGTGCTGCGTTGGCGCGTGCGCTTCGGGCGCCGGATGCATCACCGCTCCGAGCGATAGCGCGGAGCGCGAACGCGTTTCGTCGTCGAGCGGGTTGCGCAGCGTCAGCCGGACACGCGCGCCGGAATCGGCCAGCGCGAGAATGTCGGCATCGGCGGGTTTGGCCAGCAGCGTCACCACCGGCAGGTTCTGGCCCTGCGAGCTTTGTTCCTGCTGCGCGATCACCGACAGGACTTTCAGGTCCTCGAGCGCGGTGCGCACCGCCGTATCGTTCTTTTCCCCGCGATTGATCACTACCTGCACGTCCACCTTCTGCCCCGCGCGCAGCAGCGTGAGTACGCCGGTCGAGTCGGTGACGTGAACTGAGACCGCGCGCATTCCCGCCGGCACGCCGGCGCCCGCGCCGGATTGCGCCGACGCCAGATGCGACGCCAGCAGGGGCTCGTTCTCCGCCACCGGATCGAATACCGTAGCTCCCGCCACGGCGTTCGGGTCGCCGTAGGCGCCGGTGGGAAGTTTGTCGGCCGGCCACGGGATCAGTTTCACGTCCGTGGCCTGCAACACCGTGCCCGCCTTCAGCGGCTTGGCCGCAACCACGAGCATCTTGCCGCTGCCCGTGTTGCTGCTCAGCCTATTGACGAACAGGCCATAAAAAATGCCCGTGGCGGCGATCGCGACTACGAATGCGATGCCCAGCAGCTTCAGCAAGTTGTTTTTTTTCATGTCGGACCGGATTCCCTCACGTATTTACATCGGTCAATCCCCTGAATTCCTACAGGGACTCGCAACATTCAATCGACAGATCGATGTTCCGCCTTAAAATGGTTAAATGGACATGCTTAATGATGCTCTGAGTATCGGAGGACGAACGTTCCATTCGCGCCTGTTCGTCGGTACCGGGAAATACCGGAGCTTTCCGGAAATGGCGCGATGTCATGAAGCGTCGGGCGCGGAGGTGGTCACCGTCGCCGTGCGCCGCGTGAACCTGACCGACCGCTCGAAGGAATCTTTGCTCGATTACATCGATCGCGAAAAATTTTTCCTGCTGCCGAATACGGCCGGATGCTATACCGCCGACGAAGCGATTCGCACCGCTCGCCTGGCGCGCGAGGTCGGCCTGTCGAACTGGGTGAAGCTCGAAGTGATCGGCGATGAGCGCACGCTGTTCCCCGATAATCAAGGATTGCTCGAAGCCACGCGCGTGCTGGTGAAAGAAGGTTTCGTCGTCCTGCCTTATACCAACGACGATCTGGTGAACGCGCGGCGCCTGATCCAGGCCGGCGCCGCGGCGGTGATGCCCCTGGCCGCGCCCATCGGCAGCGGGCTGGGCATTCAGAACCTGACCAATCTTCGCATCCTGCGCGAGATGATTACCGAAGTTCCGCTGATTGTCGATGCGGGAGTGGGAACTGCATCCGACGCGGCCATCGCGATGGAGCTCGGCTACGACGGGTTGCTGATGAACACGGCGATCGCCGCTGCGGAGGATTCGGTCGCGATGGC
>DATHCE010000250.1:0-12218 GCA_035319685.1 Bryobacteraceae bacterium | reverse complement strand
CGCCGATCGTTTCCCGGTCATGACGGCGAGCGCGCAAGGCGTCGCGATCAGCTCCGGCTGGCTCGGGCTGTTTGTCAGCTCGCGCGTCATCGGATCGATCGCGGGCGGCGATCCGAAGCGGCTGCGCACAGCGCTGCTGGTGATTCCCGCGTCCGCGGTAGTGATGGTGATCGTGAACCTGGCGCTACGCGCGATTTGAAAATTTCAGCGGGGCTTCGTGGCCTCGCGCGGTGACACGCTCGATGCCGCTCACGCGATTGCCGGATACCAGAACCGCGTCGTCGAAATTGTTCACCGTCGGGCAAACGTGACGGGGAACCAGATACAGCGACTCGCCGATTTCGGGACGTGCGCCGCCGTCCAGCACCTCGATGGGAAGATGCTCTTCGCTCGGCTTGAGCGGATGAAGATCGGGGCGGCCGATAACGGCGCAAGTCGGAACGCCGGCGTCCGCGGAAACGCTCTTGTGGCCGGCATCGCAGGTCAGATAATTCGCCTTCGGATGACTGACCACGGTGGAAACGACCACCGCGGCGGGCTGGTACCCCCACTCGGACGGCAATTGCGTGAGGCTGGTCGCATCGCTATAAACAACGGTCCCGGGTGACGCCCGATGCAGGAAGCTCGCGGCCCGGAAGGGCGCATACGTCGCCGAGCAGGGAAACGCGGGAGTACCGGAGGTGATCACCTCCCCGATTCGAAACCCGGCGCGCTCGATCTCTGCCGCGATCTGCATCAGCCGGTCATATCCGCGATGCGCCAGCTTTTCGCGTTCCTCGAGCGCGGTCGCCTGCACGTGGCCGTCGTAATAATGCAGACCGTGAAACGCGACGCCGGCTGCCGCGGCGACTTCGACAATCGCCGCGGTGCGATCCTGCTCGATTCCGGTGCGATCCATGCCCGGATTCACGTCGATGAAAATGCCGATGCCGCGGTTCGCCCACAGGACCACTTGCGCGCGATTTTCGACCAGCACGGAAATTCGAGTCTCTAAATGAAGCGCCGCGATCTCGAGCACGCGCGCGGCGTTCGCTCCGACCACCGGATAGGCCAGCACAATGTCGCGGATGCCCGCCTGGCAAGCGGCCGCCAGCTCGACCGTAGTGGAACACTTGGCCTGGGCGACGCCGCGCTCCACCAATCGATGCATGATGAATCCGAGCTTGGCCGTTTTCACGTGCGGGCGCCAGCGATTCGCGTCGCCGCCGAGCAGGCGGATGGTCGCCGCTATGTTCGCGTCCACGATTTCGGGATAAACCGCCAGCGCGGGCGTCCGCAACTGCGCGGCATTCTCGATGCGATACGTTTCGAGCTTCATGATTCGCGGTATTCCCCGAAAACGCGCCGCAGACGATCGGAAATTTCACCGACGGTGGCGAACGCCTCGCACGCGCCGAGAATGCGCGGCATGACGTTTTCGGGTCCGCGCGCGGCCTGTTCGAGCGATGCGAGGCGCTCCTCGGCCAGCGCGGCCGATCGCGACGCGCGAACCTCGCGGAGTCTGGCGATCTGCCCTGGTTCGAGCGCGGGATCCATGCGAAACGTCACCGGCGGATTTGGTTCCGTCTGACGGAAGCGATTCACGCCCACCACAACCGTTTCGCCGCGCTCCACCGATTGCTGGAAGGCGTAAGCGGCGCTCTGAATTTCACCCTGGATGAAGCCGTTTTCGATAGCGGCGAGCGTGCCGCCCATCGAGTCGATTCGTGCGATGTAGGCTTCCGCTTCGCGCTCGATCGAATCGGTCAGTTTTTCGATATAAAAGCTGCCTCCCACGGGATCCGCGACGCTGGTGACGCCGGTTTCACTGGCGATGATCTGCTGGGTTCGCAACGCGAGCCGCGCCGATTCCTCGGTCGGCAGCGACAACGCCTCGTCGCGGCCGTTGGTGTGCAGCGACTGCGTTCCGCCCAGCACGGCTTCAAGCGCCTGTAACGCGACGCGCACGACGTTCACGTCGGGTTGCTGCGCAGTGAGCGTCGACCCGGCGGTCTGCGTATGGAAGCGCAGCATCATCGATTTCGGATTCTTGGCGCCGAACCGGTCCTTCATGATGCGCGCATAGAGGCGCCGCGCGGCGCGATATTTCGCGATCTCCTCCAAAAAATGGTTATGAGCGTTGAAGAAGAACGAAAGGCGCGGCGCGAAGGAATCGACGTCGAGCCCGGCGCTGACGGCGGCCTGAATATAGGCGATCGCGTTGGCGAGCGTAAAGGCGACCTCTTGCGCCGCGGTCGATCCGGCCTCGCGAATATGATAGCCGCTGATGGAGATGGTGTTCCATTCCGGCAGCTCGCTCGCCGCCCACGCGAACAGGTCGGTGATGATCCGCATCGCCGGGCGCGGCGGATAAATGTAGGTGCCGCGCGCGATGTACTCCTTCAAAATATCGTTCTGAATGGTGCCGGAAAGCTGGCGGACGTCCGCGCCCTGGTGTTTCGCGACCAGAACGTAAAGCGACAGCAGGATGGCCGCGGTCGAGTTGATGGTCATCGACGTGGTGATCTGATCCAGGCGGATTCCGTCGAACAGGCGCTCCATATCGGCGAGCGAGCAGATCGCGACGCCGACGCGTCCCACTTCTCCCGAGGCCAGAGGATGGTCCGAATCGAGCCCCATTTGGGTCGGCAGATCGAAGGCCACCGAAAGCCCGGTGATGCCTTGCGAGAGCAGGTAGCGATAGCGGCGATTGCTTTCTTCGGCGGTGCCGAAGCCCGCGTACTGGCGCATGGTCCAGGCCCGCCCGCGATACATATCGGGATAAATGCCGCGGGTGAAGGGAAAACGGCCAGGCAGTTCGCCGCTCATGAGCGTGAAATCCGGCGCGCGCGAAGCAGGGAAGTGATCCCGAAGTACGCCATCAGCGCCGCGAAGCTCAGCGACAGGATCACGCGGAACAGGCTGTCGGAATCGCCGTTATAATGCCGCAGCGCTTTGACCGCCGAGGGGATCGGCGAAACCGCCAGCACTAAAAACAAGAACCCGATCATTTGATTCCACAACGCATGGATCGGACGAGCCACGTTCGGAATGATGTGTTCCATAAATCGCTGCACCAATCGTCCCATACCGGCCGCTTGCACTGTATACTCATCCTAACAAAAGCGCGCCGAATCCCATGCCGGAAGCTCAGCTGCGGCGGTTTTCGGCCGATATGTGGATCAGGCACGATTGCCAAGAGCCGGATCGCTTGCTGCGGCATCCGGTGTTATGCTGAAGGTGGTCGCGGGAAAAGGCCTCGGAGGGGGGCGGAAAGAGGGACCCTTGGAAGATCGATTGAAGGAGCTCATGCAGGAACTCGGGAACGCGATCAATGAATCGCTCTCGGATTCCGACCGCATTGCGGCCGCGATCGGCGAGATCAAGCGGGCCGGCTACGACGTCTTCCTGGTGCTCGAAGCTACCATCGGTTTCAATAAGCGCGAAGACGCCGAAGAGACCGAAGAAGGCGAAACCATCGATTTGGGGAATCAGCCCGAGCCTCTGCGCCGCAAAGTCGGGAAAATCAAGCTGACATCGCAGGATCAGAAATTCCTGCGCGCGCTCAAAATAGCCATCGACGACGAGGGGCGCTAGCGCCTTCGCCGTTGCGTCATCCCCCGCCGGTCCGAAAGATCAATTCTCGCTGCATTGTTTAATTGCCGTCCCGCATCACTTTGATCGCGGCCTGATCGCGGCGCTCAATCGCTAAGACCCCTGGCGGCCTTGCCGATAAGAGACGCGTGCAATACATCGCGTTTCGCGTCGCGCGGCAGGAATTCGTCATGGACGCCTCGCGCGTTCGCGGGCTGGCGCCGGCGCACGAAGTGACGGCGCTCGAAACACGCGTCCCCTGGATTATCGGCGTCGCGTCGATTCGCGGGCACGATTTCCCGGTGATCGACTTGCGCGGCAAGCTGAATATTCCGCACGGCTCGCATGGCCGGATGCCGTGCGTGATCGCGGTGGAAGTGGCCTCGTCGAACGGACCGAGATTAATCGGGTTCATTGCCGATCGCGTCTCGGAAGTGCTGACGCTGCGCCCTCGCGATTTGCACAGCGGAGCGGTGAGAATCAGCGGGCGGACCCGGAGAATCCTCGATCCGGACGCCATCCTGAGCGAACAAGAACTGCTCGGTTATTGGCGATTGGCGGAGAAACCTGTCGCTTCCGAAAAGCCGGACTGCGACTGGCCTGATCTAAGAAACCGGCCTAGCCCTTGATGCCGTCGAGCGCCTGCTCGATCTCTTTACGCGCTTCCTGCGTCGGAGAGATCAGCGGCAGGCGCGGAGGACCCCCGTAGTAACCGTTCCAATCCATGGCGTGCTTCAGTCCGGGGACGCCATAGCGGGCGCCCAGCAAATCCGCTATTTTTGCGATGCGGGCCTGCCAGTCGTAGGCGGCTTCGATTTCCCGGGTGCGGTGCGCTTCCCAGATGCTGATGATCGCGAACGGCGCGGCATTCGCTAACGCGGACGCGGCCGCGCTCGCGCCTTGGAAAAACGATGCGGCCAGAGCCGCGTCATTGCCCGCGACGATCTGAAACCCCGGTTTGGCTTCGACCAGGATGCGCCGGATCCTCAACGGATCGCCGGTGCTCTCGATCACGCCGAAGATATGGGGATGCGCCGACAAGGCCACTACCGTGTCAATCGACGTGCCGTCGCCGGTCTCGATGAAGACGGGGATCTTCGACTGATCGGCGACCGCGCGAAAATAGACCAACTGCGTTTCGGCGTTTTCGCGGGGCGCGCGAACCACCGCAGCCGCATAGCCCAGCATTTCGGAATGATTTGTCAAAAAAACCGTCTCGCGAACGCCGGGCATGCCGGTGGCGGCGATCAGCTTTTTTTCGGGCGCCGAATATTGCGCCACCCACTCCCACATGCGGATCTTTTCTTGGGCCGAAAGCAACGCGCCTTCACCCGTATCCGAGCAGACGATGTAACCCGCCAGGTCCGTCCGATTCCACTTGCTGACATTGTGTTCGACTTTGGCCGGCCAAACGTCGCCCTGATGGTTGAACGGAGTGGTCGCGGGAAGGAAGATGCCTTGAAGTTTCATGCTGGGGGCCGGCTTGGATCGCCGGCCCCGAAGACTGCGCTTACGACTTCGAGAAAACCACCACGAGCATGTACAGCGCCAGCGATTCCATGAGCGCCAGACCGATGATCAGCGCGGTTCGAATCGCGGCCGTGTTGCCGGGATTGCGAGCCATCGCCTCGGCCGCGCCGGCGGTCGCGCGCCCTTGTCCGAGCGCGCACAGGCCCGATGCGATGCCCATGCCGAGCGCCATCCCGAGCATTTTAAGCCCGCTCTGGTCGGTCGTGCCGGCCGGCGCGTCGGCCGCGAACACAGGGCTCGCGATCAACAGCAGCGCGGCGAAAACGAGAAACACTACTTTCTTGTTCATTCTTGTCCTTCCTCTCTTATAATTGTCCGCCCAGGAGGTGGTGCGCATCCGTGACCGGGGGGTCCGGAGGCTCACGCTGGGCGGCGATCATGCCATGTCCATTAATGATCGTGCGAAATGGCGCCTTTCACGTAGATCATCGAAAGAATCATAAAAATATAGGCTTGCAGGAACGCGACGAACACGTGCAAACCCATGAACAGCACCGGCACGAGGAGATGAATCAGGCTCATGAATGTCGTGGTCACCCGCTCCCCGGCGAACATGTTCGCGTAAAGACGAATCGTGAGCGACATCGGACGCGCCAGGTGGCTGGCGAATTCAATCGGAATCATCAACGGAGCGAGCCACCAGATGGGCCCCACGAATTGCAACAGATATTTCGGTCCGTGATGGCCGAAACCAAGCGCGTTGTAAAACAGAAACGTCACCAGCGCGAGGCCCAGCGGCACCGCTGGAAACATGGTCGGAGATTCCAGGCCGGGAATCAGGCCGATCAGGTTCATCACCAGGATGAACAGAAACACGGTGCCGAAATAACCCAGATACTTTCCGCCATGCTCGATTCCGACGTCTTCCATCGTGTTCTTGAAGAAGCCGTAGAACGCTTCCATCACATGCTGAAATTTCCCGGGCTTTTCCACCGACAATCGCGGACGAAGCAACGCCGCGCCGGCCATCATGATGGCCACCACCAGCAGCTCCATCACGATCCAGTTTTCCCAGGGCCGCGCGGGATCCTGCGCCGTCATATGAACGAGGCCCAGAATCGAGTTGGCGGCTCCGGCCAGATGGTTGTTGAACCAGGCAGTGAGCCACAGCTCATCTTCATGCATAGTTTTATGAAAGAAAAACTAACTCGTAAAGGATTTCCACGATGACGGCGGCCGCGGAGACGAACAGTCCCGCCAGCACCGACATCAGGCTGATTTCCAGAATTTTCACTATAACATAAACCGCTGCGCCGACCATAAGATAGCGGAGTCCGAACAGGCCGGCCGATCCGCGCGCGCCGCCGCCTGAAGTGAGCGCTATGGTCATGCGCTCGAGCGTCCAGAAATTCAAAATCGAGATGGATGCGCCGCACAGAAATCCGCCCGCGGTGCGCGGTCCGAAACGCGCCAGCGCGACCATGGCTCCGATGACGCCCAGCCCGATGGTGAAGCGCACGATTCGCCGGAGCACGCGCTCGTCAAAATCCGCCGTCATTCGCTTTTCGTCAGTACGCGGATCAGCTCGACGAAGCCTCCGGCGGTGCCGAGCAGAAGGAATACGATCTTGAAAATGTGCGTCCCGGCGAGGCGATCGATTCCATAGCCGATCGCGTAGCCGCCCATGGTCGAGGCCGGAAGCAGGAGGGCTACGGACAGATAACGCGCGAAGGTCGAGCCGAGGTTGTCTCTTTTCCCTGTCATTGCTTGTTTGTCTTCGCTTCGGTCATTGCCTATTTGGCTTCGCTTCGCTCATTGCCTATTTATCTTCGCTTTGCTCATTGCCTATTTGTCTTCGCTTCGGTCATTGCTTATTTGGCTTCGCTTCCGCTCATTGCTTATTTGGCTTCGCTTCGCTCATTGCTTGCGTCGCAGGATTTCAGCCGCCGCGGCTGCGGTTTCGTTCACTAGAAAACCCATCTTCGGATGCGACGGCTGGAGGTCGGCTCGAAGGCCGAATTCGGCGAGCGTTTCGCTGGTGGTCGGGCCGACCGAGGCGATCACCATCCGCAGGAGCGCGCCGCGCACCGCGTCCGCGATCTGCAATTCTTCCGCCACGCGAAACAGATGATTCACCTGGATCGATGTGGTGAACATCACGACGTCGAATTGGGACCGCGCCAGGCGCCGGACCGCGTCCGAGAGCGGCTCGCGATCTTCGGGAAGATCCCATTGATAGACGGGGACCTCGGTCACCTCGGCGCCGCGCGCGCGAAGACCCTCCAGCAATTCGACACTGGGCCGGCCGTACTCCTGCACGGCGATGCGTTTTTCGGGCCGGCCGTCGAGCGCGGCGAGAATCTCGCGCCAGGTATTCGGCTCGGGCACGGCAATGGTCACCGGGACGCCCCATTCGCGCAAAACGGCGATGGGTTTGGGACCTCGCGCGACCACCACCAGCCGCTTCAGCGCGCCGGCGAACGCTCCGGCGGGCCAGCGTGTTTCGATGACCTGCGCCAGCAGCCGCGTGCCGACGCCGGTCAGCAGGATCATCATCTCGAACTCGCCGGCAAACAATCGAGAAGCGAATTCGAAAGCCTTGGCATTCTCTTCGAGCGGCACTTCGCGCATCGACGGCGCGACGGTTGGCTCGCCGCCGCGGCTGCGGATCAGGCGTTCGATTTCGGCCGAGCGCCGGCTTTCGAGCGACAAGACACGCAGGCCATCAAATGCCATCCGGTTTTTAGCGTATCAGCTATTGTCCGTTAGCGGCCGGCGAAATCAGGAACTGCGCGAATTTTCCGTCGTGGGTGACGTAAGTGGATATGCCGACCGATTTCGAGGTCAGCCGGACGCGATAGCTACGGTAGGTCATGCCGCCGCGTTCCTCGCTCGCCGACTGCGTGAAACTGGACGGCGCCCCGAGCGGACCGAGCGAGGAAGCGAAGTCCTCGAGCGCCCGCGGCGTGAAATACGAAGCCAGATCCCCGGTGATCAAATCGCGTTCGAGATTTCCCTTCTGAAGACCCGCGAAGATTTTTTTCGCATTCTCGAGCGCCGGCGCGGTTCGCGGATCCTCCATCGGGGCCAGCATGCGGCCCTCGATATCGCGCTCGATCCTGGACGCCGCGCCGTCTTCTCCATTGGTCAGAACGGTGACCGAAATTTTATCGTCTGGAAAGGTGACATTCATGCTGACGAATCCGGCCGCTCCGCCGCTGTGCGCCCACCGGCGATGACCACCGGACGTGGAAACCTCGAGGCCCAGGGCGTAATGCGTGCCGATGCCGTTCTTCAAGCGAACCTCGGTAGTCAGCTCGCGCAAGAATGCGGGCTTGAGCACGGTTCCGTTCATCAGCGAAATATCCCACAGCGCCAGATCGCCGGCCGTCATGCCGAGTTCGCCCGCCGCGTACAACCATCCGGTTCCTTCGGGCGGAATTTCGCGTGCGGGACCGAGCGCGTAGGTGGTGTAACCGGCGGGGTCCTCATCGCTCCATGGGTCGCGTCCGATATCGACGGGAGAATGCATGCCCAGCGGAGAGAAAATGCGCGCGCGCAGAAAATCGATCAACGGTTTGCCGGTGAGTTTTTCGATGATCTGCCCGATGATGACGTAATTGGTATTGCTGTACTGCCATTCGGTGCCGGGGTCGAAATCGAGCGGTTTTTTGGCCCATACGTCCAGGATGTGCGGCGGAGTGGTCGCTCCGGTCATGAATGGCGCGACGTAATCGAGCGGATAGTAATCCTCATAGCCGGAAGTGTGCGAGAGCAGCTCGCGGATGGTCACCTCGCCCGCTCGCGTCAGAGCCGGCAGGAAACGCGATACCGGATCGTCGAGCGAAATTTGTCCCTCTTCGGCGAGCAAAAGAATCGCCGTGGCCGCGATCTGCTTGCTGTTCGACGCAATCTTGTAACGCATCCGCGGCAGTGCCGGCGTTTTCGGATCGAGGCGCGCATCGCCGTAGGCGTGCACATAGGCGATTTTGCCGTCCTTCACGATGGCGACCGACGCGCTGGGTACGCCGGTATCGGCTAGAATTTTGATCGCCGATTGATCGACAGCCGTTTGGGTCGCGGCCGGCAACTGCCCGAATGCAGGCGGGACGCACAAGGCGAGCGCGAAAATCGAACTTCGCATGAAGGGAGTATATAACTTGCTACGGTGAACAGGGCTCGCGCGGTGTTATCGCGCGATTTTCTTCATCCGCGAGGCCAGGATCGCGTCCAAGGAAAATTTCCCAGGGCCGAAAATCAACACGATCAGGGATGCAATCAGGAACGTGACCGGCGTGGCGGGGAAGAACTTGGCGGGATTCGAGAAGATCGAAAGCAGCGCTTCGCGATGAGCAGTACTCAAAGCGACGACCATGTCGATCGTCAGCAGCAGCGCGATCAGCCGGGAACCGAGACCGATCGCTAGCAAAATTCCACCCGCGATTTCGAGCCCGCTGATGAACGCCGCGCTCAACGCCGGAGCCGGAATCCCAATGGTGGCGAAGAAATTCGCCACTCTGCCGAGGTGGCTCGTTTTGCTCCAGCCGGCTTCGAAAAACTGCCATCCCCAATACAGGCGCACAAGCAATAGAAACGGCGAATCCAGGCTCGACGCCGCGCGAATCAGCTGGCGGTAAAGTCTTTCCATGGTTTGAGTCAAGGTGGTTGGAATCAAGGCGGCTTGGATCATGTTTCCTGTGCGGACCTCGATCCGTCGATTATACCCACGTTGATCTACGAAATATTCCGCGCGGCGGATTTTCCCGGCGCGAAAAAACGCAGCGACGGCTGCGGCTTGGCGGACATATTCGTATGCTGGTTCCGAGTGTGCTCTACTTCTACAAATAGGCGATCGCGCCGTGGAACACCGAGCGCACATCAGGGAGTCAGAATGGTTTTATCCGATTTAGACATACGGCGGTACATCGAGCAAGGAAAAATCAAGATCACCCCGCCGTTGCCGGCCGAGCAACTGGGAAGCTGCTCGGTCGATTTCCGGCTGGGAAATGAATTCAGCGTGTTCGAGCACAGCCGGCACGCCTTCATCGACCTGAAGAAACGCACCGCGATTGAGAATCTGATGCGAACGATCACCGTTCCGGCGGGCGAACCGTTCATTTTGCAGCCGCACGAATTCGCGCTCGCGATCACCGAAGAAATCCTGGAGCTTGACGACGACGTGCTCGGGCGCCTGGAAGGCCGGTCGAGCCTCGGCCGCATCGGCATCATCGTACATGGAACGGCGGGCCTGTTCGATCCCGGCTGGATCGGCAAGGCGACGCTCGAACTCAGCAATCTGGGCCGCATGCCCGTGGCGCTTTATCCGGGAATGCGGATCTGCTCGTTCACTTTCGAGCAGCTCAGCTCGCGAGTGGCGGTGCCGTACCGGAAGAAAGTAGGGAACAAGTATGCGGGCCAGAACCGTCCTCTGGCCAGTAAGCTGGCGAGCGAAACTTCAACGAGCGAAACTTCAACGAGCGAGACTTCAACGAACGAAACTTCAAAATGATTCGCGACAGCGCGCGCGAATGAGTCGCATCGAAAAGACGGCGAGCGAAAATTCCCGGGACCGCGAGGCGATCCTTTGGGGACCTCCTCGCGCCCTCCGATTTCCGGGAAACCGGACGGTGACCTTCCGCCCCTCGCCCGACAAGACTGAGATTCCGGTCTGATGCCAAACGTTTCATCGTCCCGACGATCCAAAACCGCCATGGCCGCGCGAGGATTCACCCAAATCGCCTTCTTCCCACTCAATGGACTCATATCGGGAGACAATTAATTGCGCGATACGATCGCCTTTTTCAATGACATAATCATGTACGCCCAGATTAAACATAATGACCCGGATCTCGCCGCGATAGCCCGGGTCGATGGTGCCGAAGTTGACCGTCACGGAATGTTTCCATGCCATTCCGCTTCGCGGGCGGACTTGGGCTTCGTATCCGGAAGGCAATTCGATCGCGATACCCGTCGGAACCGCATGCGCGACTCCCCTGGTCAGCACCGTGCGCTCCAGCGCTCGCAGATCCATGCCGGCATCTTCGTGCGCTCCGTGGGCATAAGACGGCAGCGCAGCATCGGGGTGAAGTTTCTTGATTCTAATTTTCATTCAGGACTTTTTCAGCCAGGACTTTTCAGCCATTTTTTACAACTCGCTTTTTTGCTAAGTCTCCCAAAATCAGTCTCTTGGGACCTAAAGTCGGCAAAATCAACGAGCCGAAAGGGCCTTCGCCATAGTAAGGGTGCGGAAAACTCGGGCGACGCCGCCACGAGCGCGCTAGCCACCGGCAAATGGAAATTGTTTTGAAACCCGTCGAAACTCGCCGGAAGGCTCACTCGTTCTCCCGCGCGCCTCTCGGCTCGCTATCATAGCCATTTGACCACATGAAACCCTCCCGAGTTCTGGCGATCGCACCGATGCCTCCGGAAAAAAGCGCGTATGCCCTGGCGCGCTACAGCCGTTCGCCCGATTCGATCCGCAAATCGATCGAATGGGTGCGCACGCACGATTCGCAAAAATTTCTGGAGAGCTTCTATTTTCAATATGGCCACGGGTCGATCGCCGACCTGGGCCACGTTGCGCTGTGTTTTGAAGGCGTGTCCGAGCTGGCCGCCACCGAGATTGAAGACGAGCAGCTTTGGGATGGGCAGGCGCGTTCTTCCCGGTATCAGGATTTCTCGAGATCGGGATTCATTGTTCCGCCCGAATTTGGCGAAGACGAGGCGGCACTGTACCGGTCGGCCGCCGAACGCCTGCTCGCCGGCTATCACTCGATTCATCGCAAGGTGATCGAGCATCTCACGGAGAAACTTCCGCGGCCGGACGAGATGAAGCCCGAAGTTTATGAGCGTAACATCAAAGCGCGAGCTTTCGACGTCGCGCGCTACGTTCTGTTTTTCGGCATCCCGACGGGTGCCGGCCAGGTGACCAGCATCCGCACGCTGGAGCGCCAGATCCGCCGCTTAAAATCGTCCGAGTATGGGGAGCTGCGCGAGATCGCCGAAGAGATGGCTGCGGCGTGCGCGGCGCCGCCAGCGGTCGAATGGGACCCGGCTTGCGCGCAGGAGGCCGTGGCGCCGACGCTTGCGCGGCACGTCGATCCGGACGTGCACGCGGGCGAGTCCCGCCGCGATCTGGAGTCGTGGGCGCGCGAGAATTTGCCCGTTGCATCGGA
>DATHCE010000249.1:0-3484 GCA_035319685.1 Bryobacteraceae bacterium | reverse complement strand
AATCCGACGTTTTATAAAGATAGGGGCGATTGTCCTGCAACTTATAGGCAGTCGCCGCGACATACGCCTCGGCCGGATCGTGCGGCGACGGCTCGATAATGCTGATCAGCGCGAACTCCGGCAGGTCGGGAGGCGTCACCTTAGTCCAGCTCTTTCCGCCGTCGCGCGAAACCTGCACGTAGCCGTCGTCGGAGCCGGACCACAGCACCCGTGAATCCTTCGGCGATTCGGCAAACGCGAAAATGGTCGCATACCACTCCGGCCCATACGCTTCACGCGTGATCGGACCCCAATATTCCTGCGTCTCTTCATGCCCGTAAGACGGCGTGTGCTCGAGCGTTTTGGGATCGTGCCGCGTCAGGTCCGGGCTGATCACCTGCCAGCTCTGGCCTTCATCGGTGGAGCGGTGCACGAATTGCGATGTCACGTACAGCGTGTTCGGATTGGTCGGCGAGCTCATCACCGGATAGGTCCACCAGAAGCGAAAATTGATATCGGCCGCGCCCCAGCCGTAATGCGTTTCCGGATTCGGCGAAATATCCCGCACCTGTTTGGTGCGCCGGTCATAGCGCGTCAGCCAATGATGGTTGGCGGCGTAGATGATATTCGAATCGGCGGAATTGGTGGCGATGTAGCCGTCTTCTCCGCCGCCGACCGTCTCCCAGTCCTCGATGGTGATGCGGCCGTAATCGGAGCGGCTCGGCAGGCCGATGGTGGTGTTGTCCTGTTGCGCGCCATAAATATGATAGGGAAACTGGCGGTCGGCGACGACGTGGTAAATCTGCGCGGTCGGCTGATTGAGAATGGAAGACCAGGACAAACCGCGGTTGTAGGAAACCGTTGCGCCGCCGTCGTTGCCTTCGATCATGCGCTGCGGATCCTCGGGATCGATCCACAGATCGTGATGATCGCCATGCGGCGGGCGGAACGGCTCGAACTTTTCGCCTCCGTCGGTGGATTTCCACGCGCCGACGTTCAACACGTAAATCAGGTTCGGGTCTTTCGGGTCGGCGAAGATGTGATGGTAATACCAGGGCCGCATGGTCAGCTCGGCGTCATCGCTCAAGCGGCGCCAGGTCTGGCCCGCATCGTCGGATCGATACACGCCTTTCTTGCCAAGCTCGGCGTCAATCAGCGCCCACACGCGATCGGGCCGGCTGGGAGCGAGCGCGAGGCCGATGCGGCCCTTCGGACCGGAGGGCAAGCCGGGGCGGCCGGTCAGTTCCGTCCAGTGATCCCCGCCGTCGGTGGTCTTGTATAGCGCGGTGCCCGGTCCGGCGCTGCGAAAGCCCCACGGATAGCGCCGCAGTTCGAGCGTGGAGGCGTACATCACGTTCGGACTGGAGGGATCCATGATCAGGTCGATCGCGCCGGCCTGCTCGCTGCGGAATAGAATTTTTTCCCAGCTTCGCCCGCCGTCTTTGGACCGATACACGCCGCGATCGGGGCTCGGTCCCCACGGATCTCCCAGCGCAGCGACGTAAACCAGGTCCGGGTTGTGGGGATGAATTCGCACGCGCGCGATGCTGCGGGTCAACTTTAGTCCGACGTTGGTCCACGTTTTGCCCGCGTCGGTGGACTTGTAGACGCCATCGCCATAGGAAGCGTCGCCGCGAACACACGCCTCGCCCATGCCGGCGAAGACAATGTTGGGATTCGACGGCGCAACCGCGACCGCGCCCACCGAGCCCGTATTCACGAATCCGTCCGAGACATTGCGCCAGCGAATCCCGCCATCGTCAGTTTTCCAGATGCCGCCGCCGGTAGCACCGAAATAAAAAACGAGCTTATTCACCGGATCGCCGGCCACCGCAGTGACGCGCCCGCCGCGCGAGGGCCCGACCATTCGCCAATGCAGCAATTGCAGGTAGGACGGGTCCACTGAGGCGGGCATCGCGGCGCTTTGCGCTTCCGCTGCTCGCTGCCACGCGAGACTCGCGATGGGCGCCGTGATCGCGACTGCGATCGAGACGGTGAAGGCTGGAACAAGACCACGCTTCATAAGAGGCTCCTCAACCTTTGGTGATGTACCGAGTGTACAGGGCCGGCGCGCGAGCGGCAATGGCGGCCCAGACCGTTGCGGCCGCCAGCGGACGAGTCTGTGTAAAAACAGCGATTTTTACCCCCGGCATGACTGCCGGGGCTTGCCGTTCATCGACATAGACAAGCCCCGCCAGCGATGGCGGGGTTGAAGGGCGAGTTTTCACACAGACTCGGACAGGCGTGGCCGTAACGCTGTTTCTAGCATATAATTCCTGACGAGGAGGCGTTTGCCGATGACCAGCATGAATCGCCGGATGTTGCTTAAGTCGACACTGTGGACCGGTGGAGCGGTCGCGGGCGGGCTGATTCCGCCTGGATTGGTTCCGCGCGGATTCGCGGCCTCGACCGCAACCATGTACGAGAGCCCGGAAGTCGAAACCTCCTGCGGCAAGCTGCGTGGCGTCTCGCACGACGGCGTCCACGTGTTCCGTGGCGTGCCCTATAGCGCTTCGACTACAGGGCAGAATCGCTTTCTCCCGCCGCGCAAGCCCGCGCCGTGGACCGGCGTTCGAAACGCTTTCTCCGCCACCAGCGTCGCGCCGCAGATCGCGCCTGCTCCGGGCTCGATCGGAGCCGCGCTTCGCGCCAACTTCCCGCAAACCGAGGATTGTCTCGCTCTGAACGTGTTTACGCGCGGCTTGAACGACGGGCGCAAGCGGCCGGTCATGATGTGGATTCACGGCGGCGGTTACACCTACGGGTCAGGCATGTCGCTCGGCTACGACGGAACCAATCTGGCGCGCACCGGTGACGTGGTGGTGGTCGCCATCAACCATCGCCTCAATATTTTCGGGCACCTGTATCTGGACCAGACGGGCGGGAAGGACTATGCCGGCTCGGGGAACGCCGGGATTCTGGATATCATCGCCGCGCTCCAGTGGGTCCGCGACAATATTTCGAACTTCGGCGGCGATCCGGGGAACGTGACCATCTTCGGCCAATCCGGCGGCGGTGGAAAAGTGAGCACCTTGCTGGCGATGCCGGCGGCCAAGGGGCTGTTCCACAAGGCCATCATCGAAAGCGGATCGACGCTCACACAGACCACTCGCGAAGAGGCGCAGAAAACCACCGATGCGGTCCTGGCCAAGCTCGGATTGAAGGCGAGCCAGATCGCCGAGCTTCAAACCATGCCGATGCAGCGGATTCTGGCGGCATCGAGCGGAGGCGGCTTGCGCTGGGGTCCGGTGGTCGATGGCGTCACCCTCCCGCGCGATCCTTTCGATCCCGATGCGCCGGAAGTTTCCGCCGGAGTGCCGATGCTGATCGGCACCACCGAGACCGAAGGTAGTTTCTTCGCGCCTCCCGAACTGTTGTCGCTCGACGAAGCCGCGATGCGGGCCAGGCTCAAGGAACGGCTTGGCAACGATTCCGACCAGATTATCGCTCTGTTCCGCAAGCGGCGCCCGCACGCGACCCCGAGCGAGTTGTATTTCACAATCTC
>DATHCE010000248.1:0-5823 GCA_035319685.1 Bryobacteraceae bacterium | reverse complement strand
TAACGTGACCGAACCGCAGCGCCTGGGATGGCCGGAAATTCAGGCCGGCAACGATGTCCTGATTTCCGCGCCGACAGGCTCGGGAAAAACTCTGGCCGCATTTCTCACGGCTTTGGACAGCCTGGTTCGCAAAACGCGATTGGGCGAGCTTCCGAACGGCATCCAAATCCTTTACGTATCGCCGCTCAAAGCTCTGAGCAACGACGTGCACAAGAATCTCGAAGTGCCGCTCGAGGGAATCGCCGAGCTTGCGCGCCGGGAAGGCATGCCGCTGGCGCCGATTCGTACCGCGGTCCGCACCGGCGACACGCCCGCCTCCGAGCGCCAAAAGATGGGCAAACAAGCGCCGCACATTCTGGTGACCACGCCCGAATCGCTTTACATTCTTTTGACCGCCGCGAAATCGCGAGAGATGCTGCGATCGGTGCGAACGCTGATCGTCGATGAAATTCACGCCGTCGCCGACGACAAGCGCGGATCGCATCTGGCATTGTCGATTGCGCGCCTGGAAGCGCTGGTCGATCAACCTTTGCAGAAGATCGGCTTGTCGGCGACCGTCAGTCCCATTGAAGAAGTCGCCGGGTTTCTGAGCCCGAAGGCGCACATGGTTCAGGTGGGCCATCGGCGCGAGATGGAACTGGCGGTGGAAGTTCCGCGCGATGAGCTGGCATCGGTGGCCAGCACGGAAATGTGGGGCGAGATTTACGATCGCGTTGCCGGGCTGGTGCGCGAAAATCGAACGACTCTGGTTTTCGTGAACACGCGCCGCCTGGCCGAGCGCGTCGCGCATCATCTCGGAGAACGGCTTGGCGAGAACGCGGTGCTGCCGCATCACGGCAGTTTGTCGCGCAAGCTGCGCCTCGATGCCGAGCAGCGGCTGAAATCAGGCGAACTCCGCGCGGTAGTCGCGACGGCATCGCTCGAATTGGGAATCGATATCGGCACGGTCGATCTGGTTTGCCAGATCGGGTCGCCGCGCTCGATCGCGGTTGCGCTGCAACGCGTCGGCCGAGCGGGTCATTGGGTGGGCGCGCTGCCCCAAGGGCGCTTGTTCGCCACCACGCGCGATGAATTGATCGAATGCGCGGCGCTGGTGCGCGCGATTCGCAAGGGCGAGCTGGACCGTCTGGAAATTCCGCACGCGCCCCTCGATATTCTCGCGCAGCAAATTGTCGCGATCTCGGCCACCGGCGATTGGAACGAAGACGATCTGGTCGCGCTGGTGCGGCGCGCCTATCCCTATCGGGATCTGAGCCGCCGCGATTTCGACGCGGTCATGGAAATGCTCTCCGAGGGTATCGCCACTTCCCGCGGGCGCCGTGGAGCGCTGGTGCATCGCGATCAGGTGAATCATCGTGTGCGCGGCCGGCGGGGCGCGCGCCTGGTGGCCATCACCTGCGGCGGCGCGATTCCCGAAACCGCGCAATATCAGGTGGTCGTCGAGCCGGAGGGCACGGTTATCGGTTCGCTCGATGAGGATTTCGCGGTGGAGAGCATGGCCGGCGATGTGTTTCTGCTGGGAACCTCTTCCTGGCGAATCCGGCGGGTGGAACCGGGCCGCGTTCGGGTGGAAGATGCACGGGGAGCCGCGCCATCGGTTCCGTTCTGGCGCGGCGAAGCGCCGGGACGCACACGGGAGCTTTCGATCGAAGTATCGCGATTGCGCGAAGACATCGCGGCGTCCTCCGATCCCGTGGCGATGTTGATCGGGCAATGTTCCCTCGATCGCCGGGGAGCGGAGCAGGCCGCCGAATACATTCGCGCGGGCCAGCGCGTGCTCGGAGTCGTGCCGAGCGAAGACGTGGTCGTCGCCGAACGGTTTTTCGATGAAGGCGGCGGGATGCAGCTCGTGATCCACGCGCCGTTCGGCTCGCGCATCAATCGCGCCTGGGGTCTTTCGCTGCGCAAGCGTTTCTGCCGGACGTTCAACTTCGAGTTGCAAGCCGCGGCCACCGACGACGGGCTCGTGCTTTCCTTAAGCGATCAACACTCGTTTCCGCTCGAAAGCGTGTTCAATTTCCTGCGGCCCGCGACGGTGGAGCATGTGCTGACGCAGGCGCTGCTCGCTGCTCCCATGTTCGGCGCGCGCTGGAAATGGAACACGTCGCGCGCGCTGGCGGTTCCGCGCTTCGCGGGCGGACGCAAAGTTCCGCCGCCATTGCAGCGCATGCGCGCCGACGATCTGCTGGCCGCGGTGTTTCCGGATCAAGTGGCGTGCGCGGAAAATCTCACCGGCGAAATTCGCATCCCCGATCATCCGCTGGTGAACGAAACGATCGCGAATTGCCTGCACGAAGCGATGGATCTGAACGGCTTCGTGCGGGTTTTGGAACGTATGGAGGAAGGCTCGCTGCGTTTCGCCGCGGTGGATACGCCGGAGCCGTCGGTATTCTCGCACGAAATCCTGAACGCCAATCCGTACGCCTATCTCGACGACGCACCGCTCGAGGAGCGGCGAACGCGCGCCGTGCAGCTTCGGCGCACGATGTCGGCCGAGGATGCGCAGGGAATCGGCGCTCTCGATCCCGCGGCGATCGCGCAAGTTGCCGAGGAATCGTGGCCCGTGGTTCGCGACGCCGATGAACTGCACGACGCGCTGCTCACGTTGATCGTTCTTCCGCCGGTCGCCCAGTGGCGCGGATTTTACGATGAGCTGGTTCACGCCGGTCGAGCTTCCACCGTGGGGAATATGTGGGTGGCGACGGAACGGGTCGATCGCATCCAGGACCACGCATCGATTCTGCGCGGCTGGATGGACTCTACCGGTCCGGCCACGCCGGCTGCGCTGGCAAATCGGCTGAGCCTGCCATTGAGCGATATCGAAATCGCGCTCGGCGCGCTCGAAGCCGAAGGCACCATCCTGCGCGGCTCGTTCGCGTCCGCCGAAACCGAATTTTGCCACCGCAGGATTCTGGCGCGCATCCATCGTCTGACGCTCGGCCGCTTGCGCCGCGAGATCGAGCCCGTGACGAGTGCTACGTTCATGCGGTTCCTGATCCGCTGGCAGCATTTGGCGCATGGCACGCAACTGCACGGCGTCGACGGGTTGTTCCAGGTGCTCGGTCAACTTCAGGGTTACGAGATTTCGGCGGCGGCGTGGGAGTCGGTGGTGCTGCCGCGGCGCGTCGCCGCATATGAACCGGAGTGGCTGGATCGTTTGTGCCTGTCGGGCGAGGCGATGTGGGGACGATTGTCGCCGCATCCGGCGCTTGAAAGCGAGGGTGCGCGTCGCGTGCGGCCCACGCGGGTTGCGCCGCTGGCGATTTTCCTGCGTGACGACGCCCGCCGTTTGCTGCCGGTCGCCTGCGGAAACGCCCCATTTTCTTATTCCGCCCAGGACGTGTTGAGCGCGCTGGAGCAGCGCGGGGCGTCGTTTTTCGGGGATCTGGTCCGCGCCACAGGGCGGCTGGCGAGCGAAGTGGAGGACGGGTTGTGGGAATTGGTGGCCGCGGGACGCGTAACCGCCGACGGTTTTGAGAACCTGCGGGCGCTGATCGATCCCAAGCGGCGGCGAGGCGAGGGCCGAGGACGAACGGCGCGGCCGAGGCACGCGGCGGGGCGATGGGCTCTGCTCGAACGCGGCGTGGGCGAAATGGATGCGGAATTTTTCGCGGCGCAACTGCTCCGCCGATGGGGCGTGATTTTTCGCGATCTGCTCGCGCGGGAAGCGCTGGCTCCTCCGTGGCGCGATCTGTTGATGGTGCTGCGAAGAATGGAGGCGCGCGGCGAAATTCGCGGCGGCCGTTTTGTTTCCGGCTTCGTCGGCGAGCAGTTCGCGCGGCCCGAAGCGCTGGACCTGCTACGCTACGTCCGCCGTTCGAGCGGCGAAGGCGAGGAGATCGACATCGCACTCGCCGATCCTCTCAACCTTACCGGCATCGTGCTGCCCGGCCCGCGCACCAGCGCTCTCGCGCAAGGCTCCATACATTTGCGCGACGGGGTTCCGGAACTGGCGGTCTCAGCCTGAGCCGTCCGGCTAAAGATCATTACCACCAGCTCGGTTTCGGCAGCCATCCGCGGCTGGCGTAATCGCTCAGCGTGAATACGAACAGAATCGCCATCCAGAACAGAGCGGCGACCACGAACAGACGGGTCATCGAAGTCGCGTTGCGGACGTGCATGAAGAACCAGACCACCAGGCTCGCCTTGATCACCGCGATGGTCATCGCGCAGATGAAATTGTATTCGCCCAGCTCGAGTTTCGACACCGCGACCGTCGTTACGGTCAGCACGATCAGCGCCAGAAACACCAGCGCGTAGGTTCGAACAGGTACGACGGGATGCGTCATGATGTGTGTCCTATCAAATACAGCAGCGGGAAAAGAAAAATCCACACGATGTCGACGAAATGCCAATACAGGCCGATGATATCGACCGGTGTGTACCACTCCTTGGAAAATCGATTTCGCGCCGCCATCACCACCAGCGTGCCGACCAGTCCCAGCCCGACAATCATGTGCATCGCGTGCATGCCGGTCATTGCGAAGTACAGGAAAAACAGGATCTGCGCCTGGTGTACATACTGCGCGTCCGCATAGTGGAACCCGGGACCCGGAATGTGATGCTCCACCCATTTGGTGTGATACTCGACGTACTTGATCCCCAGGAACACGCAGCCGAGCGCCATGGTCATCAGAAGATAGACGATCAGCGGCTTCTTCCGGCCAAGCTGCGCCGATCGAACCCCCAGCACCATCGTAAAGCTGCTGAAAATCAGCACGGCGGTATTGATGGCGCCGAGCGTGACGTCCATGAATCGGCTGGTGGACGCGAAGGCGCCCGGGTACATGTTGCGATAGATCGTGTAGCTGGCGAACATGCCGCCGAAGAACATGATTTCGGTGATCAGAAACACCCACATGCCGAGCGTGGAGGTGTCGTATTGCTGCTCGGCATCGTCAAAATGATGTTTCAGCCCCGGAACTTCCCCGTGATGCGCGGCCGCGCTGATGTCAATGTCCGCCAACTTCCACCTCCCCGGCGTAATTATAAGCGGGTTCGGTCACCACCGGCGGCTCCTCGAAATTGAAGGTCGGTGGCGGCGTAGGCGATTTCTCCCATTCGAGCCCCTTTGCATTCCACGGATTCTGCGGCGAAAGCGGTCCGTACTTCCACGCCCACGTCAGGTAGATCATCGGAAGCAGATATCCGATGCCCAGAATCGAAGCGCCGGCGCTCGAAAATACGTGCAGGACCTGAAATTCAGGCGCGTAGGTTGCGTAGCGGCGCGGCATTCCGAGATAGCCCATAATGAACTGCGGGAAAAACGTGAGGTTGAATCCCACGAACACGATCATCGCGGAAATCTTCGCCAGTATCTCAGGATACAGGCGTCCGGAAATTTTCGGAAACCAGAAGTGCACGCCGCCCATATACGCCATCACCATCCCGCCCACCATCACGTAATGAAAATGTGCGACCACGAAGTAGGTGTCGGTGAGATGAACGTCGGTCGCGAGCGTAGCCAGGATCAATCCCGTCAGCCCGCCCATGGTAAACAGACCGATGAAGCCGAGCGCGTACAGCATGGGCGTCTCAAGAGAGATGGACCCCTTATACATAGTCGCGGTCCAATTGAAAACCTTGATCGCCGAGGGAACCGCGACCAGGAAGCTGATGAAGGAGAACACCATGCCTGCGTAGATCGACTGGCCCGCGACAAACAAATGATGTCCCCATACCAGAAATCCGAGCACGGCGATGGCGACGCTCGAAAATGCCACGAAGCCATATCCGAAAATCGACTTTCGCGAAAAGCAGGCGACCACTTCGCTGATCACACCCATCCCGGGGAGAATCATGATGTACACGGCAGGATGCGAG
>DATHCE010000247.1:0-2459 GCA_035319685.1 Bryobacteraceae bacterium | reverse complement strand
GCCTCAAGCACATGAAAAATCGAGGGGATCCGTTCGGCAAAGGTCGCGTCAACGACACTTCCCCGAACAGCTTCAACTACTCCGGCATTGGGCGCGGAGTCCGGCATTGCGCTTGATCCACCAGGGATTTTGCAAACCACGGGCCAGCCGTAACTGCTTGGAGCTGCAGCAAATCCGCGCGGGGCTGCGCCTAATGACGCAATATTTCAACCTATTGAATAGGTCTCTTTGCGCAATGGATTGATTCAATTCAGACGCCAAATTTTTCTTCCCTCGTCTGGCATAAAAAGCTATAATTCGCCATGACTCTTCGGAAGGGTGTCTACATTGTCCCCACGGATCGCTGGTACATTGAGCGAACCGTGTGGCTCATCGCCGGCTTTGTACTTCTCTTCAGCACGACTTTAGCCCTTTTGGCCGACAAACTCTGGATGTTCGGCGTCATCGCGACCGGCCTCGTCTCGATCAACGTCGGCATCACCGGCTTCTGTCCCGTCGGTAACGTCCTGCGCCTGTTCGGATTCACCCCTATGCTCGGCTCGCGGACGAAAAAACGCTGGAACCTGTATTTCATGGAAACCGATAAATGGTATCTGGAGCGCCGCATCTACGTCGCCGTCGGAATCAACATCACCGTCGCTTCAGCCCTCACGATGGTCTACAGCGCCTGGTGGACCCTGTTCACGCTCTTCGTCGGCGGCGCGATGGTGTGGTTCGCGGCCACCGGATTCTGCGTGATGGCGAACGGATTATACTGGCTCGGCGCGGAGCCGCGCTTGAACCCGAACGCAATGCCGTCGGGCCGTTGCGCCGATTGCGGGCTGTCCGGAATCTGCGTGAGCGCCCACGGAAAAGCGCCCATTTCGCTGACCGCTCCCGGGTCCCGTGCCGGCGAGCCGGCACGCGCATTGTAGCCTTACGCGAATTCAAGCCGGGCAGGTTCAACCTGCGGCCCTGTGGGTCCACGGATCGGGCCATCAGGCGCAGCTTTCGCGCAGATTCTCGTGGAATATCGCTCACTGAGCAAACCCCGAAAAATCGCGATCCTGCGGGGTTCATTCGCATACATGCGGCGCAAGCGCGAAATGCGCGCCGGGTACGAATTTCGCGTCAACGGGGTTGCGCGATCGTGACCACCACCTCCCCGACCTTCGCCACGTCCGGCACGCGCAGCGCGATATCGGCCAGCGAGATCATGCCAACCGCCCGGCCCGCTTTATCCACCGCCACGATACGTTTGAGTTGATGTTTCTCCATGAGTTCAAGCACGACTGGATAGTCGTCGTCCGGCGAGCAGGTCACCACCGGCTTCGACATCACGTCACGGACCAGTGTCAAATGCGGTTCGCGCCCCGCCCCCAGAACGCGCATCGCCAGGTCCCGGTCCGTGATGATTCCCACCACCTTGGTCGTTTGCAGATTCTCGACCACCGGCAGGACGCCGATATCGTGCTTCTGCATTAATTTGCCCGCAATCGCGACGGTATCGTTCGCCTGGCAGAACGCCGGATCCTTGCTCATGATGTCGCGGCATTTTTCGGGAATCACCCGCCGGAAGTTGAGCTCCGATTCTCCGTGATCCTCATACCCTGCCGCGCCGCGCTTGCCCTGCCCCCACGAAGCCGGCCAGATCGCCGGCGCGTCTCCGGGCGGTAGTGGTCCCGACATTGGATAAACGCCGGAATGCCCAACTTCATCGATTCTGCTGGCTTTGCCGCCAGGACGCGCAATCCGCTTTTTTACGCCTTTCGCTTTATTCGTAGTCATAGGCACCTCCTTCTTCCGCTGAACAACGGGAGTCAAGGATAGTTGAGCACGCCGAACGCCAGCGCGCGTCGAGATGCGCCGGGATATGGGGTCTGGCGTGCACTGTCTGTTCTGGAAGAACGGCCTGCGGGGCCGGTTCTTCAGGAGGTGAGCGAATGTTCCACCTTGAGCGAATCCTGGTTCCTATCGATTTTTCAGAGCACAGCGCCGTGGCCGTGAGCCAGGCCGCCGCGCTCGCGCACAAGTTTCGCTCGCAGATCACCTTGCTTCATGTGAACGAGTTTTCCGGCGCCTACGCACCAGCCGCGCCCCTCGGATTCGGAAGACAAACGCTGGAAGCCGCACGAGCCGAAGAGGTCGCCGGGCGTAGGCAACGCCTGGAGGAGTTTGGCTCGGAAGAGCTCGCGGGACTGCCGGTGAAGCGCATCCTGTGCTGTGGCGACCCCGCCGGTACAATCGTCCGTTGCGCGGGTCACTCCGATCTGATCCTCATCGCGACCTACGGTCACGGGATGTTTCGCCGTTTTCTTCTCGGCTCCGTGACGGCCAAGGTGCTCCACGATGCCGAATGTCCTGTCTGGACGACGATGCACCGCGGCCAAGACGCCGAACCGCCGGTGAGCGAGATTCGCCGCATCCTTTGCGCCGTGAATCTCGGCAGTCGCAGCGCAAATGTCGCGCGTTTCGCGGGC
>DATHCE010000246.1:0-8943 GCA_035319685.1 Bryobacteraceae bacterium | reverse complement strand
GGCTTTCCATCGTGCAGTAGTCGGTAATCTAGCCGGGAGCTTCTTCCGGGTACAGCTGACTCATGGTCCGCCCTGAGCCCGGCGTCGGAGAGAAACTGCTCGAATAGCAGTTCGGAAATTGTTTGGCGGCGCATGAAGGCGTTTAGTTCGCGCTGTTCGATACGCCATGCCTTCGAGCTTACGAGGGAACCTCGGAGCTTGCCGCTTCGCAGCCATCGATACACGGTGGTCGTGACCACCTGGAGCTGTTCGGCAACCTGCTCAGGAGTAAGGTATACTTCTTTCAAGTCTGGCATACAGTATGATTGTACACCAAAGTACTGTCACGGGATGGGGCTAAGATTCTCCAAATCTTTTCCCCTGCGTTACTTGGTTGCCTCGAAAGTTGCCTTGCTGCGGTGAAACTCGGGGATGCTCGGCGATACCCACCGCGCTTTGAAATCAACAGGATGAAACTGGGCGAAACAGCAGGAAACCGCAGTGTTCTGTACCTGAATCTAGCGCGTCTGCCAATTCCGCCACATCCGCAGCTTGTTGTGGTACTTCTTATTCTCTAAGAGCCGAACCCCTCGCGTCAATCGCTGCGCTTAAAGTCCGCTGTTTATATCGTGGACGCGCGCAACTCCAGGATCAGCCGCATCACCAGGGCCTCGATCTGGCTTTCCACCGTGCGATACACGTCTTCGGTCCTGCCGATCGGGTCCGGAATGGACCATTCCAGGATTCTCGCGCCTTCCATCGCCACGGGCATGCCGCTCATGTTCACGATCAGGTCGAAGCGCACACGCGCGAACTGGTCGACCCCCTTGGGGAACTGGCCGTCGATGTTCAGTCTTTTTTCGCCCAGCACCTTGCGCGTCAGCGGCGAAATGATCGTCGCCGGACTCACGCCCGCGCTGTGCACCTCCATCACATCGCTTCCATACGTTCTGGCGAGCGCTTCCGCCATCTGGCTGCGGCAGGAGTTGCCGATGCAGACGAACAACACGCGTTGCTTGCGCCGCTCCGGTCCCGCGGGCGCCGGCGGTTGCGGCTCCCCGGCTTGCTGCGGGCGCATGCGCGAAGTTCCCCGCATGGGCGGCCGGCCCCGCCTTATGCCTCCGCCACCTGAGCCTGACGATACCATTCGAGTGTCCTCGTTAACCCCTCTTCGATCGTAAACCGCGGCGCGTGGCCCAACTCGGCAACCGCCGCAGTAATGTCCGCCATCGAATGACGAACGTCGCCCGGGCGCGGTGCGCCGTAGTTCGGCGGGATCTTCACACCCTCCATTTTCTGGAGCGTCGCCCACACGAAATTCAGCGTGAACCGCCCGCCGTTACCGGCGTTGTACATTTTTCCCGCGGCCGATCTGGCGCGCGACGCTTTGATGCACAGTTCCGCCACGTCTTCGACGTAGGTGAAATCGCGGGACTGTTCGCCGTCGCCGAAAATCGTGGGCGCGGTGCCGGCGAGCAGGTGTTTCATGAACAGCGACAGCACGCCCGAATACGGGCTCGACGGGTCCTGGCGCGGGCCGTACACGTTGAAGAATCGCAGCGCGACGGTTTCGAGACCAAAGCAGGAATGAAACACCGACGCGTAATATTCGCCCACCAGTTTCTGCACCGCATACGGCGATTTCGGACGCGGAATCATCGTCTCGATTTTCGGCAGCGTTTCGCTATCGCCATACGCCGACGACGAGGCCGCGTAAACCACGCGGCGCACGCCCGCATTGGCGGCGGCATGCAATACGTTGAAGGTTCCGTCGATGTTCACCTGGTGCGACGGCACGGGCTCGTCGATCGAGCGCGGCACCGACGGAATCGCCGCTAGGTGATAGACCACCTCGGCGCCGCGGATCGCCGCAGCGGTCGCCGCGGCGTCGCGAATATCCGTGTGATGAAATTCGACGTGCGCGCGCACGCCCTCCAGGTTCGATTCCCGTCCGGTCAGCAGATTGTCGATTACGGCGACCGAATCATTCTGCTCCAGCAATTTCCTCACGAGCGTCGAGCCGATGAACCCCGCTCCTCCGGTGACTACTGCCTTGGCCATTGCTCCCAGTTTAAGAAACTCAGCCGGTGCGGCGCGCCACCGCAATCAGCGACAATCCCCGCCACGGCATCACCGGGTCCAGGCGCCGCCAGATCCACACGGTCTTGTCGAAAATCTTCAACGTGAGTTTCGCGATACCCTTCCGGCGGAGGAGTTTCGCGTGAATCCACCACGAGACTGCGCCGATTTTGTTGAGCTGATGCGTGCGCTCGAGCTGGAATCCGGCGCGCTCCAGAATATGGTTCAGCTCGTCCTTCGAAAAACGGCGTTTGTGTCCCATCCCGCGATCGAGCGACCCATACAATCCAGGCCCCTGCGGCACCAGAATAACCGCCGATCCCTCGGGCTTCAAACATCCCCGCAGCGATCGCAGCACCGCAACGGGATCCTCCACCAGTTCCAGTTGATTGATGCACAGCGCCGTGTCGAATCGATTCGCCCACGGTTCGTAATCCGCCGGATTTTCCGGGTCGAGACGCGCCACCGTCACGTTCGGCGTCCGTAAAAACCGGTTCCGCAGCGCATGCAGAAACAGCGGATCTTTTTCCGCCGCGACGTACTCCAGTTTTCGGGACATCAATCTTCCGGTGAGGCTGCCGAGGCCCGCGCCGATTTCGATCACCGTATCGCCCACTTCCGGCCGCAGTACGCGCGTCAACCAGCTCAAATATTGCGGCGTGCCGGTCAGGCTGTTCAGCAATCCGCGGCCGTAACTGGTGACGTACAGATCGTCCACCAGCCAGAAATGCAGAATCACGCCGAGCGCCTTGAGCCCGTCCCGCCAGCCGATCTTTTTTCCTTCCTCATACGTGCGGCCGTGATAGCTGATGGGCACCTCGTACACGCGCAGCTTGCGCTTCGAGCATTTCATCGTGATCTCCGGCTCGAAACCGAAGCGATTCGAACGGATGGGGATGCTCTTCAGCAGATCGGTGCGGAAAACCTTGTAGCACGTCTCCATGTCGGTGACGTTCAGATTGCTGAACATGTTCGAGATCAGCGTGAGCCCCTTGTTGGCCACTGAATGCCAGAAGGGAAGCACGCGCGTCTGTTCGCCGGCCATGTAGCGCGATCCGAACACGGCATCGGCGTGCCCGTCGAGCAAGGGGCGCAGCAGCTTGGGATATTCCGACGGGTCGTATTCGAGGTCGGCGTCCTGCACCAGGCAAAAATCGCCGTTCGCGTTTTGGATCGACGTGCGCACCGCCGCGCCTTTTCCCTGATTCACCGCGTGGCGGAACAGGCGGATGCGCGCTTCGCCGGCCGCGATGCGCTCCAGGATCTCGGAGGTTCCGTCGGTGGAGCAATCGTCGACGATCACCAGCTCGCGCTCCATGTTTTCGGGCAGCGGCGCGCTGAGCACCTGCGCGAGGCTCCGCTCCACCACGGTGCGCTCGTTGTACACCGGGATCAGGATGGACAGAAGCATGGGAAACCCTCAGTATAATCGTTGATTGGTCCCTCAACCTTTCATGGAAAATTACAACGTAATGCTCGAATCGAGCGTGCCGGGCCTGAAACTGCGCGGCCGCGGCAAAGTTCGCGATATTTATGAGGATGGCGGCCGGCTGCTGATCGTGGCCACCGATCGCATCTCCGCGTTCGATTACATTCTCGCCACCGGCATCCCCGATAAAGGCCGCGTGCTGACGCAGATGACGCTGTTCTGGCTCGATTTTCTGCGCGACATGGTGCCCAACCATCTGTTGAGCACCGAGGTTCCCGCCGGACTCGAAGGCCGCGCCATGTGGGTGCGCCGCGCCGAAATGATCGAGATCGAATGCGTCGCGCGAGGCTATATTTCGGGCTCGGGATGGAAGGATTACCAGCGCACCGGCGCGATCTGCGGCATCCCGCTCGCTTCCGGTTTGCGCGAAAGCGGCCAGCTCGCCGAGCCGATTTTCACTCCGGCGACCAAGGCCACCAGCGGCCACGATGAAAACATCTCGTTCGAAGATGTTTCGGCGAGAATCGGCGCGGATCTCGCCGCGAAGCTTCGCGATCTGACGCTCGCCATTTACCGGCGCGCGGCCGATTACGCGCTGACCAGGGGAATCATCATCGCCGACACCAAATTCGAGTTCGGCCTGATCGACGGCCGGATCGCGCTCTGCGATGAGGTGTTGACGCCGGATTCCTCGCGCTTCTGGCCGCGCGAAACCTACTCGCCGGGCGGCGCGCAGCCCTCCTACGACAAACAATACGTCCGCGATTATCTCGAATCCATTCACTGGAACAAGCAGCCGCCGGCCCCGGCGCTGCCGGACGAGGTCGCGCGCCGGACCAGCGAAAAATATAGAGAGGCGTACAGGGCCCTGAGCGGAAAAAATTTGTGAACCTGCTGGATATCGTGCTGGTGGTGATCATCGCCGCCTCGGTGGTGACCGGGTTTCTCGCCGGATTCGCGCGCGTCGGCATCGGTTTCCTCGCGACCTTCGCGGGGCTCCTGCTCGGCTTCTGGTTCTACGGAATCCCGGCGGCATGGATTCATGATCACGGCGTGCATTCGGTGGCCGCATCCAACCTGCTGGGCTTTTTCGTGGTGTTTCTGGCGTGCACGACGCTCGGTCACATGATCGGCAAGCTGCTTTCGAAATTGTTCAAATGGACCGGCCTTTCCTGGCTCGACCGTCTGCTGGGTGCGGCGTTCGGATTCGTGCGCGGAAGCCTGATCGGCATCGTGCTGGTCGCGGTGCTGCTCGCCTTCACGCCCAAACCGCTGCCGAACTGGATGATCCATTCGCGGGTTTTGCCTTACGCCATCGATGCCTCGAATCTGTGCGCGGACCTGGCGCCGAACGCCATCAAGGACGCGTTCCGCGAATCCATGCGCGACATCCGCAAGGCGTGGCAAGACCAGTTCAAGAAGCACCCGAAAAAGCAGCCGGATCTCAAGAAAGTGGAAGCGTGACCAACGGGGATCTTCTCATCTTCGACCTCGACGGCACGCTCATCGATTCCAAGCGCGATCTGGCCGATTCGGTCAACGCCACGCGAACCTGGGCCGGCCTCGCCCCGTTCTCCGACGACGTGGTGTCCTCCTACGTCGGCAGCGGAGCGCCTGTGCTGATCCGCCGCGCGTTCCCCGATGCGAGCGCCGCCGAACACGAACGTTTTTTGCGCTATTTTCTCGACTACTATCGCGAGCACATGCTCGATGCGACCACGCTCTATCCCGGCGTGCGCGAGGCCCTGGATCAACTGCACACGGCCGGAGTTCCGCTGGCGGTGCTGACCAACAAGCCGGTTCGATTCAGCGTGCGCCTGATCGAAGGGCTCGGCCTCGACATGCATTTTTTCCGCGTCTACGGGGGCAACAGCTTTGAGGAGAAAAAGCCGCATCCGATCGGGATCAATCTTCTGGTGGACGAATCCGGCGCCGAGCGCGATCGGACGGTGATGGTCGGCGACAGCGCAGTGGATGTGTTGACCGCCCGCAACGCCCAGGTAAAGGCGTGCGGCGTAAGCTGGGGATTTCAACCGGAAACGTTCGCCGAAGCCCCGCCCGATTTCGTCATCGACGACCTGCGGCAACTCGCCGATATGCTGCTTTAGCAGTCAACCCAGCCCTGCCTTCGCGAGCTCTCGAGCACCTTTTCGAGCAACTCCATCCCGCGCGCGCCATCCTCGAAGGTCGGATACTCGACCGGCGCATTCGCATCCGCGACGCGCGCGTAAAACCGGCGGAACATCTGTTTGTGCGTGTCGTCGTAGCCTTCACTGTGCCCTCCCGGCAGATCGGCGAACGCCGCCGCCCGCGGATCGAGCAGCGATGGATCCTTCAACAAAATCTCATTCGCCCGCCCGCGATGCCCAATCCACAATTCATCCGGCCGTTCCTGATTCCACGCCACGCCGGCTTTGGTCCCGTAAATCTCGAACTCGAAACGATTCTTGCGGCCCGCCGAAACCTGGCTCACCGCGAACGATCCGTGCGCGCGATCGCCCAGGCGGATCAGCACCGCGCCAAAATCGTCGGTGTGAACCTCCACGTCGTCGTATTCGGCGCCCGTCTCACGGGAAAACGTCTCCACCGATCCTCGCGGCCGCCGGCGCGTTTTGTGAAATGTCGCCAGATCGGCGCACAGCGCCGTGACCGGCAACCCGGTCACGTGCTGAATCGCGTCCATCCAGTGCGAGCCGATGTCGCCCATCGCGCGCAGCTCGCCGCCCGAGGCTGCGCTCGCGCGCCAGTTCCAGTCGGTCGAATTGAGCAGCCAATCCTGAAAATAAGTCCCGTTGACGATCAGAATTTCGCCGAGCTCGCCCGCCTCGATCATAGCCCGCGCCTGCTGAACCTGGGGATAAAAACGCAGGTTGTGATTCACGCAATTGGCCAGCCTGCTTCGCCCGGCCAGCGCGACCAGTTCGTGCGCTTCGGCCGGCGTCATCGTGAGCGGTTTCTCGCACAGCACGTGCTTTCCGGCTTCGAGCGCGGCCTTCGCCATCGTGTAATGCAGATGGTTCGGTGTGCAGATATGCACCGCATCGATCTCGGGATCGGCAAGCGCGTCGCGCCAGTCCGCAATCGCCTGGGGGATCGAAAACGCTTGGGCAAACCGCTCCGCGCCGGCTGGATTCGATGCGGCCACGGTCTTCACTTCCACATTGCCGAGCCTTCGGATGGCCTCGGTGTGGACTCTTCCCATGAACCCGGCGCCAAAAATCGCCGCGCGAATTTTGGGCATAGCTAGACCAGCCGGTAAATCGTGACGCCGCTCAGCAATTTGGGATAAAAATCGGTCGACTTCTGCGGCATCACTCCGCCGGAGAACGCGATGCGGGCCATATCGTCGATCGGCGTCGGCTCCAGCAGAAACGCGACCTGAGCGCCGCGATCGTACACCTCGGCCGCCGCCGCATCGATGCCGCGCACATATTGGATGTATTGCTCTTCGCGCACCGCATCCTCGGAAATCCCCAGCAGCGATTGGAGCACGTCGTGGTGCAGCGCCGGCACATCCATCTCGTCTTTCTTGCGCGCGCGCTGCATCAGCCGCGGTTCGGTCCCAGGGACCACCACGCCGATCTGCACGCGCTTGGAATCGCGCGCTGCCATCCGCGCTTTCAGCACATCCAGCGTCGCGCACGCCGCGACGCTCCACGCGTGATTCGCCGCCTTTTCGAAAAAGCGCGTCGCGTCGAAATTCTCCACATGGCGCAGCACGCGATGCGTCGCCAGAATCTTCAACCCCGGCGAATGCATGTTGACGAACGTCATCATGACGAACTGCGCGGGCCCGTCGCCGGGATGCTCGTCGCGATAGGCGAGCGCCGTCTCGTAGCGATGATGGCCGTCCGCGATCAGCAGCTTTTTGTCGCGCATCAGTTCCTGAATCTGCGCGATCTCGGACGGGTTGACGATCGGCCACAGGCGATGCCGCGCCTGATATTCATCGGCGACGTTCATCGCCGGCGGCCCGGCCGACGCAGCGTCCAGCAGCTTGTCGACCGCACCCTGCGGATCGGGATACAGCATGAAGATCTGCCCGAAATGCGCGCGCGTGTGGCGCAGCAATTCGAGCCGGTCCTTTTTCGGACCGCTCAAGGTCTGCTCATGCCGGAACACGACGCCGGCCGAATAATCCTCGATCTTTCCGATCCCGATGAAGCCCTTCCGCGTGAGTTTTTCTCCGGAATCGGGCACGGTGAAGTCCTGAAAATACGCATACAGCCCGGGCGATGGGTCGCGGGCGAGAATCCCCTCGCGAATCCAGTCGTCCAGATACCTGGCTGCGCGCGTGTAAACATTTTCGGAATCGTTGTCGGTGTCCCGCCGCTCGCCCAGGATCACGCGGACCAGATTGTAAGGACTCGACGCCAGATACCGTTCGCGCATTTCGGGAGTGATTTTGTCGTAGGGCTGGGTCAGCAGACGCGACGGATCGCCGGCCTTGGCGGTGTATCGATAGGGCTCAAAAGGGTTGATGGTCGCCAAGGAATTAGCATAGCGTTACGGAACGCGGTACGCCATCGGCGCGCTGATCAGAATCGGCCGCGGACTGACGATGGTCCTGGCAATCCACGGCGTGAACCAATGCGATTGGTAGTTCACGATCGCCACGCTCAGCACCTCATCGTCGGGCCGTTCGGGCGTAGCGGGATGAAATTGCACCTGAACGTTGGCGCGGGTCATGCCGAGAAACCCCGGCGCTTCCGCGCGCGGCGCTTCGGTCGAGTTGTACAGAACCAGATCCGCCACCTGTTCGCCGGTGCCGTCGTAAGGATGCAAACTGCCCCAGCGCACCGCCGATCGCACGCGCTCCTCCAACACCTGGTGCGAGTACAGCACCTGCCCGCAGTCGAGAATGCCGATCAGGAAGGAAAGAAACACCAGCATGACGAGCGTCGCTTCGACGAGACTCTGGCCCTTTTCTCCCGAGCGCCCGGTCATGGCTCCTTCTCCGACGGCGCGTACTTGCCGACGTAAGGAAACTCGACGCCCGGCCTGCCCGCGAACGTGAATGTCTTGAACACGGCGTCGACGCTATATTCGCGAATCGCGACGTCGACCGCATCCGGCGCGCCCGATGGATCGAGCACCCAATGCACGTCGACATTTTCGGGCTTCAGATTCGCGACCACCGGCTCGGCACCCGATCCCGGCCGCGCGTCGCCGTACACCACCATGTTGCGGATCGCCTGTTCGCCCTTTTCGAGATCCTTCGGCGTCGCCGCGCGGTAGGTGCGCACGGCGGCGTACCGGCCGCCATTGCCCACCGCGGTTACCAGCTGGTTGTAAACGTAAAACGTGTAACCGAACGCGAATGTCCCGGCGAGGCAGGTGACCATGACGCCGGCCGAAAACGCAAGCTCGATCATGGCGTGGCCGCGCTCGGTTTGGAGGCCCCGTTCCCGCTTCATTCGATCAGCCTCACCGGATTCGACGCCGCCGCGGAACTC
>DATHCE010000245.1:0-2236 GCA_035319685.1 Bryobacteraceae bacterium | reverse complement strand
AACGTGTCTTGTAAATTCGGCTTCGCTGTTCTCAGCGCCGGCGCCAGCCCGAATAGGATGCCTGCCGCGACGGATGCAAGCAGCGTGAAGATGAGCACATGCCCGTCCACGCCCACGTCTTGCGCCCGCGGAAGAGTTTCCGGCAGAGATCGGACCGCTGCTTGGGTGCCCCACGCGGCCAGTATCAACCCCAACGCTCCTCCCGCGAGCCCGAGGAGCACGCTTTCGGTGAGCAACTGCCGGACGATGCGTGATTGGCCGGCGCCCAGCGCCGCGCGGATGGCGAACTCGCGCGCGCGCCCGGTGGCTCGGGAAAGCTGGAGGTTCGCCACGTTGACGCACGCGATCAGAAGGACAAATCCGACGGCGCCCAACAGAACCAGAAGGAATGGCTCGACATCGCCCACAATGTCTTTCTTGAGCGGGACCAGGTGAATTCCGGCGCCTTTGTTAGCAGACGGAAAGGCGGCGGCCAGATCGTTTGCGATGCGATCCATATCCGACTGAGCGGCGGCGAGAGTGACGCCGGGTTTCAACCGCCCGACCGCGCGCATGCCTTCGTGGACGTCGCGCTGCTGGAACAGCGGATCGGTGTATTGCCCGATGGGAATGAAGACTTCCCGGATGCCGTCGAGATTCGTGGATTCGAGGCGAAAGCTCGCGGGAATGATCCCAACGATGGTGTAAACATCGCCGTTCATCTTGATTGTCTGACCGATGATGTCGGGAGAAGAACCGAACTTGCGCTGCCACAGCCCGGCGCCGATGATAGCCACTTTTGCCGTGCCCAGCCGGTCATCGGCCGTGCTGAACAACCGGCCGCGCACCGGATGGATTCCGAGGATGCCGAAGAACGAGGCAGAGACCATCGCCACCCGGACGCGCTCCGCCTCGCCGGTTCCGGTAATGCTGTAATCATCGGGCCGATAAGCAGCCATGGAGGAGAACGAAGAATTCATCCGCTGCCAGTCCAGAAAATTCGGATACGATATCGAGGAGCTCTCGAAATTCGTCGTCTTTTCCGAGAGCACCACCAGTTGCTCCGGCTGCGGATAGGGCAGAGGCCTGAGGAGCACGCCGTTGACGACGGAAAAGATCGCGGTGTTCGCTCCGATGCCGAGCGCGAGCGTGAGGATCGCAGTGACTGTGAAACCGAGATTCTTCCACAGCAATCGAAGAGCGTAGTGAATATCTTGGATCAGAGTTCCCATCGCTTAGTTCGCCTCCCTTCGATGCGCTTTCAGCGCCGCATTTCGATGGATTCGGCCTCCAGACACACGGATCCGCCGCTGTCGAAAATCATTTTCGACCCCATCGCCAGGGAAATTTTCAGAAACTTTAGCCGATGCCTGCGTTAAACGCTCGCGGTCCGCGAGCCGATCGTTTCTTCGACGATGCGTCCGTCGAAAAGATGGATGGTGCGGTCGGCGATGCTGGCGTAGCGCGGATCGTGCGTCACCATGCAGATTGTCGCGCCTTCGCGGTGCAACTGGCGCAGCAGATCCATCACCGCTTCGCTGTTCTTCGAGTCCAGGTTTCCGGTCGGCTCGTCCGCCAGCAGGATCGAGGGCGTACCCACCAGCGCCCGGTCCACGGCCACGCGCTGCTGCTGGCCGCCCGAAAGCTGCGAAGGATAGTGCTTCATGCGGTGCGCCATGCCCACGCGCTCGAGCACTTCCTGCACGCGCTTCTTGCGCTCCGCCGACGCCATGCTGCGATAGGTGAGCGGCAATTCGACATTTTCGAACACGGTGAGGTCGCCGATCAGGTTGAACGCCTGAAAAATGAAACCGATCTCGCGATTGCGGATTCGCGTGCGGTCGGAAAGCGAGAGATTCGCCACTGCCTGCTTGTTGATCCAGTAGTTGCCGTCGGTCGGCGAATCGAGCAGGCCGAGGATCGAAAGCAGCGTGGATTTGCCGCAGCCCGAGGGCCCGGCGATCGAAAGAAACTCGCCGTTTTTGATGTCCAGATGGACGCCGCCCAGCGCGTGCGTCTCCACTTCATCGGTGTAAAAAACTTTGGTGACGCCTTCGAGCTTGATTAACGATTCCGCATTGCTGTTCATACGCCGCTCCTTCAATCCCTGGATACGTTTTCTTCGTCCGGAAAGTTCCCTCGCCTAATTCAATTTCACGCGGTCGAAATTGTCCCACGCCGACATGTCGGACAAAATCACCTGGTCGCCGATTTGAAGCCCCTTGACGATTTCCACCGTGTTCACCGACGTGCGGCC
>DATHCE010000244.1:0-4752 GCA_035319685.1 Bryobacteraceae bacterium | reverse complement strand
GCGGCGCCTATGGCGGCGTGGAACGCCCCCTCACCGTCGAAAATTTTACCCTCCTGTTCGACCCCCTGTATGGAGCGATTTTTCTACGCTCGTTGTGGATCGCCGGCCTCTCGACGGCGCTTTGTCTGGTGCTCGGTTTTCCTCTGGCGCTGTTCATCGCGCGCTCGGGCTCGCGAAAAAATCTGTACCTGATGCTGGTCATTCTCCCGTTCTGGACCAGCTTTCTCATCCGTCTGTATGCCTGGATGTTTTTGCTGCGCGACACCGGCCTGGTCAACACGATTCTGCTCGCCGCGCACCTGATTCGCGAGCCGCTCCCGATGCTCTACAACGACGGCGCGGTGATTCTCGGCCTGGTCTACGGATTCCTGCCGTTCACCGTTCTGCCGCTCTACGCGACCATCGAGCGGCTCGACAAAAATCTGCTCGAAGCCGCGGCCGATCTCGGATCGACGCCCTGGGATACGCTGTGGCGCGTGATGATTCCCTTGTGCGCTCCCGGCATCCGCGCCGGCGCGATTCTGGTATTCGTTCCGTGCTTGGGAACCTATTTAACCTCCGATCTGCTCGGCGGCAGCAAAACCATTTTGATCGGCAATCTGGTGCAAAATCAGTTCACCTCGTCGCGCGACTGGCCCTTCGGCGCCGCCGCGTCGATCCTGCTGATGATCGTCGCCATGGCTCTGCTGTTCGCCGTGCGCCGAAAAGGCGAGGAGCTGTTATGAAGCGGCTATTGCCCGCCTATGCCATCGCCCTCTACGCGTTCCTTCACCTGCCGCTTCTCATCCTCGCGATCTTCAGTTTCAACGCGTCGAAATTCACCCTTTGGCAAGGGTTTTCGTTGCGCTGGTATCAGGCCGCCTTCGCCGATCGGGACCTGATCGAAGCCGCCATCAACAGCCTCATCATCGCGCTCTCGGCGACGGCGCTCGCGACGATCATAGGAACGCTGGCCGCCTACGCGCTGTGGAAGCGAACTTCCGCATGGATCGCGGGTTCCATGTATTTATCTCTGGTGACTCCCGAAATCATCACCGGCGTTTCCCTCCTCGCTCTGTTTCAATGGATTTTTCGATTCCTGCATCTGCGATTGGGAATGCACACCGTCATTCTGGCGCACGTCGCGTTTTCGGTCGCCTATGTCGCTGTCGTCGTCATGGCGCGATTGCGCGGCTTCGATCCGTCGCTCGAGGAGGCCGCGCTCGATTTGGGCGCGAACGAGTTCGGCGCGTTTCGAAAAGTCACGCTGCCGTATCTCGCTCCCGCCATCGGAGCGGCGGCGATGCTCGCCTTCACCGTTTCGATCGACGATTACGTCATCACCAGTCTGGTCGCCGGCGTCGATTCGCAAACCCTTCCGATGGTGATCTATGCGCTCGCGCGCCGCGGCGTCAACCCGATGCTGAATGCGGTCTCGACCGTCGTGGTCCTCGTACTGGGCGCGATGGTGCTCGCCTCGGAACGCTTGAGGTCGGCATGAATCGCAGAGGATTTCTTCTCGGCCTGACGGGAGCGATGACCGGCGCCGCATGCGGCCACCGAGAGCGCCGCCTGAACGTCTTCAACTGGTCCGATTACGTTGCGCCCGATACCATCCCGAATTTCGAGCGCGAATTCCGCGTCCGCGTCCGCTATGGGACGTATGAAAGCGCTCCCGAAATGCTCGCGAAAATCCTCAGCGGCAATTCGGGATGGGACGTCGTGTTTCCTCCCGCCGAATTCGTCCCGCCGGTCGTCGAGCTCGGATTGCTCCAACCGCTCGACCACGATTTGCTCAGCAATCTCGGGGCGCTCGACGCGATGTTCCAGCATCCGCCCTGGGATCCGCGGCTTCAATACATCGTTCCTTACATGCACGGAACCACCGGTATTCTGTATCAGAAGGCGCTCGCTCCGATCACCGCCTGGGCCGATTTGTGGAACTCCCGGCTGCGCGGAAAAATCACGATGCTCGACGATCCGCCCGAAGTCTTCGCGGCGTGTCTCAAAAAAATCGGCGATTCGCTCAACTCGGCCGATCCCGATCAGTTGCGCCGCGCCGCCAGGGAAGCCGAGGATCAGAAGGCATTGCTTCGCGCCTATCTGAACGCCGAGGTTCGCGATCAGGTGGTCGCCGGCGACGTCGGCGCCGCGCAGGCGTGGGCCGTCACCGCCGGGCAGGCGATCGCCGCCGCTCCCGGAAAACTCGATTACGCGTTTCCAACCGAAGGATTCGCGCGTTACGCCGATAACGTCGCGATTCTGCGGGAAAGCCGGCGCGTCGAGCTGGCGCATCAATTCGTCGATTACCTGCTGCGGCCCGAAGTCGCCGCCGCGATCGTCGAAGCGACGCAGACGGCCACGGCCAACGCCGCCGCGCAGCGCCTGCTACCCGCCGCCATGCGCGAAAATCCGGTGCTGTATCCGCCGCCCGAAATTCTCGCGCGCGGCGAATGGTTCGAGGCGCAATCGTCGGCTTCCCAAAAGCTTCGCGACCGCCTTTGGACCGAGATCAAAAGTTCCTAAGCTAAACTGAAATATAATGCCCGAGTTTCTGCTTCCGGCAATTCCGAAGCTCACGGTCACCGCGGTGATCGATATTCTCGCGGTCGCGTTTTTGATTTATCAGTTCGTCGCGATCGTCCGGGGACGCCGCGCGGCGCACATCCTGACCGGAATCTGGATTCTCGGCGTCATTTATCTGGTCGCGGTCTGGGCCAAGCTGGAATTGCTGCGCACGGTGCTGGCGGCGATGGCCCCCTACACCGCCATCGCGCTGATCGTGATGTTTCAATCCGAACTGCGGCGCATGCTGGCGAGGATCGGCCGCAGCCGCTGGCTGGGTCTCGGGGGACAGCTCGAACGCCGCGAAATGGTTGATGAAATCGTTCTGGCGGTGCAGCAGATGGCGGAGGATAAAACCGGAGCGCTGATCGTCATCGAGCAGGACATCGGGCTGCGCACCTTCGTCGAAAGCGGCGTGGCCCTCGATGCGACGGTTTCTCGCGATCTGTTGTGCTCGATTTTTCACCCCGGCGGCGCGCTGCATGACGGAGCCGTCATCGTGCAAGGCGACCGCATCGCCGCGGCGGCCTGCTTCCTTCCACTGACGACGAATCCCCTGATGCAGCGCCACTTGGGGACGCGCCATCGCGCGGCCATCGGAGTCGGCGAGGAGACCGACGCACTGGCCGTCGTCGTTTCCGAAGAGACCGGCCACATCGGCGTCGCGGCGCGCGGCGAACTGGAACCCGACGTCACGCTGGAGCGTCTGCGCGAACGCCTGAATCGGTATTCCTCGGTCCGCCCGCGCAAATCGGAAGCGATTGCCGAGAACCGCTGGAACCAGGTGGAACCCTGATGTGGCGCTTCATCACCCGCAATTTCGCGTGGAAACTCGGCTCGCTGATGCTGAGCGTGCTGCTCTGGTTCGCCATCGTCGGCGAGCCGGAGCTGGTGACCACGCATTCTCTGCCGATTCTTTATAAGAATCTTCCGCGCGGCTTGCTCATCAATTCCGACGCGATCGATTCGGTGCGGGTCGAGCTGCGCGGACCCTCCGGGCGTCTCACCGAAGCGGCGCTTTCCGATCTCGCCGTCACCATCGATCTTTCGAACGTGTCGAGTCCGGGCGAGCGGACTTTCACGCTCTCCGATGCGGATGTGCGGCTGCCGGAAGGCGTTACGTTCGTGCGCGGCGTGCCGTCGCAGCTTCGTCTGCGATTTTCGCGCGTGCAGTCGAAAGATGTTCCGGTGGAGGTGAAATTCGCGTCACCACCGCCCGAGGGTTACCGCATCGCATCGCAGGACGTGAGGCCTTCTTCGGTGCGCATCGCGGGTCCGGAACGCCGCCTGGCCGCGATCGCCGTCGCGGACACCGACGCGATCGACCTGAGCGCGGTTACCCTGAGCTCCGACATTCGCGTCAACACGTTCGTCTCCGATCCGCAGGTGTGGATGGAATCGTCGCCGGTGGTGACGGTACGGGTGAAGCTCGAAAAGATTGGAAAATAGCGGAAACATGCGACAGCTTTTTGGAACTGACGGGATGCGCGGAGTGGCGGGCGAATATCCGCTGGACCCGGCCACGGCGTTTGCGCTGGGCTATGCGCTCGGCGCCTGTTTGAGCGCGGATCATGCGGACCCCGAGGTGGTGATCGGGATGGACACGCGCGAATCGGGTCCCTGGATCGCCGAACACGTCGCGGGCGGCCTGTCGCGCGGCGGCGTGCGCGCGCGGTTCGCGGGATTGATCACCACTCCCGGCCTCGCTCACGTGACGCGGACCGGCCCGTTCGCCGCGGGCGTCATGATCTCCGCCTCGCACAATCCGTATCAGGACAACGGAATCAAGATCATCGATCATTCCGGATTCAAGCTGCCGGATGAACGGGAGCACGCGCTCGAAGAGGGAATCTTCGCGTTTGCCGAAACGCGCACGCCGGTGGCGCCGGCGCCGCTCGCGGTCGATGAAGGACTGGATCGCGATTATATCGACCATCTCGCGGCGACGCTCGCGCAGGGGTTGCCGCCGCGGAGAATCGTGGTCGACACGGCAAATGGCGCGGCCACCTATCTTGCGCCCGTTCTATTCGAGAGGCTGGGCCAGACCATCGACCGCATCGGAGCCCAGCCGGACGGAAAAAATATCAATCTGTACTGCGGTTCGCTACATCTCGACGCTCTGCGCGCGCGCGTTCTCGAAACGGGCGCGGATCTGGGAGTGGCCTTCGACGGCGACGCCGATCGCGCGCTGTTCGTTTCGCACTCCGG
>DATHCE010000243.1:0-7672 GCA_035319685.1 Bryobacteraceae bacterium | reverse complement strand
GTTCACGAGGAAACTTCCCAACCCCAACAGATTGATGTCCTTGCCGATGTAGTTCAGCGGGACAGGCGCGATGTTGAGGCCGATCTGCACCTCGTCTTGGTCGATGCCCAGTCCAGTGGGCCCTTGTGCGCGCCCGCCGATGGTGACGAACAGCACTCCCGCAGCCAGGAAGACGGCCAAGGCTGATCCCGCGGCAGCGGTTTTCATGGAACTGATGGATTTCATGGTGAGTTTCCTCCTGATCTCACGCCGCTGGTCAACGGTTTGTCGCGGCGGCTGAACGGTGGGTCGGAAGCTGAGGCGGAAAACAGGGCTCAGCTTGGTGGCGCGAAGCCCAAGAATTATAATTCAGACGCTGCTGTTTGTCAAATTCGAGTTCGCCTCCTCCGAAGCAAGGTGTCCGAAACGGCCTGTTCCCAAGGCGCGGTGAAACCCCGTTAACGCTCACCCGCAAAAACATTTTCGCCCGAGAATCATCGCGATGCCACTTTCACCGCGCACTCGTTTTTCTCTTCCCGCTTATTGTGTGATCAGAGAGACGGGCGCGGCGATCTGCGTCCCGTTCACCGCCGTGCGGCATTCTAGATGCTGTCGTGCGAACGTCAAAGTGATGGCCGAGAGCCGCTAGCGATAGTGTGGCCGCGGCACCGCGAGCGTTACAACTGCGGCAAGGAGACGTCTCCAACTGAATTTACGCGGGGCAGGCCATTAGTGTCCTGCCGGCAGTCCTTCGAAAAGTCCGCGATCGAACCGTTGCAAGGCGAGCGTTAAAAGCCTTCATCTTTCGCCGCCGCGAAGCAAATGTGGCCTGAGGCCACCCAAGAACTTGCTAGCATGGAAACCCATGGACGTTCTACGCCTGTTTTCCATCGCTCACAAGACCGCGCTCGTCACCGGCGGATCGCGCGGCATCGGTTACATGATCGCCGAGGGTTTCGTGCGATCCGGCGCGAAAGTTTATATTTCGGCCCGCAAAAAAGAAGCTTGCGATCAGGCCGCCCAATCGCTCGCCGCCGTGGGCGAATGCATCTCGATTCCGGCCGATGTGGCCACCGCGGAAGGCCGCGAAAGGCTCGTCAGCGAAATCAAGTCCCGCGAGCCGAAGCTCGACATTCTGGTGAATAACGCCGGCGCCGCCTGGGGCGCCCCGATCGCCGATTTTCCCGAAGCAGGTTGGGACAAAGTGGTCGATACCAATCTCAAAGCCGTATTTTTCCTGACTCGCGACTTGCTTGGGCTGCTTGAAAAAGCCGGCACGCATGCCGATCCGGCGCGCGTCATCAACATCGGCTCGATCGACGGCCTGCAAGTCCCCAACATCGAAACCTATCCCTATTCGGCGAGCAAAGCCGCGGTCCATCACATGACGCGCGTTCTCGCCGTGCGCCTCGGTAGCCGGCACATCACCGTGAACGCGATCGCGCCCGGACCGTTCGAAAGCAAAATGACCGAATGGCTGCTTTCCGAGCATGGAAAACAAATCACGGCGCAATGCCCGCTCAAACGGATCGGCCAGCCGTCCGACATGGCGGGCGCCGCGATATTCCTCGCATCGCCTGCCGCGTCTTACGTGAACGGCGCGGTAATTCCGGTGGACGGCGGCATTCACATCAGCACGCTCCAGAATTCGCCCATCTGATGAGCGCCATCGTCCAGATTTTCGGCGTGAAGAATTCCAAGGCGACGCGCGCCGCCGAACGATTCTTTAAGGAGCGGCGCATCGCGATCCAGTTCGTCGATCTCGATCAGAAGCCGATGGCGCCCGGCGAAATTCGCCGATTCACCGAACGATTCGGATTGCGCGCACTTCTCGATAGCGATGGCAAAGCGTTTGTCGACGCCGGGCTCAAATATCTGAAAGCCAGCGACGCCGAGCTGCTCGAAAAAATCGCGCGCGAGCCGGCGCTGCTTCGCCTGCCGCTGGTTCGCGCAGCCAACCGCTTGAGCCTCGGTCACGATGAAGCGTCGTGGAAGGCGATGATCACGGCCTAACGAGCCGCCCGGCCGATCTCTTCGATCATCACCGCCAGCGCTTTTCGAAACTCGGCCGGCGTGGTTACGTCGAACAATCGCGGATTCAGCGGCTTCAAGGTTCGCTCCAGCGAATCGTCCGCGACCGGCGGCGCGCCGAGCGGAACATTTCCGGGGCCGCGCCGCGCCATCATCGGAGCGGGACCCGGCGCCACCCGCCGCGCGGAAGGCGAATAGCGCAAATAAAACACCTTGCAATTCCTGTCCGCCGAAATCTCGATCGGATGCAGATCCTCGCCATGAATGAACGCCATGGGCGCGCTCAGCACGATGAGGGCATGGATCGCCTCGGCGTCGCGCGACTCCTCCAGGCGGCGCGCGATTTCTTTCACGAAAAACTGTGCGTCGCCTTTCTGTTTTTCGAGCGACCCGACGTCGATCATGTGTGGATTGGTCTCCGCAAGGGCGTTCTTCAGTTCTTCCCAATCGAGCCCCGCGGAGGATTGGAACGTCACCTTCTGGCGCGCCAGATCGAGCATCGCGATGTTCATCGATCCGTTTTCGGGCCGCAATTGCGCAAGCGTTTTCATCGAGGGGAGCAGCATGCCGAGCATCTGGCCGGGGCTACGTGCGCCGCGGCGGCCCGCAGGCTCTTCGCTCGGCGTCGCGTTCACCATCAGGTCGATCTCGACGCGGCGCCGAGTTTCGATCGGCAGATTCAATTTTCCCTGTATCGTCGGCAGGAAATAGGCATCCGGCGGGTCCCCGCCGGGCACAAACTCAACCGGCGGAAGATCGCGCCAGGCGCCCGCCAGCGGATCGTGCGGGAGCGGATCGACGTGCAGCGTGCGGCGCGCCAGCGCATATTCGCGGGTGCCCGTCACATACACCGCCAGCGCAACCCGATACTCGCCGGGCATCAGGAAGGCATTTTGCTGGAACTGCAAATCGGCACGGCTAGCCTCGTCTTTCACGTCTCTGAGACTGATCGCGCCGTGGGCCTGAAATGTGCGGCCTTGGGAATCCCGGAACTCGACGAGTACCAGAAACCTTCCCTTGCCCCGGCGCTTCACCATTTCCGCGCCGTCGACCTTCACCTGGATGCGATAGAGCAGCCGCTGATGGTCGGTGAGCCCCAGGGCCGCGATTTCCGGATGCCAGCGCAGGTGCGACTGGCCGGCCTCGGTCCATTGATCGAAGGGAACGCGCGAAAACACGGGATCGGAGATCTGCGCGTATGCAGTCGCTGCGGCGAAGATGGCCGGCAACAGGCGCAACATATTTCAAGCTCGCGCGATCGCTTCGGCGAGCGGTTTCCGCACCCACAGAAACATCGCCGCCGAACTCAACTGCGCCAGCATCCCGAACGCCACTAGCGCGATTAATGAGTGCGCATACAACAATCCCATGGCCGCGCTGCCCAGGAACCACGCCACGCCGAAGACTCCGTTGAACGCGCCGAACGCGCTGCCGCGCTTGTTCATGGAAACCACTTGGGAGATGCCGGATCGAAGCGACGCATCCTGCGCGCCGAGTCCCGCGGCCCAGCATCCGATGCTCGCCACCGCGGCCGCCGATCCGCCCAGAAATCCGAGCGGCAGCGACAGCATCGAAATCAAAATTCCGACGACCAGCGCCAGAATGCCGATCCGGTCGAACCATCGGCCGAAGACAAACGCCATCAACCCGTTCATGCCCATCGCGAACGCGTACAGCAGCGGGATGGACGCTCCGTCGAACAATTTGGCGTTCTCAAAATGCGTGGCGAGCACCGGGAAATCGGCGTATCCGAACGCCAGCAATCCCGCCGCCGCGACGTAGGTCCAGAAAACTTTCGGCAGCGCCTGGGCCGACGGATTGCGCGCCGATGCCCCCTGGGTGGGATGCAGAATCCGCGCGATGGTGAGCGCCAGAAGTGTTCCGACGGCGGGCGCGGCGAGCCACACAAACCCCGAGCGGAACTGATGCGACCGCGCCACCGCCACCATCATCAGCAGCGGCCCGATCACCGCGCCGGTCTGATCCATGATCGCGTGCAGCCCGAAACCGAAGCCGTGGCCGACCTCGCCGGTGGCCTCGGAGAGGAGCACGTCGCGAGCCGGGCCGCGCAGCGCCTTTCCGGTGCGCTCGGCCACCACCAGCATCGCGGCCATCTGCCAGTTTCCGGCGAGCGCCAGGCCCGGCACCGCAATCACGTTCATCGCGTAGCCGAACATCGTGATGGTCCAATAGGCGTGCGTGCGGCTGGCCAGACGTCCGGAAAAATACCGCAGGCTCGCGCCCAGCATTTCGCCCAATCCGGCGATGAAGGCGATCTGCGCCACCGATGCGCCCAGGGTCCGCAAGTACGGTCCGATGATCGAGTGGGCGCCTTCATACGTCATGTCCGCGAACAGACTGACGATTCCCAGACAGACGATGAAGCCGAGCGCGATGCGGCGTTTCTGTTCCGCCGCCGTCAAGCGTGCCCTTCCGTCAAGGTTTCGGCGACGGAAAGAACCCCCAGCACCACCAACGCCGTGACGCCGGCATAGCGGATAATCTTCGGCGGAACGTGCACCTGAATCCAGCCGCGCACGCCCGCGCCGATCGAGGCCGCGAGAGCGCCTTTGGTAACCATCGCCGCAACGGCTCCCAACCAGACCAGCATGGGGATGTGATATTTCGCCGACATCGCCGCGGCGGTGATCTGTCCCACGTCGCCCCACTCAGAAAAGAAAATCGCCGCGAAGGAAACCATGGCCGCTTTGTGATTCGGCACGTCCTTCATGTGCGAGCGGCGCTCGTCTTTTCTCCACACCGTGATCGCGACGCCGATGAAGCTCGCCGCAGTGACGCACGCCACCAGGATCGGAGGCAGTTTCGAAATCGCCTCGCCGACGGCCACCGCGACCCCCATTTTCAGCATGAACGCGAACGCCATGCCTATCATGATCGGCAGGGTGCGATAGCGCGCGGCTAGGACCCCGGTGGTATAAAGCAGCTTGTCGCCGACAATTTCGGCCACGAAAACCGCTCCGTAGGTCGCAAGGAAAATAGCAAACATCGTTTTTTAGAAGGCGCCGGCCTACGAGCCCGCTTCGGCCGGGGCGCGCAATTTGCGCTGCAACTTGAACACCTCGTCGATGAGAAACAGGTCCGTCAGCAGCGCGCGGAAATGGATCGACGCGTTCAGGTTATCGATCACCTGCGAGCTGATGGTCGGCTGCGCCAACACCAGCTCGATCGCGGCGATGGAATCGGACGCGTCGCGCTCCACCACCTCCAGAAACGGCGCATATCGATCCGGCGATTCGAACGCTTCCTGTGCGACCGCGCTCCGGTAACGTGCGCCAAGGCCCGTGAGCGCCTTCACCGCGCCGCGCAGATACTCGCGCAGCGGACCCATACCCTGGTCGCCGGGCACGCCTTTGGCGGCGTAGGCCAGCAGAAATTCATAACACGCTTCAATGATGTCGCAGCGCTCGCTCAACTCGTCAAAGATCATCTGTAACTAACACTACTCCGATTCGGGCACCCAGCGCGTGGGATCGTGATGCTCCAGAAAATGCTCCTTGTCGAGCGTGCCCACCACCATCGATTTCGTGATCACCAGCTTTTCCGGCCGCAGCGCGAAATAGATGTGCATCATGATCAGCGCGATCAGGCCCACGCCGGCCAGCCCGTGCAGCACGTACATCAATCCCCAGGTCATGTCGCCGAACACATACGGATTGCGCACGAAGAAAGGAGTCTGGACACGCTTCATCATGAACACGCCGGTGAGGATCACCGCGAGGCCTGAGGCGAGGATGGCCAGATGATACATCTTGTTCTCGAGCGGATATTTCGCGAACTTTCGGGGCGCGGGCGCGGAGCCGCCCGTCGCGCGCGTCCAGCGGCGCTTGGCGTCTTCCACGTCGATCTTGTCCGGCCAGATGGACCAGAAATCCATCCAGAACGACGCGTGGAAAATGTGGAAGATCACGGCCGCGGTCAACACCAGGCCCGCGATCCAGTGCCACGACACCCACGCGAATTTCACGCCGACTTTGGGGAGAAACGCGGTGATCAACAACGCGAACATCGACGCCGCCATGATCCAGTGGAACATCCGCGCGGCGAGCGAATGCCGCTCCACTTTGTCGGGCACCTTCGCGGCGACCGCCGGGTCCGGCGCTTCCTCATGAGCCGGTTTCATGAAAAAGCGGAACCAGATCGCGTGGCCAATCAGGAACAGCAGGCCCACGATCCCCGCCACCCAAATCAGAAACCATCGAATGTGAATGGGGACTTCCTGGCCCCACGGACTGTTGGCAAACTCGACGATGCCCATGTTGGTCTCCTCAAACCGCTCCCATAGCAGCGGGCATCAAAAATTCTATCACCCGAAAAAGCCCGCCGCTACAACCGGAAGCCTACGCTTCTCCACACGAGAGCCGGATCGTAAACTCTATCACAAGTAGGGCGGCGGCGCACATGGGCGCAAATCCGTCAGTTTCCGGGACCGGCGTAAATCGCGAGCGCCGGATCGCCGGAGGCTCGAAACGAGGCCAGCATTTTCGCGGCGTCCGCGCCCGCTGCTTCGAGCAGCATTTTGGTTTGCCACAACCATTCGGCCGGACTCTGATGTTCGGCTCCGGACGAGGCGACGAGCGCGGAGCACATCTCGACAATCCGGTCACGATCCTCGCCCGGCGCAGCGACGCCGAGCAGGGCGCGCAAAACGGTGGCGCGTTCATGAAACGCGTCCATCTCGTCGCCGGGAGGTTGCCAGGCGGAATAATCGCGCACAAAATCGGCGAACTGGCCGGGGAACTCCGGAGCCGAACGGTTGGCGGAGCTGAGCTGGCGCAGCTCGGCGCCCAATTGCTGCGAATCGGCGGACTGAAAATAGGGATCGGCCTTGACCACCCCATCCTTTTTCGACGGCTTGGTTTCGTCCGCGGTCAACGGCGAAGCGTGCGCGCCGATCCATGCGACGGCGTCCGGCGCGCCGCCGAAACTATCGTTGCATCGCGCCGCCGTCAGTCCGGTCACCAGAAATTTTCGATACGTTTTGATCAGCGCCTCAGTTCCGATGTGCGACGAATTCGCGCGGCTGTTCAAACCGTCGATCTCTTTTTGAAGCGCGTCGATGGAGGACTCGAAGGAACGGAAATCCGCGTCCATCGATTCCATGGTTTTCGAGAAAGCGCCGAGCAGCAATTCGAACTGCTCCGGTTTGAGTTCCACGGATTCGAGCGAGCGCGCGAATGCGGCGAGCTCGGCCGGCGATTTCGCCTGCGAAAGCACGGTCACCAGAAACTGGATGTGCACTTCCTGAGCTTTTTCCGCCGGCGTGAACGTCGACTGCGCGATGGTCGCGGCGATTTCATAATAAGGCGACAAATCGGGCAGCAGCGGATCTTCGCAGGTGAGCGCAGCCTCAGCCGGATGCACCATCTGATCGAAAAGCTCGCGCGCCTTGGCCCGGTCGACGGTCACGAGTTGTTTTAGAATCCGGCTCTGAAGCGACAAGGCATCGAGCATCAGGTCGCCGGCCCTGGCGCGATAGAGGGCGCGCGTATCGGGCGGCGTTGAGGGAACCGCGATCAGGCGCACCGGCTCCTTAGCACCGGCAGCGGCGTGAAAGGCGTCATCGAGAAGCTCCACCTGCAAGTCTCGTTGAGGAATCCTGCCCGATTCGACCAGCCGCACGACGGTATCGGCGAACAATTCC
>DATHCE010000242.1:0-9917 GCA_035319685.1 Bryobacteraceae bacterium | reverse complement strand
CAAACTGCTGATCCAATCGCTGGGACAGGCGATCGCGAACGGCGAGAAATATCAGGGCTCGAAGGTCTCGCGCTGGAATTACGGATCGCTGATGGAGTTGACCATCGCGCATCCGGTACTCGGCCAGTTGCCGCTGATCGGGAAATATTTCAACATCGGTCCCGTGCAGATGAGCGGATCGGGCAGCACCATCAAACAAACCTCGCGCCGTCTGGGCCCGTCGATGCGCATGATCGTGGATTTATCGAATCTCGACAATTCCCTCGAAAACATCACCATCGGGGAATCGGGACAGCCCTTGTCCCGTCATTACCGCGACCAGTGGCCGGCCTATTACGGCGCGACCAGTTTCCCGATGCAGTTCCACAAGATCGAGGCGAAGCAGGTGCTGATCGTGAATCCGAACTCGCTCTGATCGAATCAGCCCGCGAGCTCGAAACGCCCGTCGGCGTGCAAACGATATCGTTGTCCTCTCCAGACAATCGTGTTTCCGAAAAATCCGGCGACCCAAAACAGGAATGCCCCGATGTCTTCGACCGGCAGCAACAGCCATTGGAGCGGCGCGCGCAGCACTTTTACGGAAACGGTCCAGGCCGCCATCGCGCGCAACAAAATTGCTGCGGGCAGAATCGGCCAAAGGGAAGGGTCGGCAGCTACCGCGAGCATCGCCATGGGGACCGGCATGGTAAACACCTGTCCGAGATAACCCAGCGGCCGCGACCGCCGCGTGCTGCGAACCCAGCGCAGCCGATGCGCTGTGTTGTGCCGCAGATCGCTGCTGCCGATGTGATGCTCGACTACGTAGGTGGAGAGAATCACTCCATGCCCCGCTTCGGCCGCGAATTTTCCCATCACGAAATCTTCAGCCAGGTAGTCCTTCAAGCGATCGAAGCCGCCGATCGAGTGGAGCACGGTCCGCCTCGCGGCAATGGTCGGGCCGACGGCGAACTGCATCCCCTGAAGCATGCGCGCCACCAGGATGCCGGCCATGAAATCGGTATTCATTCCGGTCGCTTCCAGGCGCGACCAGAAACTTCGGCCCGGAATCGCCCGATAAGGGCAGGTCGCGACGCCCAGATCCGGGTCGTCAAATTCCGCCGCAATGTTGCGCAGCAGATCGGGAGCGACGCGCGTGTCGCTGTCGCTCATCACCACCAGGTCGTTCGTGGCGGCGTTGAGCATCTGCTCCAGGCTGAATACTTTTGCGTTGGAATAGGCCGGCTCGCCGGTGATCAGCAGCCGGGAAGGAACGCGCCCATACTCGGCGCACAGACGTTCGACCACCGCAACCGCAGGATCCTGGCGCGTCCGCACTGCGAACAGTACTTCGAACTCCGGATAATCCTGTTCGAAAAATGTGCGCAGGTTTGCTTCCAGATCCTGATCGAGACCTGCCAGCGGCTTCAGAACGCTAATCGGCGGAGCTTTGATCGCTTGCTTCGGCCGGACTGCAAAATATCGCAACGCAGCCACGATCGAGAGCAAGGTATACACCACGGCCCCGCAAAACAGGACGAACGGGATGTTCGCCACGTTATTTGACTTTATCCGGCGCACACGCGCGCGGATACACTTTCACCCGTTGAAATCCCCGCATGCCATTCAGCATACTTCAAAAAGGAACGCGATGAAGACCCAGGTAGTGCGCGATTTTCACAAAACCGCTCAGTACCAAGGCCTACGCGGACTGAATGTCCGTTTTCGAAAAATCGGTTCCGGCGTAAAGCAGCGGAAGCCGGGCGACGGAAGCGACGGCGTACGCCATGCAATCGCCGAAATTGAGACCGGCGGGATGCCATCCCTTACCGTAGCGGAGGAACGCATCGAGTGCGACGTGCATGTGCTCCTCGGAGAAGGGAACCAACCGAACATTCATTCGTTCGAAGGAACGCTGCATTTCGACTCTGGGGACGTGCCCAAGCTTGCGGGTGAGCACCATTGCGGTCTCAAACGCCGTCGGCGTGCCGACCAGGACCGTCTGGGCGCGGGCCACTTTGTCGAACAGGTCCAAGTATCCAGGCTCACCTATATGCATCGCGACCAGCGCGGAACTGTCGAGCACCATCGCCGTTACACGCCGTCGGGTCCGTAACCCAGAATCTGTTCGCGTTCTTCCTTCGTGACCGGTTTGCCGAGCACGTCAGGTGGAACCTGCGGCCAAATCTCCCGCTCAAAGAATTCGCGAAGTTGTTCCTTCGTGAGCCGCGCCGGACGTCCGGGCGCGAGCCGCATTTTCCGCTCTTCAAGAGCCCGCCGAATCGCTTCGGTTTTCGTTTCCCGAGCCATTTCCGCAACCTCGGCAGCGAGCCTTTCGACCTCTCGATTCTTTATGTTGAGAGCCAATTTACACCTTTACACCAAAATTCTACCACTTACACCATGCCGGCTTTGCGCTAATCTGGTCTACTTATGCCCATCATCCACGCGATCGTGCTCGGACTGGTGCAGGGCTTGACCGAATTTCTCCCCGTGAGCAGCAGCGCGCATTTGATTGTGATTCCCTGGCTGCTCGGATGGGACGACGGCGGCCTGACGTTCGATATCGCGCTGCATGTGGGCACGCTGGCCGCCGTATTGATTTATTTTTTCAAGGATTGGGTGCAGATTATCGCACACGGGTTCGGTCTCAATGCCGGCCACGATCCGGATTTGAACAAGAATCGTATGTTGTTGTGGCTGCTGGCGGTGGGATCGATTCCGGGCGCCATAGCCGGCGCTCTGTTTGAGAAACAGGCCGAAACTAACCTTCGCAGTCCGTATCTCATCGCCGCTATGGCCATCGGGGTCGGCCTGATCATGTGGGTCGCCGAGCATCTCGGGCGGAAGCAAAAGACGCTGGGGCATGTTTCGATGACGGATTCGATCGCGATCGGCGTCGCGCAGGCCTTCGCGGTGATCCCCGGCGTGTCGCGCAGCGGCAGCACCATCGCGGCGGGACTGTTTTGCAATCTGGAGCGCGAAACCGCCGCCCGATTCTCGTTTCTGCTCTCGACGCCCATCATCGCCGGCGCGGCGCTCAAGAAAATCTGGGATCTGCACAAAGAACACGCCGGCATTCCGCTCGACGAACGCACGGCATTTATTGCCGGTATCGTAACCGCCGCGATCAGCGGCGCGATCGTCATTCAGTTCTTCCTGGCCTACCTGCGGCGGCGGTCGCTCGACGTGTTCATTTGGTACCGCATCATTTTTGGCATAATAGTATTCGCTCTGGCCGCCTTCTTCCGGCTCAACGGAAGATGAAATATTTAGGGCCCACAAGCCATCCCCGGCTCAACGAAGCCATTGCCGTAGTGTTTTTATTCGCGGGATTGTTCCTGCTGCTCGCGCTCGCTTCCTATCACCCGCTGGATCCTTCCTGGAACACCGTCAACGGAACCATCAAGGCCGGCAACCTGACGGGCCGCGCCGGCGCGTTCTTATCCGATTTTTTGCTGCAAGCTTTCGGCTTCGGAGCCTATGCGATTCCGGCGCTGATCCTGATGCTCGGCTGGAAGTGGATTCAGTCCTCGCCGATCCACGCGCCGTTTGCGAAAACGCTGGGTTCGTTGACGCTGGTGGCATCCACTTGCACGATGGCGGGGCTCGCGCCGAACTGGCATCCCATCGCGGGCATCATCCCGGCGGGAGGATTGGCCGGCTCCATCGCCGCCGATTATCTGGTTTCCTCGATGAACATCACCGGCGCGGTATTGCTGACCGCGGCGTGCTGGATCATTTCGATTTACCTGGTTTCGACGTTTGAAATGTCGCGGCTGGCGGTCTGGTTCCGCGGACCGATCGGCTGGATGACGGCCATGGGCGCCCGATGGAGCGCATGGCGAACCAGGCGCGCGCTGCTCGCCAAGGAACGCGCCGAAAGGCGGGCGCTAAAGAAAGCGCTGGCCCGCAAGGAAGCGCAGGCAAACTCGTCGCGACGCTTCCAGGATGCTGAGGAGCCGATTGTGGATCCAGCGACTTCACCGTTTGATTTGGAACCATCCGCTCCGCCGATCGAGGATATCCCGATCCGCCAGCTCGAGTTTGCTCCGGTACGTCCGGAGCCGGTGTTGATGAGGCCGGCTCCGGTTCCCCTGCCCGTCGAGAGAACCGCGCAACGCATGCCCGCTGGCATTCAGGGCAGTGGGTCGAAGCCGCGCATTGAATTTCACGTTCCCCCCACCGATCTGCTTCAGGAGCCGCCGGCGCGCAGCGCCTACGACAGCCAGGAGCTGAAGGAAATCGCCGCCCGCATCAAATCGAAGTTCGAAGAGTTCAATGTGCACGGCTCGGTGACGCAGATCAATCCCGGACCGGTGGTGACGACGTTCGAGTTCAAGCCCGAGGCCGGCGTGAAATACTCGCGCATCACGACGTTGAGCGAGGATCTGTGTCTCGGCCTGCAAGCCGAATCCATTCTCATTGAACGAATCCCCGGCAAGCCGACGGTGGGCATCGAAGTGCCGAATTCGAAACGCGAAGTGATCAGCCTGCGCCAGATTCTCGAATCCCAAGAGTTTCACGCCTCCGCGTCGCCGCTGACCATCGCGCTCGGCAAGGACATCAACGGGCGAATCAGAGTGACCGCGCTCGACACGATGCCGCACCTGCTGATCGCCGGCTCGACCGGATCGGGCAAAAGCGTGATGCTCAACTCGCTGATCATGTCGATCCTTTATAAATCGACGCCGCGCCAGGTCCGGATGATCATGATCGATCCCAAGCGCCTGGAATTCGGGTTGTATGAAGGCATCCCGCATTTGCTGACGCCGGTGATCACGGATCCCAAGAAGGCCACCAATGCGCTGCGCAACGCCGTGCTCGAAATGGAGCGGCGATTGAAGCTGCTGGCATCGCGGGGCGTGCGCAACATCGATCAATACAACAAGAAGGTCCGCGCACTCGGGAATCAGCCGCGCAGCCTGTTCGAAGAGGAGTTGCAGGAAGAAGATCTCGAAGAGATCCCCTACGTGATGATCGTGATCGACGAGTTGGCCGATCTGATGATGCTGGAACGGGCGAACGTCGAGGAATCGGTGACGCGTCTCGCGCAGATGGCGCGCGCCGTCGGCATGCACCTGGTGCTGGCGACGCAGCGTCCGAGCGTCGACGTGATCACCGGATTGATCAAGGCGAATTTCCCGTCGCGCATCAGCTTCCGCGTGGCGACGCGCGTCGATTCGCGAACGGTGCTGGACGTGATGGGCGCGGAACACCTGCTGGGCAAAGGCGATATGCTGTTCCTGCCGCCGGGATCGTCACGTTTGACGCGGGTTCACGGGGCTTACGTCAGCGAAGCCGAAACCAATGAAGTGGTCGAGTTCTGGAAGCGGCAGGCCGAGCCCGAATACGACAAGACGTTCCTGCTGGCGCCGCCCGCCGACGATGAAGAATCGGGCGATGCGGAAGAGTTCGACGGCGCCGAAGATCCGATGTATCAGGACGCGGTGCGCGTGGTGTTGGAAATGGGCAAGGGGTCGACCTCGACGTTGCAGCGGCGTTTGCGCCTGGGCTACGGCCGCGCGGCGCGGATTCTCGACATGATGCAACGCGAGGGAATCATCGGGCCGCCCGACGGCAGCCGTCCACGCGAAGTGCTGAAGCGGCCGGACTGGCTGGAAGAAGTCGAGAATCAATTAAGATAAGAAGTTCATGCTTCGCCGTTTCCTGCTTGTCTTCATTTTGCTGGGCTGTTTCTGGCTCAACCCTGTCTGGGCCAAGACTCCGCGTCCGCTGGCGGAAGTTCCGATTCATACCACCACCGGCCAGAAAATTTCCCTGAAGGAATATCATGCCAAAGTGGTCCTGTTTGTGGTCTTTTCGACGAGCTGCGGTGATTGCGTTCAGACCATCCAACTGATGAGCAAGATGCAACAGGATTACGGACCTTTCGGATTCCAGGCGGTGGCGGCGGCCGGCGACGACAACGCCAAATTCCAGGTCGCCCTGTTTATGGATCGTTACCGGCCGTCGTTCCCCATCGGCTATCTGGACCAGGAAGAGATCATCAAGCTGTGCGACGTACCCAAGGGGATGCGGCCGTTCGTGCCGATCGCTCTGTTTATCGATCAGAAGAACATGGTGCGCTTTCAATATTACGGAGACAACGCGTTCTTTAAACAGGAAGACCACGGAATGCGTTCCCTGGTCGAGGGTTTGCTGAGGGAAGCGGGCGCGAAGATCCGGTTCGGAGAAAAAAAGTAATGTCGGGATTCGAGCGGGACCTATCCGAACAGGCGATCGAATAAAGCTCGCGTGCGCGTGCGAATCTCGCCCAGATCGGCCAACGGGATCGGCGTCCATCGCAACAGGAGCGCGGCAAGGGTTTCCACGTGCGCTTCGGCGGAAGGCAATTTTCCTTCAGCGTGACCGGAGAAAACGCGCAGACCGTGATCGAGCGCGCGATAAAAGGTCGCCGCTTCGATCAGGAATTGCGCTTCGGCGCGATCCAGGTGTCCCATGCTTTCGAGCACTTCGATGCGGGCGGGGGTGTTCAGGACTTTGAAAAAAATGCCGGCGCTTTTGAGCCGCAGGTACATCAACACAAAATCGATATCGTAATATCCGCCGCGGCCGGCCTTGAGAGGATGGGACGCGCCCTGCTCTTTTTCGAGGCGCAGGCGCATCTGGCGCAGATCGGTGCGCGAGCGCCCGCTCTGGCCGTAACGGCGCCAGTCGACTTCCTGCAACTGATGCAGGAATAATTCCGCGCGCGCGGCATCGCCGGCGACGGCGCGCGACTTCATGTAGGTAATGCCCTCCCAGGCCGCGGCGGCGCTCGCGAAATAATCTTTCACGGCGCTTTCGGTCTGAACCAGCGAGCCTCCGCTGCCGTTAGGACGGAGGCGGGTGTCGACGGCGAACAGAACTCCGCCGCCGGTGTAGGCCGTCACCAGATCGATCAGCCGGCCGGCCACGCGCGTCCAGAAGCGCATCTCCGCGCTATCGGCGTCGGGCAGCACGAAAACCAGATCGGCGTCGGAGGCGAGATCGAATTCGCGCATCCCGAGCCGGCCAAGGGCGATGATCGACATCTGATTCGACGGCCGATAAGCCGGGTCCCGGGGCGGATGCGACGCGATCACATCCTGGATCGCGATCTGATAAGCCTGGGCAATGACGGCATCGGCAAGCTCGGAAGTCTCGGTGAGGGTATCGAAAATCGGGTGCGAACGGCACACGCTTTCCGATTGAATGCGCAGCATCTGGCGGCGGAACCAGCGGCGTAGCTCGCCGATCTCGCCCGGTGGAGAGTCGTTGCCCGCGGGGCGGCCGATCTCCTCGACCAGCTCCGGCGTGCGGACCAATTCTTCGGCGAAATACGGGCTGTGCTCGAACAGGTCCAGCACGGAAGCGGCCAGCGCGGGATCGGAATCGAGACGCTCGAGGCGTTCCGGCTCGGCGGAGAGGCGTTCGAGAAAATGCTCGAACGCGCGATAGCCGCGGCGCAGGCCGCCGCGCGCCAAAGCCGCGGATAAAGCCGGCGCGCGCTGATCGAGTGCGCGCACGACGTTGCTGGCGAGGGGCACCGACGGCGCAGCGCTCGCGGATGCTCCGCGCGAGTGCACCACGCGTTCATAAATCCCGATGACCCGTTCAAAATGGCGATGCGTTTCCTCGAGTAGCCATTCGGCCGAGCCCATGAATGCGGGACCCATCGATGCCGTACCCGGCATTCGCCGCGCCAGCAACTCGAGCTCCGCAGCATCCTGCGGCAGCGTGTGGGTCTGGCGATCGTCGGCGAATTGCAGGCGATGCTCGAGGTGCCGCAGAAACTGATAGGCGGATGCGAGCTGGCCATATTCGGCGTCCGAAAGAAAGCGTTTGTCCTGGAGCCGTGCGAGCGCGAGCAGCGTGCCGCCGTGGCGCACCCATGGCTCGGCGCCGCCATGCAGGCGCTGAAGGCACTGCACCAGAAACTCGATGTCGCGGATGCCGCCGCGTTCCAGCTTCACGTCGATGGTGGCGCGTTCCGGCGCAAGGCGGGCGCGTTTTTTCGCCGCAAGTTTTTCGTTCAACCGGGCGCGGGTTTCCGAAAGCGCTTCAATGGCCGAGAAATCCAGCGTCGTCGAATAACTTCGCGGCTCGACAAAATCGAGCAGCTCGCGGCCGGTCGCGCGATGGCCGGCGGCGACGCGCGCTTTGATCAGCATCTGCAATTCCCAATCGCGGGCGCGGGTGGTGTAATACTGGCGCGCGCCGTCGAGCGAGATGCACACCTCGCCGAGGCTGCCCTCGGGGCGCAGACGCAGGTCGACGCGATAGCACAGGCCTTCCGCCGTGTAGGTCGATAAGAGCGCGGTCAGTTGATTCGCGGCTCGTTTAAAAAATTCCTTGTTGGTAATCGTCTCCGGGCCATCGGTTTCGCCGTTCGCCGAATACAGAAACATCAGGTCGATATCGGAGCTGTAGTTGAGCTCCTGGCCGCCCAACTTGCCCAGCGCGATGACCGCGAAATGCGCATCGGCAGCACCGGATTTAGGCCGGCCGAAGCGCAAGACCAGATCCTGATGGATGCGATCGTAAGCCGATTCGACGATGGCGTCGGCAAGCGAGGAAAGCTCCGCCGTGATTTCGGGCAGGGTGCCGAAGCCGAGCACATCGCGCAGGACGATTCGCAGGAGTTGGCGGCGGCGGAATTTCGCGAGATCGAGCGGGTTGGGAACGCCCGGCTCAAGGTCGGCATCGAGGCGGGCACGAAACTGCTCGGCCTCCACCACGCGATTCAGCTCGAGTTGTAAATCCTCGACCCATTCGGGATGCTCCAGAATCTCTTCGGAAAGAAAATGGCTGTACGTGAAAATGGCGACCAGATAGCGCAGCCGCAGCGTGTTTTGCGTCAGGCGGGGGAAGAAATCGGGCTGGCGTTCGCGCAATCGGGCGAAGTATTGCAGGCCTTGTTCGGGCGCGGGCGAAGCGGCGAGCAGAAGATCGATGCGATCGGCGACAGCGGGCGGAAGATGCGCGGCGAGGTCGGCCATTTCGCGATGCGCGCGCGCGTGGTCCTGAAATTCGAAAGTGCGAAGACGAGTCAAGCCAGTGCTTCGAGGAATTGGATGGCGTCACCGGGACGAATCGAGCCGGGAACGAGCACCGAAGCGTAGAATCCGCTCAGCGCCCAGCGCGGGGAAGAGGGGTCCCCGGCCTTGACTTGCGCATCGTAGACCGCTTTCCGGATGCCGGGGCCGTAAGGGTCTAGCGCGTCGCACGGGATCCGCATGGTGGTGAGCTCGAAAATGACGCTGCCGGCCCGATAGCGCTGGCCCGGGCGGAGCGTGCGGCGATCGAGGCCGCGCGTCGTGAGATTCTCGCCCATAGCGCCATAGTAGAGCGAGTAGCCTTGGGCGATCAGTTCGTCGATTCCTTCCGAGGTGATGATGAGTAGGGCTTTCGAGGGTCCGCCGTGAAATTGCGGGTGGGCCTGCACGTCGCCCGTAATGCCGAGCGTGGTGACGTCGGCTTCGGTGATGGATCGCTTGGGGAGACCGCCGCGGGAAATGTTGATTTGGAGGATGGTCGACACGGACACTACCATCGTAGCGTCGATCGTTACTCGCGTTATGGCGGCGACAGGATGATGCGCCCGATTCCGGCCGTCACCGTAGAAGCGCGTGGAACTGCCGCAATACGGCACGCGAGCAACACTCCGAGGTGACGGCGGACCTGTCCTCGCGCGCTCCGGGGATCAACGTCAAGGGTCGAAGCGCGAGAGGCAGTCCAACCGTTTAGATGTCGTAATACAGCGCGAACTCGTATGGGTGCGGACGCAAGCGCACTGCGTCGGCTTCGTTTTTGCGCTTGTACGCGATGAAGGTTTCGAGCAACTCTTCACTGAACACGTCGCCCTTCAACAAGAACGCGTGATCATCCTCGAGACAGCTCAGCGCTTCGTCGAGCGATGCGGGCATCGACGGGACCGCTTTCATCTCCTCGGGCGA
>DATHCE010000241.1:0-3190 GCA_035319685.1 Bryobacteraceae bacterium | reverse complement strand
TCGAGAATCCCAACGAACTGGCGGGGGCTATCCGGCGCGCGATCGAAGTGGTGAAACGAGGAGAGCCGGCTTTGGTGGATGTGGTAACTCAGCCCCGTTGAGGATTGCGATGACCAAGCCCTGGTTTCTGGTTTTCACGGCTGTGTTGACAATCGGCGCCCAAACGCCTGCATCTCGTCAGCAGTCTGCCGGGAATGCCGGCGACGGCAAGCGCGCGTTTCAGACGTACGGATGCTTCGAGTGCCACGGCTATGCCGCTCAGGGCAGCAGAGACGGGCCGAGGCTGGCTGCCATCACCGTCCCGGCGCCGGTTCTCCTCGGCTACATTCGCCGGCCATCAGGAGCAATGCCGGCGTATACGGAGAAGGTTCTTTCCGGCCAGGCCTTCGCAGACATCTACGCATACCTGAAAAGCCTGCCTTCGGCCAGGCCGGCCAAGGAGATTCCGGTGCTCGATCGAATACGGGACAAATAAACTGCCGTGCGAAAGTGCGAAAGCCAACTGAAGTCGTCAAGCCGTGCGCCGGGGACAACGGCTGGTATTCTTAGCCGAGGGACCGGCAGGACGATTTTGGTTTTGGCGGCGTGGGACAAGGTAGGGGGCATAAATCGCCCAGCAACGCTCGTCTTTCCGTGCGCCACAGCGACTTCTAGCCAGCCCCGCGATTCCTAGAAGCGCAACTTCAGCGAAAGCTGCATCTGCCTCGACGTTCCGAAATCGCCGGCCGGGAAGCGGGTTCCCCCCGTGATCAGTCCGAACGTCGAGGTCGTGGTCGCCACGAACTGGCCCGCCGTCGTTATCGTCGTCACGGGGTTCGTGAAGTTCTTCTGGTTAAAGATATCGAACGCATCGGCCTTGAACTGTAAGGTGAAACGATCGTTGATGCGCGTGTTCTTCACCAGCGCGCAGTCGGTGTTGAAGAAGCCAGGCCCTAAGACCACGTTGCGGCCGAGAGTTCCGAAACCGGACGCACCCTGATCGAAGAAGACCTGCGGATCCTGAATGTAGGTCACCGAAGTGGCGCTCCCGTTGGTTGCGGGCGTGAAACCCGTGACGATCGGGCCGGTGACATCGGGGCGAATGACGGTCAAACCGCCGCTGAGCGTGGTGGTGCTGATATGGAAGTTGATGGGCTGCCCGGTTTGCGCCTGCTCGATGACGGTAAATTCCCAGCCCTCCTTCAGGCGATTGCCCTTCCACGGAACCGTATATACCCCGCTGATCACGAAGCGATGCTTGACGTTGAAATCCGAAAGGCCGCGATCGCCGCGAATGTTGTAGCTGTTCTGCACGGTGACGCCTTGCTGGATCTGCGAGTTGTAATCGAGCGATTTGGAGAAGGTATAGGAAGTATCGAACTGGAAGCCATGAGCGAAGCGCCGCTTGGCGGTCACCCAGAGTCCGTCGTAATCGGAATTGCCGACGCTGTCGTAGTAGGTGATATTGCCGAGCGCGGAGCCGGGATCGATCGGGCTGGAGGCCGACAGGGACGGGAACGGCTTCAAGCCGTTAATCGGCTGGTTCAGATTGACCGCCATGTTCAGGTCGGTGCCCTTGCTGCCGTAATAGCCGACCGTAACGCCGTAATCCTTTCCAAGCTGCTGATCGATGTTGAAATTCCATTCGGAAACGTAAGCTGTCTTGTAACTCTGAGCGGTGGAATAAGGCGAGATGGTTCCGCCAGCCAGCGTGAAGGCATTCTCTAAAGTGACGAAAGGAACTGCCGTGCTCGGCGAGAACGAGACCGGAAGGGCGAAGGGCGGGTTGCCTGCCAATCCGATCGCCAGGCCCAGGGTCGGCTGATCGGTCATAATCGCGTAAGCGGAACGGATCACCGTCTTGCCATTCCCTAACGGGTCCCATGCCAGCCCGATGCGCGGCTGGAAATTGAGATCGCTTTCGTTGAAGGCGTGCGACGGCCCTCCGGAGGTTCCGACGCGGATCAGGGAATCGCTGATGGGATTGAAATTGACAAACCGGTTTTCCGCTTCGTAAGGTGTTCCGAACCAGTCGTAGCGTAAGCCTAGAGTCAAGGTGAGGGAAGGCTTGACTTTCCAGGCGTCGGCAAAATAGGCGCCCACCGCGTCGGCGTAAGTGCGATTGGAGCGGTTGCCCGTATTCGACGTGAAACTGGTGGCTTGATCGGCCATGAACGCCGCCACGCTGGCAAACGTAAAGGTGCCCGGGGTGGCTGAGAAGTTGTCCGAATTCTGCGGACGGAACTCGCCGCCGAATTTAATGGAATGAGCGCCATGCACCCAACTCAGCGTGTCGGACAGAACTATGACATTATCGCCGCGGCCTTGCGGGAATCCGCTGATTCCGCCGAACTCGAAGGTTCCCGAGATAGTAACTTGCGGAATGGTCCCAACGCCGCCGTTATTGATGCCGAATTGCGACGACGGAATCGACGTATCGGCGTTGAATGTGATCAGGATCCGATTGAAGCCGAGCCGCAGTTCGTTGACCAAATTGGCGCTCGGCACCCAGGTCTCGTTGAGCGTCATGATTTCGCGGTGGCCGTTGCGCATATCGCCGCCGCCGGGGAAGCTGTTTCCGTCCGTCGAGGGCGGCTCATTGCGCTGATCGCGCTGGATAGCGTAATAAAAATTGAAGCGGTGCTGCGAATTGATCACATAGGTGGCGTCCGCGGTCCCCTGTTCAATGTTCACGGGGGCGACGGCTGAGCCGACGAACTGGTTGGTGCCAGAGTTAGGCAACGGGATGAGGGTGAGTAAACCCTGCACCGCCGAATCGCTCGAGGCCGAGATCTGGGCGCGCTGAGCGGCGGTCAGCGTGGTCGAAGAGAGCGGCACAGCCTGGCGCTGCCGCAAGCCTTCGAAAGTAAAAAATGTAAAGAATTTGTTTTTCTTGATGGGGAACCCGGCGTCGCCGCCGAACTGATTCCGGATGAACGGCGATTGCGGGTTCGGAACCAACGTCCCTCCGGAAACGATATTGGTCGGATTGGAGAAATTCCTCGCGTCGAAGAAGCTGTTGCGCAGATACTCGTAGACCTCGCCGTGAATCGCGTTGGTGCCTTGCCGCGTCGCGATATTCACGATCGAGCCGGAATTCCGCCCATATTGCGCGTCGAGGGTTTGGTTGTCGATCGTGATCTCTTCAATGGTGTTAATGGTCGGCTGGAACGTCACCTGGTTCTGGTTGGGATCGCTCAGGTTGATTCCG
>DATHCE010000240.1:0-25219 GCA_035319685.1 Bryobacteraceae bacterium | reverse complement strand
CATCGGGGTTCATCGGACGGCGGGTGAGGGAACAATTGCGCGATCACGAATTTCGCGCCGTTTCGCTGCGAGGAGATTTGCGGCCCGAGAATTTCGCCGGCCTCGCCGCCGTGGTTCATCTCGGGGGCGAGCCGGTGGCGCAGCGCTGGACCGCGGCGGCGCGCCTGCGAATTCTTCGCAGCCGCGTGGACGGGACGCGGAGACTGGTCGAGGCGCTGAAGGCCAATCCTCCGGCGGTGTTGATCAGCGCGTCGGCGATCGGGTATTACGGATCACGCGGCGACGAGATTCTGACGGAAACATCCTCGGGTGCGAATGATTTTTTGGGGCAGGTCGCACAGGAGTGGGAACGCGCGGCGCTCGCGGCAGAATCTTTCGGCGTGCGCGTGGTGATTTTGAGAATCGCGATGGTGCTGGGGCGCGGCGGCGGTGCGCTGGCAAAAATGCTGACGCCGTTCCGGCTCGGAATCGGCGGACGAATCGGCAGCGGAAAGCAGTGGATGAGCTGGATTCATCTCGACGATCTGGCTGCGCTGATCGCGTTCGCGCTCGAACATCCGACGCTCAGGGGCGCGGTGAACGCGTCGGCCCCGGAGCCGGTGACCAACGCCGAATTTACGCGCGAACTGGCGCGCGCGCTCCACCGGCCGGCGATCTTTCCGGTTCCCGAAGCGGCACTGAAATTGATGTTCGGCGAAATGTCCCAGATGATTCTCGCGAGCGAGCGCGTTCTGCCTGAAGCCGCTTTGCGCGCGGGATTCTCGTTTCGTTTCCCCCGGATTCGCGAGGCGCTGCGCGATTTAGTCTGAGGGGCGCGCCGAGGCGGCCTGGTTTGGATCCCACAACACTTCGGGAATTCGCAGGACGTGGTTGGCCCAGCGGCTCCAGACGAAAATCGCGTCGCTCAGCCGGTTCAGATATTGAATCGCTTCGGAGGGGACCAGCTCTTGGCGGGAGAGCGCGACCACCAGGCGTTCGGCGCGGCGGCAGATGGTTCGCGCGATGTGCAGCTCCGCGTTGAAGCGCGTGCCGCCGGGCAGAACGAAGCTGCGCAGCGGCGGCAGATCCTCGTTCATCGCGTCGATTTCGCGCTCCAGTTGCGCGATCTCGGCCGGCGTGATGCGCGCCTGTTTGGGATGGACGTCTTCGGGCCGGGTCGCGAGGATCGAGCCGAGATTGAACAGCTCATGCTGCACGCGGCGCATGATGCCGGCGAGCAAGCCAATGTTCGGATCGTGCCCGGATTGCTCCCGGCAGGAAACCAACGCGAGGCCGAGAAACGAGTTCAGCTCATCCACGGTGCCGTAGGCTTCAATGCGCGGAGAGTCCTTCGGGACTCGCTGGCCCCCAGCGAGCCCGGTATCGCCCGCATCGCCGCGCCGGGTGTAAATGCGATTCAACGCGAGCCGGGGATCGTTGAAGGTTTTTTCATCCATGACTCATTGTGACATTCAAAAAATGTCCCGGTCAGTCTTCCGTACTAGCCCATTTTGACGTCCAAACTTCGACTGATACGAGTCTGCGGGTCCGGCCTTGGATCTCGGAGCGTAGAAATGGCGAATACCGGCTATTTTTCTAGGACTTTGGTTCCATTTTCTGATCAACTTCGGTACCCTCAGTACCTTGTTATTGGCTACTTAAAGTGGTAAAGTTCTTTCTGGACTTCAATTAAAAGTAGGTTTTGTGACTCGGAGGAAGCAAAGCTATGAAGTTTAACAAATTTTTAGTCCTGATACTGTTCGGAACATGTCTCGCCGCGACTATGTCCGCCGAGATAATTTACGGTGATGATAGCGCCGGGGCTCTGGTTGCAATCACCGTCACGGGGTCTGATTTCGCGTTTGGCACCGCGACCGCCATCACGGGGGTGACGGGCACCATCACCGACATCGCCGAGTTGAATGGTGTGCTCTACGTAACTAGCGACACCGCTTTGTACGTGCTCAACGCCTCGGATCACGCAACCGAGATCGGTACGGGCTATGGAGCCGGCATCACGAGCGTGGTCGCATTGACATTCGGCCCGAACGGAGTCCTCTATGCCGCCGAGAGCGGAAGCTCCACGGACTACTACACGATCAACCTTACGACCGGCGTAGCGACCGCCGTCCCGGTGACGGGGGCGACCGGAGGAATCAACGCCGCCGGCGACCTGCAGGTGATCGGCAACACCCTGTACGTGACCACCGGCGGAACGAGCGGAGTCAGCAGCCTGGGCGCGATCAACCTGACCACCAACGTATTCACGAACTTGGGCACCATCGAGACCAGCGGTGGTGCAACAACGTTTGACGAAGTCTTCGGCTTGACCGTTGCGAACGGCAACCTCTACGGATTCGACGCCGCAAATGGGGACATCCTCAACTTCGGTTCCACGAGTGGCACGATTACCAACGTCGTGACAGTGGTGCCAAGCGGCGATATAAGCGGCACAGTGGTGGACCTTTACGGCGCAACGGACGATGAGATCACAACTCCGGAGCCGACCACGTTTGGCGTGATCGGGATCGGTCTGTTGGGCTTGGTTGGTTTAGGCTATCGCCGCCGCAAGGCATAGCGCATTTTACTCTCATTCTGAGAGCGACCCGTTCCAATACGTGCCTACCGCGCGGTCGTGTGACCGCAACCGCGTTTGTGACGGCATACCGTCTCTGGTGACATGGGAAAGGCCCTCCAGTCAGAGTCTGTGTGAAAACAGCGATTTTTACCCCCGGCATGACTGCCGGGGCTTGCTCGGCCCTTGCCGCTCCACGACGTCGTCAAGCCCTGCCAGTGAGCGCGGGGGTGGATCGCGAGTTTCCACGCAAACTCGTCAGGGCGGGGGTTGTATTCGTGCATTCGCGCACTGATCTCTCGACGCGCCTGGTACTTTAGTCTTGCTCAAAAGCAAATTTTGGTACCGTCAGTACCTTGTTTGCAGGTCACCTTTGGTGGTACATTTCTACTGGTCTTTAGTATTAAGACGATAGCCTTAAGATTAGCCTTTTTGTCGGAGTCGGAGGGGACTCTCATGAGGACAAGAGTTGGCTTTAGCGAATCGGAGGAAGAGCTATGAGTTGGACTCGGATCATTCCGTTGTTAGCGCTGGCAGCGCTGTGCACGCTTCCCGCCACGGCATCTGTTGTCTATTTTACAAGTCCCACGAACACGTATTATGTCGGAGTAGAGGATAGCCCATCCGGGAGCTGCGACTGCGATTACAACGATCTGCTCTTTTCGGTTACCGCGAGTGGGTTGGAATTGGGTGCGCTGTACGGTACCGGCTACCTGCAAACGTCGGAGCCCTCGCTGTCAAGCCCGTATACCGGGACTTTGAACAGCGGGTCGCCGTTCTGGAACAACCTGTCGAGCGACAGCACCTACGCCAACTTCGGGGAGTGCCTGTACGATCCGACAAACACGTGCACTGTGGGCGGTGGCAATCGGACCCGAATCGACCCGACTGCGGAGTATCTGGCTGGTCCCGGCACGGTAAAAGCCGGACCGGATTCGGGCGATGCAGGAGGATCTGTCGACTTTTATTTCTACGATCCGAACGACGCCGCCGTTACGTTCACGTTGATCGAGAGCATCGCAGGGACTCCTGCCAACGACGAGGGTGCGCTGTATGCTTGCCCGCTCGGTTATGCGGTAAACGGCACCCGCACGGATTGCATCAGTCTCAGCTTGACCTCGGGATCCGCGTCGCTTACCGCGAGTCAGGTGACCACGCTTGGCAGCGAAGGGACTGCCCTTAGCTTCGAGCTTTTGTTTTACAGCAACGGCAGCCATGGTGGCTTCGGGCCCTATTCTTCGGACACGATTGTCACCGGGGACAGCGACACCTCAATAGACCACTTCGCGGTTGCCGTCGGCGAAGAGGTGACTCCGGAGCCGGCCAGCCTCGCCCTGGTAGGTGGTGCGCTGCTGGCGCTCGGCGTTTTCAGCCGGCGATTGCGCAAGGGTTAGCCTTCGCAGGGGGCTTTAGCCGGACAAATCTGTGTGAAAAGTCGGAAACCGCAGCCTCACGGCTGGCGGCTCGCGAAATCAGGGATATGGGCGTGAAAGCCCGGCCTTAAACCCGCTCCCAATCCGCCACTCGAGGAAACAGAATATTGTTTTCCAGGTGAATGTGCCGGTGCAGATCCGCTTCGAGCGCCTCGAGCTCGCGATACACCATGCGCAGACCGTGACAGGCGTCCTCAGGCAGATCGTAACCGTAGGTGAGGTCCCGGATTTCGTCCAGATACTGGATCGCCAGTTGGTGATCGTGCTCCATCATGGTGATGGGATTCCGGATGGTGCCGAAGGGCGGACGCGGAATCGGCTTTCCCGCGGCACGAAGCGCGTCCATTTCAAGAATCGCCGGGAACAGGAACCGCTCTTCCTTGCCCATATGGCTCTCGATCTCGGTTTTGAGCTGGGAAAACACGCGTTGCACCCGGCGAGTCTCAGCGTGCGAATGCCCGACCAGCGCAAAGAGATGATCGATCAGAGGGAGTTCGGAATGCAGCCAGACATGATGCCGCTCGACGATCTCGCGCACCAGATCGGCGATCGGCGCCGAGTTCCAGTCGCGATCCTCCCCGGTGGCGCCGGCCAATTCCTCGAGGATCTCCTCGGCCGCGGTTCCGGCGACGCGGCAGGCATCGATGAGTGAGCGTTTTCCCCCACAACAGTAATCGATATGGTGCTTTTCGAACACCCGCGATGCGGCTGGATATTCAGCCGCGATTTCTCCGACTGTTTTTTCAGAGGCTTGCGTCATATTAGTGCGCCTGTGCCTAGTTAGCGGTGCAATCAACCGGCCACAAGCTCCAGGCGCGCTTTGACGGTGCGGTCGGCTATCGAATGGCGCAATTCGAAGCCGAGCTGCCGCGCGATGCGGATCATGTGATCGTTCTCGGGAAGCATCTCCGCGACCATGCGATCCAGGCCTTCGGCGCGCCCGATCTTCACCAGCTCGCGGAGCAGCTCCGTGCCCAGGCCGTGACCTTGAAAGCCGTCGGCGATGAGCAGCGCGAACTCCCCCTCGTTCGCGTAATGCGATTTGGTCACGCGGCCGATGGCGAGAATCTCGCGCTCGCCGGTTTCCGGATTGGCGCGCTCGACCACCAGCGCCATCTCGCGATCGTAATCGATGAAACAGGTGCGGGTCAGGCGCTCATGCGCCACGCGGTCGTCCAGATTCAGCAGGTGGAAGTAGCGCAGGTACACGCTGCGCTCGGAAAGACGCCCGTGGAAGCGAACCATCAGCGGCTCGTCTTCCGGACGGATCGGCCGGATCACGACTTCGGTGCCGTCTTCGAATCGCCAGGGCTTGACGTACTGCACCGGGTAAGGGCGAATCGCCAGGCGCGGCCGGTCCTGCTCGCGCATGTCCGGGGGCTGGAGCACCACGCGCGCATCGAGCGCCACCAGCCGTTCCGCCGAGGCGAGCAGCGGATTGATATCGATCTCCTTGATCCAGCGCTGCTCGGCGACCAGATAGCTGAAACGCACCAGCAGGCGTTCGAGCGCGGCGAGATCCACCGGCCGGCGCCCGCGCACGCCGCCGAGCGCGGTAAAGATTTTCGTCCGCTCCATCAGCCGCCGGGCGAGCGTCGTATTGAGCGGCGGCAGGCCGAGCGCGTGATCCTGATACACCTCCACCAGTTGCCCTCCGCTTCCAAACAACAGCACCGGCCCGAATTGCGGATCGATGGTCGATCCGAGGATCAGCTCATAGCCGCCCGTTGCGATCATCGGCTGCACCGTTACGCCGAGAAAATCTTCGGGGCGGACCGCGGCACGCACATTGCGAAACGCTTGCCGCACCGCCGATGCGTCCAGCAGGTTCAAATGCACGCCGCGCACTTCGGTCTTGTGCGTGATGGTCTGCGAGTGCAGTTTCACCACTACCGGATATCCGATTTGATCGGCGCGCGCGACGGCTTCGTCCTCGGCGCGAGCGACCGCGGTTTCGACGATCGGGACGCCATAGGCCGCCAGCAGCTCTTTCGATTCCGCTTCGGTGAGCAGCGTGCGCCCCGCGGCCCGTGCGTTGTCAACGATGGCCGCGGCCCGCTCGCGTCCGGCTTCTTCGACACCCGAATCGACCACCGCCGGGGTTTCATACAGGGCGCGCAATCCTTCGCTGTATCGCCACATGGCATGGAACGCCTGCGCCGCGGAATCGGGATAGGCGAAGGTGGGAATGCCGGCGCGATTGAGAATGCTTTCTCCGGCGGCGACGCTGGCTCCGCCCATCCAGCTCGCCAGCACGGGCTTGCCGTCGAACCGGGCGAAATTTTTCAACTGGTCGGCCACTACCGTCGGATCGGTCATGCGTTGCGGCGCCAGGATCACCAGCAAGCCGTCGGTATTGGGATCTTTTCCGGCAAGTTCGACGGCCTTCACGTATTGCTCCGGCGCGGCGTCGCCCAGAATGTCGACCGGATTCTGACGGCTCCAGTTCGGGCGCATCACGGAATCGAGACGCTCGATCGTATCCGTCGACAATTCGGCCAGCTTGCCGCCTTCTTTCAACAGCGCGTCGGTCGCCAGCACGCCGGGTCCGCCCGCGTTGGTGACGATGGTGAGGCGCGGACCGCTGGGGCGCGGTTGCTTGCCCAAGGCTTCCGAAAGATAGAACAACTCGGCGATCCGCTCGACGCGCAGGACGCCGACGCGCCGGAAGGCCGCGTCGAGAACTTCGTCGCTACCGGTGAGAGCGCCGGTATGCGACGCGGCCGCCTTCGCCGCGGCCTCGGTGCGGCCGGCCTTGATGACGATGATCGGTTTCTTGAGCGCGACTTCACGGGCCGCCGACAGGAATGACCGGGCGTCGCCGATCGATTCCATGTAAATCATGATGGTTTCGGTTTGCGGATCGTCGCCCAGATATTCGATCAGGTCGCCCCATCCGACGTCCAGCATCGAGCCGACCGAAACGAACGCGCTGAAGCCGACCATCTCGCGCAGGCTCCAGTCGAGAATCGCCGTGCACAACGCGCCGCTTTGGCTGATGAATCCGACGCTGCCGGGACGCGCCATGGCGTTCCCGAAGGTTGCGTTCAGGCCGGTGGGCGGGCGCATCAGGCCCAGGCAGTTCGGACCGATGATGCGCATCCGTCCGCGCCGCGCGTGTTCCAGAATTTGTTGCTCGAGTAGGGCTCCTTTGGCGCCGATTTCCTTGAAGCCGGCCGAAATGATGATCGCGGCGGCGGCGCCGGCATCCACGCACTCGCCGATTACGCCGGGGACGGTCGCCGCCGGCGTGACTACCACCGCAAGATCGACCTTGGCCGGCACGGCCGCGATGGCCGGGTAGCATTTGAGCCCGAGTACGGAAGGGCGTTTCGGATTTACCGGATAGATAGAGCCGTCAAACGGAGAACGAATGAGATTCCAGAGGAGCGCACCCCCTACGCTCCCCTGGCTGTCCGTCGCACCAATTACGGCGACGCTGCGAGGTCTGAAAAAACATTCGAACGGCGCTTGCCGCTCGTCTAACCTCGCATCTCCGGTTGGTGACGATTTGGACATCTGCTGGGAACGGAGCAATCCGAGTTCCCAGCGCCGGCGAGCGGATTACTTTTTCTCCGTGTATCCCTCCAGCGAATGATCGTGCGCCGCATAGTACTTGCCGGCGTCATTCAGCTCTTTCGAGCCGTTGCTGATGTGACAGTACGTGCAGCCTTTCTTCTCTTTCTTGGTGTACTCCGGCTTGGCAGAACCGATGTTGAGGTTGATCAGAAGACCGGCCCCCAGAAGGCTTCCGGCCACAAATAGTCTCGCGAATTTGCGCATAAGTATGATCCCCTATGAAATACAGGGGCCTCGCGATCGTTGCGCTTCGGCCCCCGATTTTTTAAAGCATGAATTAATCATTGATGAAAGCAACTACCAACAGATACAACATGACCAGCCCGGCGACGACTGCAAGCCCGCCCACCAATCGTGCGAAGTTCTTCAACCAGAGCGGAGGCTCCGGAGCCGCCAGCGTTTCGAGTTCGCCGCTTTTGGCCAGCCGCTCATACTCCACCGGATGGCGTTCCTTGAATTCTTGCTCGGTCTGTCTGCCGGTGAAGATGGTCAGGTCCATGGGAAAATTCTGAGGGCGCAGATGCGTGTTGAAGTAATGAATCGTGAAGATGAACCCGACCGCGAGGATCGCTTCTTCTCCGTGGATCAGCAGCGCGATGTTCAGCCAGGAACCGGGGATAAACTTCACGAAAAACTGCGGAAACCACATCGCGTATCCCGACAGCCCGATGATCGCCATGCCCCAGAACACCGCCCAATAATCGACCTTGTCCCAGTAAGCGTAGCGATCGAATTTGGGCTTCGGTCCGAGCCAGAAAAACCATTTCAGGTTGGCGAAGAAATCGGTAAAGTCCTTGAGGCGCGGGACCATGGAATCGGGACCCCAAACCAGGCCGAACTCGCGGCACACCACGACGCGATACAAAATGTTCGCCACGTGAGTCAGGAAAGCGACGCTCATGATCGCCGCCGACGTTTTGTGGAAGAACAGAATCGTCCCGAATCCTCCCACCGCTCCCGCAAACTTCAACGCCCAGCCCGCGTGACTGAAGCGCAACGGCAACCCGGTCAGCGCAAGACCGAGAAAGGTCAGAACGAAAATGCCGTGGAGATAACGCTGCGCGAGCGAGAAGCGAACGTAATTGCGCACCGGAGCGCCGGCCTTGCTCGCTTCTTCAATATGTACGGAAGGGCCTTCAGTCATGGCTTTCTCCTTTCCGGTCAAACCGCGACCGCAGAAACCACAAAATCGTGTGCAGCGCGAAAAATCCAAGCACGCCGGCGAGCAACAGGTTCATGAAGATGGCCGAATAATGCAGCGCCGGGTAGCGCTTCTGATCGTGCGAATCCGCGTGCGGATCGTAAGTGGCGAAGGATGCCGATGCCCCCGTGTGGCATTTCGCACAGGTCGCCACGCGGTTTGACGCAGAGATCTTCGAGTTGGGATCCGATGCCGGAAGGATTGCGTGCGAGCCGTGGCAGTCCCAGCAGCGGGCGACTTCGACGTATCCCAAAGCCGAGACTTGGGCGTGGAAGGTGTCGTGATACGTCGTCAACTCATCTTTATGGCAGCCTCCGCAGGTCGCGGTGGTCTTCATCTTCCAGCTCGTCTTCTCGACGCTCGAAATCTGATGGGCGGTATGGCAACTGCTGCATACCGGCGCGGAGTCGACGCCGGATTCGAGCATCTGGCCGTGGATTCCCGCGGTGTAATCCCGGAGCGGTCCGGCGTGACAGGTGCCGCACGTCGCGGGGACGTTTGCGTAGTAAGTGCGGCTCGCCTTGTTGGTCTTGCTGAGGATCTTGTGCGACCCATGGCAGCTCGAACAACTGGCGGCCACCAGCAATCCGTCCTTGGTCAGCGCGGCGCCATGGATGGAATCGATGTACGGCGAATAGACTTCCTTCAAGCCAGCCTGTCTGGCGATCTGCGCATTGCCGTGACAATTTCCGCACGTGGCCGGCAGGTTGGAGGGATAAATGGTCGATTTCGGGTCGCTCGCCGGCAGAATCGAGTGCGCGGCGCCGTGGCAATTTAAGCAAGGCTGCACCCCGACCGACGCGTGAACGCTCCCTGAGATGTCGTGCGAATTGCCTTCATGGCAACTGCCGCAGTTCACCTTCGTTGCCGTTTGCGGGTGCGGATATTCGTGAATCGTAGTATGGCAACTGGTGCAGGATAAGCTTCCATGCACGCTGGCCTTGGCGCTGGTTCCATTGTCTTGGTGGCAGGACAGGCAGTCCGTAGCGGCGGCTTGACCCATCATCGAGAGGCCCAGCGCCACCAGTATTGGCGCGCCCCATTTCATGGGGACCTCTCCTTCTCCGCCGCTCTTGCCAGTGGAACGGCAGTATTCAAATTAATGCTGCGCTGTGGCGTACCCTAAGTCACTTAATACCTTTGGATTTTTCTCATCCATCGCTAACAGATCGTGACACGTCGCGCAGTCGTTCGGAATCACTTGACCATCGGAGCTGACGTGGTTCCCGTCGTGACACCGGAAACACCCCGGAAAATCCATGTGCCCGATGTTGTTGGGGTAGGTACCCCAGGAAACTTTCATCTCCGGAAAGACGTTCTGCAAGTAGATGGCCTTCACCGCATCTACAGCATTCTTCAAGTCTTGCGGATCGGACTGGGGGTATTTGGTTTGATAAAACTGGGTGAGCGAGGTCGCGATTTCGCGCGACGCGGTATCGCGGTCCGCGTAATCGCGGCGTAGGACGGCGATCGACTCTTTCTTGATGGACGGCAATTTCGGGTTGATGCGCCCGTTGTCAATGGCGCTGTCCAGGGCCCGCTCCGGCAACTGAAACGCATGGCTCGGACGATTGTGACAGTCCATGCAATCCATCCGGCGATGCTCGCCGTTGTCGAGTTGCGCGGCAGTGACTTTTTGATCGGTGGCGTTGAATACCGTCACTTTCCCGTTGGCGGCGGTGTAGGTGACCTGCGGAATCACCTGGCGATGTCCGTCGGTCGAGATGTAATCCACGGAGCCTTTGACGTCGGAATGGGCGCCGTGAATGCCGACGCTGCCGCGCCACGTCTCGCCGCCGACTTTCATCAGCAGCACCGTGCTGGTCTTCGCGTTCTGTTCGTCGTCGGCCGAGTATGAATTGCGGACCACGAACATGTCTCCGGTGAAACGATTCGGCCAATGGCACTCCTCGCACGTCTCGCGCGCCGGGCGAAGACTATGGACCGGCGAGGCGATCGGTTCCTCGTAGGTGTGGAAGGCGACCGCAAAAAGCTGCCGTGTTCCGGAGATCTTCGACCGGACAAACCAGGACGCGCCCGCGCCGATGTGGCACTCGACGCACGCCACGCGCGCGTGCGGCGAATTCCGGTACGCCGCATATTCCGGCGCCATCACGGTGTGGCAGACCAGCCCGCAGAACTGGTCCGAGTCCATGTAATTGATGCCGGCGTAACCCCATTGCCCCGCGATGCCGAAATTAATCACCGTGGTGACCGCGACGAACGTAAACAGCCTTCGCAGTTCTACGCTGTTTAGAGTCAATGGCGGCAGGTTCTGAACGTCCGCCCCCTGGCGCCGCAGACGCGCTTTTCGCAGGAAGATCCCGGCTGGAATGAGAAGCAGTCCAAATATGAATAAGGCCGGCAGGATCAGAAATCCGGGGATTCCCAGGTAAATATTGTCGGTGCCGCGCACCAGCATCGGCAGCAGAAAAAGCCAGAGAACCGTCGCTGCTGTCACAATCACGACGCCGGTAAGGCTGATCGCATTGCTGGACAAATACACGAGCGGCGAGAGCCATTCGATGATTCGAGATTGACTTGGTTTGGAGTCCATTAGAAGCCTCGGAGGCAAAAGAGCATGGGCCACCTGATCCAGGCGGCCCAGTCCTGGGGCATGTGTCAAATGACGCAGGCGACTTGGGTTATTTTACTTCGAGGGCGTATAGCCTTCAAGCGAGTGATTGTGCTCGCCGTAGTACTTCCCGGCGTCGTTCAGCTCCTTCTTCCCGGCGGCCACATGACAATAAGTGCAACCTTTCTTTTCTTTTTTGGAGTAGTCGGGCTTGGCTTGGGTCGGAATAGCGCCCATCCATAAGCCGCCCGCCAAGCCGGCCGCCAGCGCCGCCACGGGAATCATGCTCTTCAGGATTTTCAGCATTACCAGTTGTCTCCTCGTTTTAGCCCAGCATGCAATTGCTTCTCCAGTCGCTGTGGTAAAACATAGTTTGCGATGCCGAATCAGGTTCCCAGGCGGGTCTTAAAGGCGTTGCTCGATGCCCTGCACCTCGCCGTGATCACCGTGGATCGCGCGGGCTGCGTGACGCTTTGGAGTCCCGCCGCCGAGTTGATGTTCGGATGGACCGCCGAAGAGGTCCTGGATCGTCCATTGCCCCTGGACCTGCAATTGCAAGAACATGAACCCAGAAACGTCGAATTGCGCCGGAAGGATGGCGCAGCCATTGAGGCCGCCGTGCGCTTGATCCCGTGGCGGGATGAGGAGGCGCAAGTGGCCGGATGGCTGGCGATTCTGGAAGACAGGACCCGGCATGTCCGCATGGAGCAGGAACTACAGGAACTGATGGAACAGGAGAAGGCGGCTCGGAGCCAGGCGGAAAGCGAACGGCGATTTCGTGACCTGCTGGAGGCGGCGCCCGACGCAATCATCGAGGTCGATCGGGAGGGCCGTATTGTACTTTTGAATCGGGTGACAGAGAAAATGTTCGGCTATCCGCGGGAGCAACTGCTTGGCCAGCCGGTGGAGCTTCTCATTCCGGACAACCTCCGGCCGGTCCATCGCAGTCATCGCGGCCAGTATTGGAATCATCCGCAAACCCGCACCATGGGCAGCGGTCTCGAGTTGTTTGCGCGGCGCAACGATGGCACGCGTTTCCCGGTCGAAATTAGCCTCAGCCCGGTCGAGGGCGAGGACGAATTTCGCGTCACCGCGATCATCCGCGACATCAGCGAGCGAAAGCAGACCGAGGACCGCATCCGCGCCATTCAGGAAAAGTACACGTGGGAGCTGGAGGCACGCAATCGCGAAATCGAGCGCGCCAATCGGCTGAAGAGCGAATTTCTGGCCAGCATGAGTCATGAGCTGCGGACGCCGCTGCATACCATCATCGGCTTCTCGGAGCTGCTGGCCGAGCACCTGGAAGGGCCCTTGAACGAAAAACAGCAACGTTTCGTGGAGCATATCCACAACGATTCGCTGCACCTGCTCGAACTGATCAACGACGTGCTCGATTTGAGCAAGATCGAAGCGGGAAAACTGGAGCTGCGCTTCGAGCCCTTCGATGTTTCGACCGCGGTCGAGGAAGTGCTTGGCTCGATTCGCCCGCAGGGATTGACCAAGGCGCTCCGCATCGAGAGCAAGGTTGACATTCCGGAGGCGCTCGACGCCGATCGCACCCGCTTCAAACAGGTTCTTCTGAATCTGCTCAGCAACGCCGTGAAATTCACGCCGGAAGGAGGCTTGGTGCGGGTGGAAGGGATCAGGCGCGACGGATTCGCGGAGATTTCCGTGATCGACACCGGCATTGGAATCCCAAAAACCGAGCACGAATCGGTGTTCGACAAGTTCTATCAGGTCGGCCACACCACCAAAGGCGTTCGCGAGGGAACGGGGTTGGGGCTGGCCATAACCAGGAGGCTGGTGGAGGAGCACGGCGGAACGATACGTCTCGAAAGCGAGCCGGGCAGGGGCAGCCGCTTCACTTTCACCATCCCTCTGCGGCATACCCGGGAAGTGCGCGCATGAAAATCGTTCTGATCGCCGACGACAAGCCGACCGGCCGCGAACTGATCCGCACCGTACTCGAAAAGTCCGGCTACACCGTGATCGAGGCGAGCGACGGCGTGGAAGCGCTTCAAATCGCGCGTGAGCGGAACCCGGACCTGATCATTCTGGATCTGCATATGCCGGGCCTCGACGGCTTCAGCGTGATTCAGGAACTTCGGCGCGACGAGCACTTCGCCGCGACGCCCATCATGGCGCTGACGGCCAGCGCGATGCAGGGAGACCGCGAGCGCGCCATGGCCGTGGGATTCACCGGCTACGTCACCAAACCGATCCGCCTGGGCGCGCTGCGCGGAGAAGTGGAGCGCCTGTTGCGATGACGACCGCCGCCAAACCCGCGGTTTCGCTGCTGGTGATCGACGACAACGCCGGAAGCCTGGAGCTGTTGTCCAGCGCGCTCGCTCAGCACGGCCTGGAAATCCTGACCGCGTCGGATCCGGAGACGGGCCTGGACCTGGTTCATGAAAAACATCCGCAGATCGTTCTGACCGATCTGGTGATGCCGCGCATAAGTGGGCTCGAGGTGCTCGAGCGCGTCATGGAGTTCGATCCTTCGATCGACGTGATCCTGATGACCGCTCATTATGCCACCGAATCGGCCGTGGAAGCGATCAAGAAGGGCGCCTCGGATTATCTCAACAAGCCGGTGTCCATCGCCGCGCTGCGGGAGCGGATCGGGAAGCTGATCGAGGACGCGCGCAAGCGCCAGCGCACGCTCCAACTCGAAGACGAGATGCTGTCGAGCGCCGAATTCGAGGGCATCGTCGGCCACAGCCCGCTCATGTGGGAAATGTTCTCGCGGATCCGCCGCGTGGCCCCGCATTACCGCGCCCTGCTGATCACCGGCGAAACCGGCAGCGGCAAGGATCTGGTGGCGCAGGCGCTGCACCGGCTCAGTCCCGCCTCCGCCGGCCGCTATGTGGTGCTCAACTGCTCGGCCGTGGTCGAAACCCTGTTTGAGAGCGAATTGTTCGGCCACGTCAAGGGATCGTTCACCGGCGCGACGCACGATAAGGCCGGACTGTTCGAACACGCCCACGGCGGAACGCTGTTTCTCGATGAAATCGGCGACATGCCGCTGGCCACGCAGGCCAAACTTCTGCGCGTGCTTCAGAACCAGGAAGTGCAGCGGGTGGGTTCGCTGACCGCCCGCAAAGTGGACGTGCGGGTGGTGGCCGCTACCAATCACGATCTTCGCGCCGCCATCTCGGAAAAACGTTTTCGTGAGGATTTGTACTACCGGCTTTCGATGGTCGAGATCCAGGTGCCGCGCCTGGCCGATCGCAAGGAGGATCTGCCGCTGCTCGAGAGGCATTTCATCGCGCGCTTCGCCTCGCAGTACGGCAAGCGCATCCACGGCCTGACGCACCGCGCCCAGATCCTGCTTTCCCTCCACACTTGGCCGGGTAACGTCCGGGAGCTCGAAAACGTGATCGGGCACGCCTGCATGATGGCGTTGGGAGAGATGATCGATGTCGGAGATCTGCCGCCCTACCTTCACTCGCATGCGGAGATGGCGGAAATGCCGGGACCTCCGCCACCCGCTCCGGAAACCGGCGTCGGTACGCTCGAAGAGCAGGAGCGCCTGCTGATCGTCCGCGCCCTGGAAGCCGCCGGCGGCAATCAGTCCCAGGCCGCGCGTCTGCTACGGATCGGCCGCGACGCCCTGCGCTACAAGCTCAAGAAGCACAACTTGTAAGAAGGAGATAGGAGTCAGAATAAGACCCTGACGGCCGCCAGGCCTTTATTCTGACTTCTGTCTCCTGACTCCTGTCTCCTTTTCCCCTACACACTCAACACGGGACAAGGCGACCGGCGGATCACCTCGTGCGCATGCGTCCGCAGACGCCCGAGCGTCTCATGAATCACGCCGCGCCCGATCACCACCAGGTCGGCGCCGTGCCGGCGCGCTTCCTCCCGTACCCCTTCGGCCACATCCCCCACCGTGATGCACAAAGGACAATCGATCGCCGCGGTCTTTTGCAGCTCTTCGAGCTTCTTGCGAGCTTCCAGGCGCATGTCTTCCTCGAACTGCCGGTCCATTTGCCGCGCGGGCCAGCTCTCCACTCCCGGAATCACGTGCACCAGGCGCATCGTCGCGCCGAAATCCCTGGCAAGTTGGGCGGCCCACTGCGTCAGGGGCACGCTTTTGTCGGTTCCATCCACGGCGCAAAGGACCGCTTTGGTTTGCGAATGATCCTTCACGGGATGATCTTCCACGTGCGCCGCGGTCCATACCGGACACTGGGCGTCGTGCAGCACCTTCGCCGTTACCGATCCGAGCAGCAGGCTCCGGAACGGACCGTATCCATGGGTCGGCATCATGATCAGGTCGACCGCATTCGAATGCGCGAATTCGATGATCACCTTCGCCGGATCACCCAGCTCGCCGATTCGATCCACGGACAGATGCGCGAATTCCTTCACCAGCGCGCCGTTGAGCCTTTCTTTCAGATCGTTCAGAATCTCTTCGGTATCAACGACCACCGCGCCGCCGGGATCGCCGATGCCGGCATAAGGAAATAATTGGGCCACGCTGAGCATCGTGACTTTCGCTCCGAACCGGCCGGCCACTGCGGCGATAAAAGGCGCGGCGGCGCAGCAGCGGTTGGAAAAATCCACCGGAAACAGGATGTGTTTAATAGGCAGCATCGGACACCCCCCCATCGCGGCAAGTTGCAATCGATCCGCCAAGCGTTTGTCGATTCATTCCATCGACTTGCAACGGGCGACGCAGGATGTTCGGCGCGGGGCAGCGCGCCTTGACCCATCCGATCGTGGCATACGACGCACCAGCTTGCGGAAATCGCAACCGCGCCGTACTGGCTGGTTTTCAATGGTATCCAGCCGCGCATGGGAAGGCACGGCTCCCATCCGTAAAATGGCTACTGGTTGGACCGGGCCGGAGCCGGCGGCGCAAGCAGGTCCTCGGTCGAAGTGCTGCTCGCCCCGATTCGCGGCTGGATGTACTTTTCGAGAAACGCAAGCTGCCTTCGCCACGCATCCAGACGATGCTCGCGTTGCGAAAATCCGTGAAGTTCGTTCGGATAGGTGAAGTAATAATACGTTTTGCCCTGCGCCTTCAACGCCCGGACAAATTGCGCCGATTCGTACGGCGGCACCTGTGGGTCATTTTCCCCGTGCATGATCAGCAGCGGCGTTTTAATTTTCGAAACATCCAGCAGCGTGTCCGCCCTGCGATAAACTTCCGGTTTTTCTTCGGGCGAGCCGCCCATCTTCATCGTCCAGCGGATCGCCGAGTTGCGATTGGTTCGTTCGTTGAACGTCGCGCGGTCGACCACGCCATATAGTTCAATCGCGGCCGCAAATAAATCCGGATATTTCGTGACCGCGTAGCCGGTCATCGTGCCGCCGTGGCTACCGCCTCCGATCGCGAGCCGCTCCGGGTCCGCCATTCCCGCATGAACCAGATATTCGGCGCCCGCCGCGACGTCGTCCATTTCCCCGCCGCCCGAATCTTCCACGTTCAGGTTGCGGAATTTCTCGCCGTATCCGGTGCTGCCGCGATAATTCGGCTCGAGCACAACGTAGCCCGACTGCGCCAGATACTGCGCCCAGGGATCGAAACGAAACGTGTCCTCGCCTTCGGGTCCGCCATGAATCCACAACACCGCTGGATATTTCGCGCCGGTTTTCATCGCGCGAGGCTGGTACAGCATGGCGGCGATTTCCAATCCGTCCTTGCTCTGGTAATGGATCACCCCCGGCCAGACGATCGTATCGTGATTAAAATTGAGCGGCGTCGTGCGGGTGAGAATTTTGGGTGCGCGGTTGAACGAAACCTCTACCAGATCGGTGGAGGAATCGGGTGCATTGTGATGAAAATAGATCTTCGCGCCGTCGGGCGACCAGGCGGGCGCGGAATCCATCCCGGGCGCTTTGAACCCGCCGGGAGTGCGCGCGGCGCCGCCCTCGATCGAGATTATCCAGAGATGCGACTGCTCCGGCAGGCCGCGATTGGAGACGATGACCAGCGATTTTCCATCGGGTGAAAATTCCGGATTCGAGTCTTCCCATTCGCCATGCGTCAACGCCTTCGGCGCGCCCCCGGCGGACGGGATCAGATACACGTTATTCCATCCGCTATCCTGCAAAATCACCGCGAGCGATTTTCCGTCGGGCGACCAATGCGCCTTCGGAATCGACCATCCGCCGCCACGATCGGTGGGCGCGGTGTAGAGCGTAACCGGATCACCCGCCGCTTGACCCTTTGCCGCATCAAATTTGACGACGTTCAGTTTGCCGCTAAAATGTTCGGTGGTTCGTTCCGTGTAGGCGATGCGCGTCCCGTCCGGCGACCACGATGCGCCCTCTTCATCGGCATTCGCGGCAGTCAAATAATCGCTGACCATGCCGTCTTCGCTCGTCACCATCAGATTGTTGTGGCCGCGCCGTCCGGTTTCGAACAGAATCCATCGGCCTTTGGGAGAAAATTGCGGCTGGCGGTCCGATGCCTGGCGCGGATCGCCGGGACCGGGCGCGGCATCGGTCAATCGCCGCGGCGCTCCTCCCGATGCCGAAACCACCCAGATGTGGCCCTGGTTCGCGAACGCGATCGTTCGGCCATCGGGCGACCAGCTCAATCCCGATTTGCCTCCCGCCGTGCTGGTGAGCGTTTGCAGCCATCCGCCTTCCGACGGCATCAGCACGATCTGCCCGTTGCGGGTCATCGCGAACGTTTTTCCGTCCGGCGACAGCGCCGTTTCTCCGATCGGCTCTGCCGAAACCAGATCTTCGAGCGTCAGCCGGTGATTCTGCGCCGCGAGAATCCCCGAAACCGCAAAAACCAGAGTGACGATTCGCATGCGAACCTCCGTTTACGCGCCGTTCAACGACGCGACGATGCGCTGGATCATCCCGTCCATCGCCTGGCCCTGATGCCAGTGCCACACGAACACGATATCGTCGGCGGGATCGATCCAGATGGTATTCGAGCCGTTGCCGATGGCCGCGAAGCTGGATCGCGGCCCGTGCGGCCACTGCTTCTGCTGCGTGTTCAACCACCATAAATAGCCGTAGTCGGGACCGTGTGCGCTCGGCGTGACCGCGTCGCTCAACCATTTTTCCGAAACCAGCTGGCGATCGCCCCATTTCCCGCGATTGAGAATCAGCAGGCCGAATCGCGCGAGGTCTTCCGAGTTGATCCACAACCCGCCGCCCCATCGCGTGCCTCCGCTCACCGATCCGATCATCTTGCCGTTGATCTCGACGGTCGAGTTGTTATAAGGAACCCAGCGCCACTCGCTCGAGGCGCCGATCGGGTCCATGATCGCGGTCTTCAGAACCTCGCCCAGCGATTGGCCGAACAGGCGCAGCAGCGACAGGGAAAATCGATTGATGCGCACGTCGTTGTACTCGTAATAGGAGCCGGGGTCCTGAATCGCACGCGGCTTTCGCTCGCCGGCGCCGAATTGTTCGTGGCCGACGAAATCCGCGTTCTTGCCCCACATCGTGCCTTCCCACTCGCTTTCCTGTTGCAGATGATTTTTCCACGTGATTTTCGAATTGTGCGGCGAGTCGTACCCGCCGTCGTGAATGTAATTCGCGACCGGATCGTTCACATCGTGAATCAACCCGCGCGCGAGGGCAACGCTCGCCACCGTAGACAGGAAACTCTTCGCGACGCTATAGACCGGATCGTTGGCCTTGGTGTCGCCGAACTCGCCGACGATGTAACCGTGCCGCAAAATGATTCCGTTGGTGCCGGCGCGCTGCTTCGGCAGCGGACCGAGCGGCGTTCCGAACACGCGCACCTGATCCTTTTCGAAATCCCACGTGCTTGCATGAGCCTCGGCGAATTCGATCGCAGCCCTGAGTTTCTCGGGATTCATTCCCACCTCGGCCGCGGACTTTTTCTGCCATTTCCCGGCCGGGGGATAATACGTTTGCGCGCGCAGGGTCAGCGCGACGAGCGCGGCGAGCGCGATCAAAATGGGGCGCGAGCGAAGGAAACGTTCCATAGTCGTCCAGTTTCCCATGTTCGGATCGGTTCCGCCGGGCGACCTGGCTTCTGTGCAAAATTGAGCAGTGCCTTACGCGGACCAAATAGCGGATAACGCGCGCTGAAAATTCCCGCCAATGATCATGCGGATCTGGTCCGCAGTATATTTACGGCGCACCAGCCCTTCGGTGATCTCGAAGAATTTCTTGCGATACTCGATGCCCTGCAAATCGGCGTTCGCGCGCTGCGAGTGCCCGACCAGATCGACGTCGCTGCCGATGCCGATGTGCTCCACCCCCACCAGCCGCGCCACGTGGTCCACGTGATCGAGCATGTCTTCGAGCGTCGCCGCTCCGCTCGACCGCACAAAGAAGCGGATCATGGTCACGCCGAAGACTCCGTCCTTCGCCGCCAGCGCCCGAATCGCCTCGTCGGTCTTGCAGCGCGCGCTGCCCGGCACCAGCGCCCGGCAGTTGGAATGCGTCACCAGCACCGGCTTCGATGACGCGCCGATCGCATCGACCGTGGTTCGATCGCTGCAATGGGAAACATCGATCGCCATGCCGAGCTCATTCATCCGCTTCACGACCGCGCCGCCGAAATCCGTCAGGCCGGCATTTTTAAAAGTGACGGACCCGCCGCCGAGCCGGTTGTCGTCGTATGTGAGCTGCGAAACGCGCTGGCCCATCTGGTAAAAACGGGCGACGTCGTCGATGGAGCGGAAGTGCGCCGAGTTCTGCTGCCCGATCACGATACCGATCTTGCCCGACGCTTTGACGCTTGCCAGATCCCCGGCCGTTTCGATTCGCAGAAATTCATCGGGATGCGCTTGAAGAAACGCATTCCAATCGGTGATGTCGTCGAGCGATGCGGTGTAAATGTCGCCGGTGTCGAATCCGACGGCGGAATGAAATACGGTGACGCCGGATGCTTTCAGGCGCGCCAAATCGTCGCCGGTAAACTGGCTGGGCTGGCGCGCCCATTCCGTGAACTTGCGATAGTTGAGCGTCAGCAGCCCCAACATATCAATCGACGTCGTGCTTTGAAGCAGTTCGATCGTCAAGGCCGAATATTCAGCGGGGCTATTCGCGAACGCGCGGAATCGGCCTAGATTGATCATAGGCGGGCCCACGACTCCGGCGATTCCAGTGAGAAAACTGCGGCGGGAAATCACAGATACAAAGAAAAGAGTGTAGCAGAAAATGGCTCGCGCGTGTAAAAGTCGCAGCCATGAGCGTAAGTTTTACGCGTCCTCCGCGAAGGATTCGCATCAAATGAAGTGGTGAAACGACTTGAAATTGTGGCACCCGATGTGCTGCTCGATATGGTGTCGAAGGAGTAAATCATGAGGGACGTTGCGATGGCGATGGCAGCCGTCGTGCTCGGCGTGCTTTTGGCGATCAGCTTCGGCGTGTTTCTCATGATTGTCCTGCACCTGGAAACCGCGGCCTTGATCGCAACCGCCGGCGCTTTCCTTCTGGTGTTCGCCCTGGGCGTGTACGCGGGCGTGCGATGGGTCCTCGCGAACATCGAAATGGACCACGGCGCACTGTCGAACGATCGCCCGATGCTTGGCCACGGCTGGATGCACTCGCGGAGCGATAAAGCGGCATGACTTGAACCCGCCCCCGATGCAGACCTGCCACTGATGCAGACCCGCCCCGGATGAAGACCCGCCCCTGATGCAGAAAAGATGCAGAATAGGGGAATGTCCTCGAAACCACTCGCCGCACTTGCGTTGGCATGTTTCGCCGTCCTCGCCTATGCCCAGGACGGAGGAGGCGTGCCCATTATCCCGTTCGATTCCGTTCCCAATCTGCTGAAACTTCCTCCGAATCTGTACCTGGGCGAAGCCTCCGGCGTCGCCACCAATTCGAAAGGCCACATTTTCGTCTTCTCGCGCGGCAATTCCACCGGACCGGCGTACGGCGCCACCGCGGCGCAACTGCTCGAATTCGGGCCCGACGGAAAATTTATCCGCGAAATCGGCCACAACCTATATGCGTGGAGCTTCGCTCACGCGGTGCGCATCGATAAACAAGACAATATCTGGGCCATCGATAAAGGCTCGGACATGATCATCAAATTCGATCCCGAAGGCCGGGTGGCGATGGTGTTCGGCCGCAAGAAAGAAGCCTCCGATGAAGGCTCCGGCCCCTGGACCCACCCCAATCCGCCGCGTCCCGCCGCCGACGGCCAGTTCCGCCAGCCCACCGACGTCACCTGGGACACCAAAGGCAACATCTTCATTAGCGACGGTTACATCAACTCGCGCGTCGCCAAATTCGACTCAAACGGCGACTGGTCGAAGCAATGGGGCGATCGCGGCAAGGAACAGGGCCAGTTCAACACGCCGCACAGCATCACCTCCGACGCCAAAGGCAACATTTATGTTGCGGATCGCGGCAACAGCCGCATTCAGGTCTTCGATCCGGAAGGAACCTTCCTTCGCGAGATCAAAATCGAGGTGCCGGTTCCGCCGGGAATCCATCCCTGGATGGGCGCCATGCCTGCTCCGGAGCGCGCCATAGGCGGTCTGATGGGCAGCGGCACGCCGTGGGCTATCTGCATCTCGCCGGGCCCTACGCAATATCTCTACAGCGCCGACGCTTATCCCGGCCGCATCTATAAATTGAGTCTCGACGGCCAGCTTCTCGGCATGTTCGGCCAGACCGGCCGTCAGATGAAACAGTTCGGCTGGGTTCACGAAATGGACTGCGCGTCGGAGAACACTCTTTACGTCGCTGAGATCCTGAACTGGCGCGTGCAGAAGCTGATTCTGCATCCGGCGAAGTAATCCTATTGGCGTAGCGCGAACGAAAACAGCGCATTGCCCGCCGATACCGCCACGTATTGCCGGCCGTTCACTGAATACGTCATAGGACCCGACTGCACGCGGCCGCCGACCACGGCCTTCCACAGCAGCGACCCGTTGCGCGCATCCAGCGCGAAGAAGTATCCTTCGCGGCCGCCGCTGAACAGCAGGTCCGATGCCGTGGTCAGGACCCCGGCGTCGGTCACGTCGTCCATCCGGAATTCCCACTTCTTTTCGCCGGTCTTCGGATCCATCGCCCGGATCGCTCCGTACTGCTCGCCTTCCTTGCGATAGTTGAAGGGCCCGGAAGTGATCGGCGCGGTAGTGTTCCTCGGCCCGCCGCCACTATACGTCTGGCCTGGGGTGTACTCTGCGTCCTGCTTGACGAACAGCGAAGAATAGTCGTCCCAGGTCGGAATATAGAAGAGGCCGGTGCGCGGGCTATACGACGGGTTGTACCAGTTGGTCGCGCCCTGGTTGCCCGGAAAAATCAGCGTCCCTTCGCGGTTCGATGCCGCGCTCGGAACTTTCATCGGCCTCCCGCGCTCGTCAAAACCGTTCATCCAGGTTACCTTTGCGAAAGGTTTACCGAGCAGGAACTGTCCCGAAGCGCGATCCAGCACGTAGAACAGGCCGTTGCGGTTGGCCCACATCATCAGCTTGCGCGGTTTGCCCTGCCAGTCCGCGTCCACCAGCACCGGCACCTGCACCGAATCGTAATCGAACTCGTCATGAGGCGAGAACTGGTAATACCATTTCAGCTTTCCGCTGTCCGCGTCCAGAGCGACCACGCAATCGCTGTAGAGGTTGTCGCCTTTGCGCACATCGCCGTTCCAATCCGGTCCGGGATTGCCGACGCCCCAATAGGTAAGGTTCAGTTGGGGGTCGTAGGAACCCGTCACCCAGATGGACGCGCCGCCATGCTGCCAGGAATCGCCCTCCCAGCTCTCGTTGCCGGGCTCGCCTTTTCCCGGAATGGTGTAGAATCGCCAGATTTCTTTGCCGGTCTTGACGTCGAACGCCGCGATGTATCCGCGAATCCCGTACTCGCCGCCCGCGACGCCGACGATCACCTTATCCTTGATCACCAGCGGCGCGTGCGTGATCGCATAGCCGGCGGCGGGATCGCCCACTTCGACGTTCCACAGCGGCTTGCCGTTCTTGGCGTCGACCGCGATCAGCCGGGCGTCGATGGTGCCCATGAACAGCGTGTCTCCCAGCACGGCGACGCCGCGATTCACCCGCCCGCAGCACGGGCGCGCCTCCTTCGAGGGCGTATACGAGTACTGCCAAAAGATCCGGCCGGTCACGGCGTCGAGAGCGATCACATCGTTGGGCGCCTGCACCGTGTACATGACCCCGTCCACCACCAGCGGCGTGGCCTCGAACTTCTCGAGCGAACGCGCCTGGAACATCCATTGCGACTCCAGATTCTTCACGTTGGCCGGCGTGATCTGGGTGAGGCCGCTGTAGCGCTGGCTGTTAAAGCTCCCGGAATAAGTGAGCCAGTTGTTCGGCTCCTTGGCAGCCTGCAGCAGCCGGTCGAAAGAGACCTGTGCCGGTAACGCGCCGGCGGCGATCATGAGCAACGCGGAAATTCGATACATAAACGTGCGATCTCCTTCAACGAATAGTTTTCAAAGAAACCAGATACGCAATCAGGTCAGCCGTTTCCTGGGAAGTCAGCTTGCCCTTGTAGGACGGCATCGGCGAACTCACCGGAACAAATTCGCGCAAATCCGTTCTTTGAAACGACAGCAGCCGGTCCCGCGCGTCGATCAACTGCACGGTGAAAGTATCCTGGTTGAGAATTCTTCCCGTGATCGTCGTGCCGTCGCGCGTCACTACCCGGAAAAACCGGTTCTGCGGAAGAATCGCGGCATTGGGATCGGTCAGCTTATTCTCCATCTCGACGACGCGGCGCAGCGAACCGATGTCGCTCAAGTCCGGACCCATCCGCGAGCCCTGGTCCTTGACGCGGTGGCATTTCAGACACTCGCCTTTGCCCTCGAGAATTTCTTTCCCGCGCGTAGCATCGGCTCCCGGAGGCAGGTCGCTCGCCGGAGCCGCGGCCAGGTACCGCAGGTACGCGACGATCGTGCGCGCCTGTGGTTCCGGCATGTTGGTCTGCGCGGGCATGCCGGTGCCGGGAATGCCGTTGCGGATGATCTGCACCAGATCGGCGTCGGAAGCGGCGTGCTTGAAATTGCCGTGTGCGAGATTGATGCCCGGAACCTGATCGGCGTCCGGCCCATGGCAATAAATGCAATTGGCGATATACAGCCGCGCGCCGATTTGCGCGTCGGTCTGGGTATACTGCCCCAGCAATGCGCCCGCCGCGCCCAGAAAGGCCCAAAGCTTCGTACTCCACATAGCGCGTTCCCTCGCTTCAATAAAACGTCGCCATCATATCAGATGACGAGAGGGAATGTCGTTCGGCGTGACATCGGCGTGGCGAGAGCGGTCTGCGGAACGCAGGTACCGTGTCCCCTTTTTTCAACAAACTCCTAAAGAGCGCGCATTTGCGGTCGAAATGACAGTATTGGAGGTGCCGACTGATGGGTTCCGTCTCTTCGACCAACCCGGGCGTGGCCAATTTACTGCAAACTCTTTCGAACGTCAGTTCACCGGCGCTATCGTCGCCGGCCATCGTGTCCGCGCTGGAGCAAGCCTCGCCCACCGATGTCGTGCAACTGAGCGACGCGGCTATGCAGTTAGAGGTGGTCGATCAGATGTATGGAATCTCGGAGGGTTCCTCGGCGAGTTCCGGTTCGAGCTTCACCAGCGTGCTTGCGAACCTGGAATCTTCCGTCCTGGCGTCAGTGCCATCCGCGGCTTCCGGGTCGCCCACAACCGCATCTCCGGCGGCTTCAGCCACCAACGATCAGACCGCCTTGCAGTCTGCCGAGGACCAGACATTACTCGGCGCCGGCTCGACCGGCAGCCCTTCCGATTCCTTGTTCAGCTTTCTCGGGTGATGCGGAATGTGGCGGCCTGGAACGAACCGTTTCGTGTCCGGAAATTCATGTCACGCCAACCATGCCAGGGGTTGAATGGCCAAAGCCGCGCCCGTCACTCGCCAGGGTTTGACGATGTCGTTGAGCGGCAAGGGCCGGGCAAGCCCCGGGAGTCATGCCGGGGGCAAAAATCGCC
>DATHCE010000239.1:0-5040 GCA_035319685.1 Bryobacteraceae bacterium | reverse complement strand
TACGTCGATTCCGACGTCGACACGCGAATCTTTTCGCCTTCATTGATGAACGGCGGCACCTGCACCACCAGCCCCGTTTCGAGCTTGGCCGGCTTGGTGACGTTGGAAACCGTCGCGCCCTTCAATCCCGGCTCCGTCTCGACCACGGTCATGTCCACAGACGGCGGCAGTTCCACGCTGATCGGCTTGCCTTCGTAAAACTCGACGTTCACCCTCAACTGCGGGATCAGAAAATTCACCGCGTCGCCGAGCAGGTCCTTCATCAGGTGCATCTGCTCGAACGTTTCGGTGTTCATGAAGTAGAAGTACTCGCCGTCGTCGTAGAGATATTCCATCTCGTGCTCATCGAGCGAGGCGCGCTCCACGCGATCTTCCGAGCTGAACCGGTGCTCGATCATCGTGCCGGTCTTGAAATTTCGCATCTTCACCTGAACGAAGCCGCGCAGGTTGCCCGGCGTCCGATGCTCCATCTTGAAGATCGAGAACAAGTCCTTGTTGAACTTGATCACCATGCCCGGACGCAATTGTGTTGCTGAAATCATATGGGAACTTTAAGTTTATCAGACGCGCATCCGGGGCGCTTGCTGTATCATCAAAATTACACCTGCATGATTCCTGAAACAATCAGTGAAGGCCTCACGTTCGACGACGTTTTATTGCTGCCCGCGCGCAGCGACGTCGTCCCGGCCCAAACCGATACCCGCACCTGGCTGACAGGCAAGATAGGCCTGAACATTCCGGTGGTCAGCGCCGCGATGGACACCGTTACCGAATCGCACCTGGCGATCGCACTCGCCCAGCAGGGCGGCATCGGCATCATTCACCGCAACATGACCATCGAACGCCAGGCCGAGGAAGTGGATCGCGTGAAGCGTTCGGAAAGCGGCATGATCGTCGACCCGGTGACGGTCGATCCCGAGCAGAAAATTTCCGACGCGCTCGACGTTATGAAGCGTTATCGCATCTCCGGCGTTCCGGTCACCCGACACGGCAAGCTGGTTGGAATTCTCACCAATCGCGATCTGCGCTTTGAAACCCGCTACGACCTGCCCATCGAAAAGGTGATGACCAAGGAGAATCTCATCACCGTCGCCGTCGGCACTACGCTCGAGGAAGCCGAAGCCATTCTGCACAAGCATCGCGTCGAAAAACTGCTGGTGGTGGACGATCATTACAACCTGAAGGGCCTGATCACCGTCAAGGATATTCAGAAAAAGTTGAAGTATCCGAACGCCGCCAAAGACGAGCAGGGCAGACTTCGCGTGGGCGCTGCGCTCGGCTCCTCGGGCGATTATCTCGAACGCGCGCAAGAATTAGTGAGGAAAAAGGTGGACGTGCTTGCCGTCGATTCCGCGCACGGCCACAGCAGCCGCGTGATGGAGGCGATCGCGGCGATCAAGCGCGCGCTGCCTCAAGTGGAGCTGCTTGCCGGCAACGTCGCTACGATCGAAGGTGCGCGCGATCTGATCAAACTGGGAGTCGACGGAATCAAGGTCGGCATCGGACCGGGGTCGATTTGCACCACTCGCGTGGTTAGCGGCGCGGGAGTCCCGCAGATCACCGCGATCGCCGAATGTTCCAAGGCCGCGCGCGGAACCGGCGTGCCCATCATCGCCGACGGCGGCATTAAATTTTCGGGCGACGTGACCAAAGCGATCGCGGCCGGCGCCGATAGCGTGATGATCGGCAGCCTGTTCGCCGGCACGGAAGAAAGCCCCGGCGAGACAATCCTGTATCAGGGCCGCACATTCAAAAGCTATCGCGGCATGGGATCGATGGGAGCGATGACGCAAGGCTCCTCGGATCGCTATTCGCAGGAGGCCAACGGCAAGCTGGTTCCCGAAGGCATCGAAGGACGGGTCCCGTACAAAGGCATGTTATCGGATCTGGTCTACCAATTGGTAGGAGGTCTGCGCGCGGGCATGGGCTACTGCGGATGCGCGACCATCGCCGAGCTTCGCGAAAATGCAAAATTTCTTCGCGTAACCTCCGCCGGCCTTCGGGAAAGCCACGTCCACGACGTGATCATCACCAAGGAAGCTCCGAATTACCGGCTGGAGTAGCGCGGGTGACTCGCGCACCGATACGGCCCTCCGCCAGCCTCACTGTTATCTCCGAACCCACCGGAGCATCCTCCGGCGACTTCACGATCACCCCGTCCCGTTCGACGATCGCATACCCCCGCTCCAGCACATTCAGCGGGCTCAACTGCCGCAAATGCGCCTCCAGCCGAGCCAATTCCCCCTGAGCCCGGCTCAACTCGAAACGCATCGCCTGCCGGATCGACGCCTCCGACGTCCCCAACCTTCGCCGCCCGCCCGCGAGTTTCAATCGCACATCCGACATCCCCAACCGCGACGTGACCAGATCGAGCGCTCGCCTCCGCGAATCCAGAATCCCGCGCCACCGGTCCCGCAGCCGGTAATCCATTTCATCCACTCGCTGCATCTGCTTGCCGATCGCGCGATGCAACCTGGTCCGATCCACCGCCAGCGCATGAAACCTGCGGGCCAGCAGCGCCAGGCTCAATCGGATCGACTGCCGCAGCTTGATCTCCGCGGCATCGAACCGCTCCTCGATGCTCTCTCGCGTTCCAATCACCAATTCCGCCGCGGCAGATGGCGTGGGTGCGCGCAAATCCGCGACGAAATCCGCGATGGTGAAATCGGTCTCGTGACCCACCGCTGAAATCACCGGCACCGCGCTCGCCGCAATCGACCGCGCTACCGTCTCTTCGTTGAACGTCCACAAATCTTCGAGCGATCCTCCGCCGCGCGCGACAATCACCACCTCCGCCCATCCCGACCGGCTGAAATAATCGATCCCCGCCGTCACCTGCTCGATCGATCCCTCGCCTTGCACCTGCGCCGGAAAAATGCGCACGTGCCGCCCCGCAAACCGGCGTTCGAGGATCTGCAGAATATCGCGAATCACCGCGCCCGAGGGCGACGTCACGATGCCGATTCGCTTCGGGAACGCGGGAATCGGCCGCTTGCGCGCCGCCTCGAACAGACCCTCCGCGGCCAGCTTCCTCTTCAACTGCTCGAAGGCGAGCTGCAACGCCCCATGCCCCTGCGGCTCGATCACTTCGACGATCATCTGCACTTCGCCGCGCGCCTCGTAAAAATCGATCCGGCCGCGCACCAGCGCCGCAATGCCGTCCTGCGGTTTGAATTTCAGCAGCCGCGCCGTCATCCGGTAGCACACGCAGCGCAGTTGCGCCGTCTCGTCCTTCAGCGTGAAATAATAGTGGCCGCTGGCGGGAACCCTGGTGCCGGAAATTTCGCCCGAAACCCAGATGTCGGTAAACCGTTCATTCAGCGCCTCGCGCATCGCTTGCGTCAGGTCGCTGACCGTGTAAAGATTGGGTTCTGCGCCCCAATTGAGTGCGATCTGCTCCACGACAAGTAGTTTATCGCTCTCATTCAAAATATTGATTCGCCGAGAGGAGCCCCGCAATGGGATTATCTAAACATGAGCCACGCAGCTAACACGCCGAAAGACATTATCGAATACGCCAAAAAGCACGACGCCAAGCAGGTGGACTTGCGCTTCACCGATCTGCCCGGTCTGCAGCATCACGTTTCCTATCCGATCAGCCAGCTTCACGAAGATTCCTTTGAAGAGGGCTTCGGCATGGATGGTTCGAGCATCCGCGGTTGGGCCGCGATCAATGAGAGCGACATGCTTCTGATCCCCGACCCCACCACCGCCTTTATCGATCCCTTCTATGAGACCCGAACCTTGACCATGACCTGCGACGTCATTGATCCGATCACGCGCCAGCACTATGATCGCGATCCGCGCTGGATCGCTCACAAGGCCGAGATGTATCTCAAGAACTCCGGGCTGGCCGACACGGCCTATTTCGGCGCGGAAGCGGAATTTTTCATTTTCGACAACGTGCGTTTCGATCAGAACGCGCATGAAGGTTATTACTTCATCGACGCCGAAGAGGGCCGCTGGAATTCGGGCCGCGAGGCCAACAACCTCGGCTACCGTCCGCGCTATAAGGAAGGATATTTTCCGGTCCCGCCCACCGACCATTATCAGGACCTGCGCGCCGAAATGGTCGAGGTGATGATCAGGTGCGGGCTCGACATCGAGTGCCATCATCACGAGGTCGCGACCGGCGGCCAGTGCGAAATCGATCAGCGCTTCGACACGCTGGTGCGCTCGGCCGACAACATGATGACCTACAAGTACGTCATCCGTAACGTCGCGTATCAATACGGCAAGAGCGTGACCTTCATGCCCAAGCCTCTGTTCGGCGACAACGGCAGCGGAATGCACACGCATCAAAGCCTGTGGAAGGGCTCCAACCCCCTGTTCGCCGGCGACATGTACGCGGGCATGAGCCAGATGGCCCTGTGGTACATCGGCGGATTGCTGAAGCACGCCCGCGCGCTTTCGGCCATCATTGCGCCCACCACCAATAGTTACAAGCGTTTGGTTCCGGGCTATGAAGCGCCGGTCAATCTCGCCTATTCGCGCCGCAATCGTTCGGCGGCCTGCCGCATCCCGATGTACTCGGCCAGCCCGAAGGCGAAGCGCGTCGAGTTCCGCCCGCCCGATCCGAGTTCGAATCCGTACCTCGCGTTCGCCTCGATGATGATGGCGGGTCTTGACGGCGTCGTGAACAAAATCGATCCGGGCGAGCCTCTCGATAAGGATATCTACGATCTCTCGCCCGAGGAGATGAAAGCGGTCCCGTCGATGCCCGCATCGCTCGACGAAGCGCTGAGCTGTCTCGAAGACGACCACGCGTTCTTGTTGAAGGGTGACGTGTTCAGTGAAGAGCTGCTCGAAACCTTCATCGCGTACAAGCGCAAAAACGAAGCCGACGCAGTACGCTTGCGTCCGCACCCATACGAGTTCGCGCTGTATTACGACATCTAGGTCGAAACTGCGATCGGCGGTAAAATCGAACCATGCACAACGAGTTCACCGCGATCGTGGAGCAGGACGGCCCCTGGTACGTCGCCTATTGCGCCGAGGTGCCAGGTGCGAACGGGCAAGGCAAGTCGCGCGAGGAATGCC
>DATHCE010000238.1:0-3270 GCA_035319685.1 Bryobacteraceae bacterium | reverse complement strand
GCGAAAGTTCCGTAGCGCATCGGTACGATCCATCCCGCGCCAATGTCCCCGGCGAGCTGCGCCGCCGCGCTCACGGAAAAATTCTCCTCGCCGATCCCCAGCAGCGCGACGTTCACGTTGAACGGACGCAATCGCGCCGCGAGCGCTTCAAAGGGCGCGCCGTCGCCTGAATGATAAATGGTCCAGCGCCCGAACCGGATCAGGTACCCAAGCCGCGGATAGCCGGCGGCCGGCGTCCAGTCCAGTCCGGGATGCGCGGAAGGGACGGCGTAAACGCGGCCGTAGAGATTGTCCTTGAAATACTCGATGCGCAGGTCGGCGTCCGTGGTGGTCATTCGATCGTACGCGATGCCCGCCTGGTGCGCGCGATCGGCCGCGCTTTTCGGCAGCACCAGCTTCGCTCGTTTCGACGCCGCGAGCATCGCCGTGACCGTGGGCGCGTCGAGCGCCGCGCTGGTCGAAAGAATCAGGTCGGCGTGGCGCACCTCGGCGCCGCTCAGCGGAGCCGCGATCAGGCGCCGGTGTTCCTCCGGCGTCGAAAAAAAAGGATCGATGTAGAACGTGATATTGGCGAACCGGAAGATGAATCCGCCATGCCCGAGCCACCAGAGCGTGGGCGTCGGCGTGATGGTTTGATCGATTTCCTGGATCAGCTCACGTCCGCTGTTGACGGGCTGTAGCACTGAAGTATTCTACCGTTTGACGCTCGCGCGGCGGAGACGGTCGCGAATGGCGGCCCATTCGGGGCGATCGGGAGGAATTTCCACCGCGATCCACGGCCAGCGCTCCCGATCCAGCTCATGCAGCACGCTGTACAGCCGGTTGGCGTAGCGTTCGGGATCGCGCGGCATGCGCACGCTGCGCGAGGTGATCCCCGATTCCTGCCGCCACACGTATGCGCCCTTGCGGTCGGGAAGCTCGTTCGGATGATTCACCAGCAGCACAGGGGTGGCCGGGCTGTAATGGCGAGGATGCATGCCCGGAGCGGGATGCGGCAAGGAATGCGCGCCCGGTTCCGGCGCGCGCGACGGCTCGATTTCGTCGAAGCGAATCAAACCCGGACGCAGCAGCGTGAGCGCTCCGTTGTGGATCGAAACCACGGTCGATTCGATGCCCACGCGCGATGACCCGCCGTCCAGAATCGCCACCGCATCGCCAAACTCCTCGCGCACGTGATCGGGCGAGGTCGGCGAAAGATGCGTGAAGCGGTTGGCGCTAGGCGCGGCGATGGGCACGCCGGCGGCTTCAATCAGCTCGAGCGCGATGGGATGATCCGGCATGCGCAGCCCCACCGTCGGCAATCCGGCGGTGACGATGTCCGGAATTTCGCGCGACTTTTCGAGCACCATGGTCAGCGGACCGGGCCAATACTTTTGCGCGAGTTGCTCGGCCAGCGGCGGCCAGCGCGCGGCCAGTTTCCTCGCCATATCGATCGACGCGACATGCACGATCAGCGGGCTGGTGGACGGCCGGCCTTTCAGATCGAAAATCTTGGCGACCGCCGCGGCATCGAACGCGTTGGCGCCGAGGCCGTAAACCGTTTCGGTCGGAAATGCGACCAGGCCGCCCCGGCGGATGAGGTTCGCGGCGTCAGTGAGGGAGATGGTCATTCGCTAACAAGGGTCAGGAGACAGGAGTCAGGAGTCAGGAGTCAGTATAAAGGCCTGACGGCCGCCAGGGTTTTCGTCCTGACTCCTGACTCCTTGCCTTACTCTGGCAACTCATCCTTGCCCTCCGCCGCTGTTTTTCCGGTCTTTCGGAAAACCAGATATGCGTGAATGAACTCTTCCAGATCGCCGTCCAGCACGCGATCCACGTCGCCCACCGACAGCTTGGTGCGATGATCCTTGATCAATCGGTAAGGTGCGAGCACGTAACTGCGGATCTGGCTGCCGAAATTGATGCCGAGTTTGGTGTCTTCGAGCTTGCGTTCCTCGGCCTGTTTCTTTTCGAGCTCGAATTCGTACAGCTTGGCCCGAAGCTGCTTCATCGCCGAGGCGCGATTCTTGTGCTGGCTGCGCTCATTCTGGCACTGCACGACGAGGCCCGTCGGCAGATGCGTCATGCGGATCGCCGAATCGGTCCGATTGACGTGCTGGCCGCCCGCGCCGGAGGCGCGAAACGTGTCCACGCGCAAATCCTCGGGCCGGATGTCGATCTTAATCTCGTCGTCGATTTGCGGGTACACGAACACCGAAGCGAACGACGTATGGCGCCGCGCATTGGCGTCGAACGGCGAGATGCGCACCAGCCGGTGCACGCCCACCTCGCTCTGCAACAGGCCGTAGGCGTTTTCGCCGTTGACTTCGAAGGTCACCGATTTGATGCCCGCCCCTTCGCCTTCCAGCCGGTCCGTCACCACCGTTTCGAACTGATTGCGCTCGGCCCATCGCAGATACATGCGCAGCAGCATCTCCGCCCAGTCCTGGCTTTCGGTTCCGCCTGCGCCCGGATGGATGGTCACGATGGCGCTGCGCCGGTCGTTTTCGGCGGAGAGCAGCATCTTGTCTTCGAGTTTCGCTAATTCGCCCGAAAACGCGCGCATTTCCCGCTCCAGTTCGCCGTCGACGTTTTCACCTTCCCGCGCGAGCTCGAACAGCGTTTCCACATCGGAGACGAGCGAAGCAATCTTCGAGTCCTGGCCGATTTGCTCCTCCAGCCGCTTGCGTTCCTGCATCACTTTCTGGTGTTTTTCGGGCTGCGACCAGAAATCGGGTGCGTTGGTTTGTTCTTCCAGTTTGGCTAACTGCGCGCGGCGGGTGGGAGCGTCAAAGATAGCTCCGCACGGCGTCAGCCTGCTGGCGGAGCGTAACGTATTCTCTTTCTAATTCATCTAACGTCATCGATCCTAGTTTAACAAGACCCGTCCCAAGAATCCTCCCATCGGACCGATAAGAGCTTCGGAGCATGTTTACGACCGAGACACCCCTAACCGGAATTTTGCGCGCGCACGAAGCCTGGCTCGAGGATCCTTCGGCCGGGCGGCAGGCCGATTTGACCGGGATGACGCTCAACGATTCCAATCTGGCGGGAGTGATTCTGCGGCAGGCGATTCTGTCCGGTGCGACCCTGCTCGACGCCAATCTTGCCGGCGCGGATTTGAGCGGCGCCAAGATGGAACGCGCCGATCTGCAACGCGCCAATCTGGCCGGCGCGGATTTGAGCGGATCCACGCTCACCCATGCCTCGCTCGCCGGCGCGTGGCTGCACGGGGCCAATTTATCGGAGATCATCGCCGCCGGCGCAACCTTCCGCAAAGCGCGGTTGGGC